>JAJRQT010000195.1 GCA_024280115.1 Bacteroidota bacterium | reverse complement strand
TTTGTTTAATGGTCTGTGAGCCACAGACCATGGTTTTTTTATTAATTTGTTTAAATCAGATTGTACTATTAAAGCTCCCGATCTTTGGTCTTCCAGTTCCATACTATTTACATTTTCCACTAAAATTGTTGTGAATCCAAAATAAAAAAAGGGCCATCAGGTCATTAAAGGAGATCCTTACTTATACCCGAAAATCATTTGATTTCCACCGTCTCCTGTAAGTATCAGTTTACTGTCACTGAACAGCGCCCTGACTTCTATTCCCAGCACTTTAAGATACGCATTCTCCAGCTCCATTCCCTCTTCGCATAATTTCCTTGTGGTACCGACATCCCCGATTTTTATGGTCCTGCCATCGAGGGTAAAACTTCCAAAAAAACTATTGCAGCCTCCAAATCCAGCTACTTTCCCATCTGCTTCAAACTTTAAAGTGGGAACCTGTGTTTCAATACCGACCTCAACCCTATCCTGTTTCAACAACTCCAGTTTCCATTCTTTATTAGCTAGATCTTCAATATCCATATCATCCGTAACATCGTTTTTTTCCAGAACTTCAACAAGGATAAACCTGAATGACGAAGTGCCTGCCAGTGGATTTTTGATACTCTCTTTTTTAGTTTTTATCTTATAGCTAAAGCCAGGTTCATAGTCAAACCCTTTTATTTCCTCATTGTGTAGAATCCAGTTTTCACCGGCATTCCTTCTAATCAAATAGCATTTTTGATCAGATGCTCCAGTACAATCGGCTTGTTTTGGGGCTATATAAATGGTAGATGCACAAGAGGACCAAATTATGGAAAGCACCAATAACTGGAGGAGAAGCCCGGGTCTATTGAATCGCATGGAAGTATTTATTAAATGTGTTGGTAGTTTATTGATTTAATAATTATAAAACCAGAATTTACTAAAATTGATTAATTCAAATGATTTATAAAAACTCAAACGATTTTTTTTAGCTTTTATGGCGCGGATGGGATACACCTATTGTTAATTCTAAGGAAATAAGATCAACTATGTGTTTCCGCTTAGGTAAAGGTATGTTGTTTAGTTTCTTAATAAAGACACTGTAAATGAAGAAATGCTTATTTTCTCGATATTGTTTTATAATACCTGGCAGACTATCCTGTAATACACAGAATTCTTCACTTGATAAATTGACAATACTCTGAAATTGGGCAAGCAATCCTCCGAGCGCAGCCCCCTTTTTGGATCGATCTGAAAAAATGGGTGCGATGATAATTTCACAAATTATCTCACTACTAATTTTTTCACGACATGGCGATCATTCTGAGCTATACGAACAATATAAATTCCACGTTTTATCGAGTATCCCAGATCCAAATTGATAGTTCTCCCAAAATTACCTGTCTCATAATGTTCGCTTAATATTCTCATCCCGTTTAAGTTTACAACTTCAATCAATAATGACTTTGAATAATCTAATGAGCTTAATTCAATATTCACGGTCGCGTCAGAAGTTGGATTAGGATACATTATAAAATCCATTTCATCGGAGCTTAGTACGTTTTTCATGCGCACCAGGATAACGTCTGAATATTCAAAAGCTCCATCAAAATCAACTTGCTTTAGCCGGTAATAATTATCCGGATAGGATGGCAGATTATGTGTATATGAATAATATTGTATGACCGTCGTGGTTCCCGCTCCTGGCATATCTCCAATTTCTGTAAAAACCTGTCCATCTACTGAGTGCTCCACAATGAAATAATCATTGTTCAACTCAGAAGCTGTTTGCCAGGATAGCAGAACCTCTTCATCTTTTTCTTTTCCTGTAAAAGATACCAATTCAACCGGTAAAGGATTGGCTAGGTCAGTTGACCCCAGGGTAAAGATATTTTCACTAAAGGATACCACAGAAGATGAATTTAATGTGCCCTGGGACTGTGTGTGCCCGCTGCTGAAATTAGCTCCTCCATAATTATCCCAATTAGAATTCGTTGTGTTCCATACCATCACTTCCATCTGTTCGCGTTCGGCAGAGACCGAAGACACATAACTGTCAATGCCCCAGCTTAGCCCAACAGTTGCATTAACTCCGGAAGGTGTTGCATTTCCATCCGATATTTTCCAATATTCCTCAGTACTCATGGTAAGAATTGATATATCAGCCGGAGTCAGATTTGTAACTATGGCTTCATTGGTAGCTGCCCCCTCAAAATATTCAGCTTCCCAATCCAGACCTCCTGTAGTAACGTTTTGAACATACGCCGGCCGCCATTTGCTTGCACTGCCGATTGGAAATATAAAATCATCTCCAACTGTGGGTAAGGTTTTTACCACGCGACCATTGATGTAAGATTCTGCGCTGGTATATGTCACTATTGCTGAAGAACCAAGAATAACCTTATTTCCATTTGTATTAACTATACCATCTCTTAAAACTAACTCATTTGAAATTTCAACGTCATCCTCAAAATCAAATACATTGGAACCTCCTCTATTAAAAATTTGTAGTCTATAAAGTGCATTTGATCCGTTAACATTTCCAATTATTCTTTGATTAAAATTATCACTGTTCATGTTAAGAAATGATGTTTGAGAATTAATTGCCCCGCCATTAAATTCTAAGTTCTGTCTTAAGATAGTAAACATACTGACACCTCCCATATTGTATGTCCCTCCATTCACAATCAGATCACCAATAATGAAATGCACACCTCCATTTGCTCCATTCCACACACCACTATTTATTATAAGATCGTTATTAAAATGACTTCTGACAGTTGTCGATGAACCGTTTATATTTATGACTCCATTATCCAATATCAAATTGTTATCTACATTAATCCCAAAACCTGAATTTGTATTCATAGTTGGTCCATTTACAATCAAATCTTCACAAACGTTCACGATGTTATTCGGAAAATTCCGATCTCCGGAACCACTGAGAGTCAGATTTCTTATATTCGGAATACCTCCAAGTATATTATAACTACTGGTTCCTGCGTATTCCAATCCTCCACCGGTACAGGAGAAGAAAGTCCCATAATCCGCAGCTGGCATAGATGGATTCCCTGCTCCGTTATGTACGATTTTTAGGTCTCCTATTCCTTCCACAATCCCCAGACGATGGAATTCTGTATCGTCAATTGTTAAGGTACCTCCATTTTGAATTTCTGTTTTATAAAGTGTTACATTATCGATATCAAAATTAAGATTAAATCCATTTGGAATAATAACTACCGCTCCGCTCGGCGCCCCGCCTCCCGGCACAGCAATATCATAACTATCACCGTCAACGGATCCCCCATCTACATCAACCGTATAAGTTGCCACATTGTTGGGTATGGCTTCGTCTATTCCTGCAAAGTAGTCTCCGCTTATACCATTTTCATTTACACCGTTAAATACGGAAGCCGCTGAAAATAATATTTCATTCGTAGTTTCATTGACATCTGTTTTATTATACTTATTCACATCATTGGTAGGATTGTTGAATGCCAGGATTCTGGCGGGAATATAATCTGCCTCTGAATACCCGGTCTCAGTTACCATCACATCTGCCTGGTCATAGTTTACTTTGATATCTGCAGTAAATCCAGTTAGATTATTCGATCTTAAAGTCCAATAGTACTGTAGTACATTGTCAATATCCGGTTTTGTCGGCATACCTTGCGTTCCATCATTAATCGTCGGATGATATTCATTGGCTGGTCGAACGGCAATTGAACCAACAGTTGATCCGGAAGTTCCACCGGTAACTGAAAAATCTATCTCCACCGGTGTATATTTAATTTCACCCACTGGATAAATAAATACTCCTGAATACCCGGAAGGGTACACTTTCCCCAATCCACCATCAGTAAATGAACTGTTGGTCTTCACCATATTCGTTACAGAAAACGATGCATTGGAAGTAATAACTGCATTTTCACCAAGTGTTACCAATGAACTCCCAATATTAAAAACCCCACCGTTCATTTTTAATCCGCCATCAATATCAAAATCATACCCATTTCCTTCGGGAATAACTACTCCATTTGAATTTTGAAGCGTAAGAATCCCAATTGTGCCTGATCCCGATCCGGAACGTGTCAGTTGTTGTTCGGCAGAGCCGGAAAAGCGTAAACCATCGCCGGCACCACCTGTACTTTGATGTGTTGCGTCAATGGTGGCATTTCCTAACAGATCTATTGTATTACCATTATCATCAAAAATCCCTGCTGATATTGTCAATTGGTTATTAATAGTGAATTGGATAACAGTATTAAGTGTACCAGCTCCCAATTTCGTGAAATCATAAAAATCGGTAGCTCCTGCTCCTGAAATTTGTTGCGATGCTCCTGTAGTAAACGTTGTAAGATTGGCACTTGGAGTATATATTCCGTTATTCACGAAATCACTTTCCAGAGTCAGATCTATTCCATTTCCATCGAGTGTTGCCCCGGCATCTATAGTAAGGGTATTGGTAAGTGTTAATGCATTAATCTTAAGGACGCCGGTCGGGAAATTAGTTCCACCTGAAATAGTTAACCCTGCGAGTGGTACATTTGCATTGATACCAAAATCTGTCTGGCTTGCAGGTGTATCCGCATTTCCAATAACAATAGTTTGGGTGATATCACTAAATGTTGGAAGTATCCTCAACGCTGCCACACCGGGAGTTGCTGTATTTTGACGCACGAGGGTTAATGTCCCTCCGGTGTAAGTGAAATTACTGCCCGTATTGTGTACCTCAAATACACTCCTGGAAGCTTCCGGAGCAGCGTTTTTGCCAATTACTACATCTCCACCGGTTTGAGTATAATCCAACACACTCGTTGTGGTAATAAGGTTGCCGCGAATCTGTGAACCCACTGTCAGTGTTCCTGCACTGATGTCGATAAGTGCATTTCCAGACGCTGTATATTCTATATAATTATTCCCATTCCCAACAGCGTCATCCATATCAACAGCTCCCCCGTCAATAATGAGGCTACCATCGAGCAGGATACCGGAATCATCACCACTCACCTTGACCTGTCCCTGGGTGACCTGAAGTCCTGCTGTGTAAGGAATATTAAAATCATCATCTCCTGTTGTCAAATCAATATTAGTGCTTGAGTTGTTGATTACGGCTACCCCATTATCTATGGTTAAAGCTTTAGCAATGCCAACACCATTTGTAGGGCCATCCAATGTGAAATTGCCATTAAATGAAAAAGAGGAAGACTGATCAGCTCCCTTATTTACCGTGATGGAATATAGTGAAGCATCAGCTCCTGAAGTTTGTTCGAAAATATGATTTCCCGCTCCCGTAAGTGTGAGGTGCACATAATCCAAGCCCACTCCAGAACTGAGTTGCAGGCCTCCTCCTCCAATGTTATCCTGTAGAATATCTCCATGAACAATTAAATCACTTGAAACTACCGTAGCATCCGCATTGCGGATATTAACTTTTGCACTCTGATTGATTAATTCCAGGTTACCAAGTATTTCTATGGTCCTGGATGCATCATCGGGAAATGCTATTTCACCATTGCCTCCACTATTATTCACACTCAATTCCATAATCTTCAGATCTCCTTCTACATAAAAGTCTCCCGCAGATCCGCTGCTCAATACCAGGTTAACATCCCCTAACAGTTCAAAATCTTCCTTTACAGTTATGTCAGTAGAAATTTCAAATTCCCTGTCCCACGAACCCCAACCATTACCTGCAATTAATAAATTAGGGACTTCCGCCGGTATGTTATTATAAATAACATTGGCAGTGCTTTCATAAATCATATATGCTGAATCCTCAGCCGCGAAAGCGCCCATATCAACGGAACTGAAATCGGGATCCACCTGATTTGTTGAAACTGACCGAAGCCAAAAAGCTCCTTCACCACTCACCGAAACTGCATTCATTATTCCTCCCGGATTTATACAAACAGTAGGGCGGTACTGAAAATTCGAATAATAATCCCTTTCAACAGGATTTCCACCAACATCCAGCATCTGCGTAAATCTAAGTTCTGCAAAAGTTTCAGTACTTCTAATTTCAACACCGTGGGGCTTACCTTTCTGTGCGATTACATCATCCCATGGCACCCAGCCAACATACGCTATATCACCCGCTTTAGGATAATCACTTGCAGGGGTTTGGCGACTATCATGAGGGTCGAAACTGGTATTTGCGCCTAAAGTCCAATAACTGGCAGTGCTCCATGGTGCATTAGCTGCATTACGAATCCCCCTGGAATAATACACCTCCACACTTCCGGTAAACCTTGTAGGTTCACCTGCGGTATAATTAGCAAGCTCTAAGTTGAATGGAGGTTCTCCTCCTCCCAAATCACCATTGAAGGTAATCACATTTGTTGTCGTATTTATGTTGGCAGGAATTTCACTCGACCTGGTAAATGGGGTATCATCTAATACTTTCCCCGGAACGAAACTCGCTTCATTACCAGAACCGTCTAAATCTATGTCATTATAGGTAAATTGATACTCGATATCCGGTTTATTGCCAGAAGTGAAACCACTATAATCAACACGCCAATAATAGGATAAAACATCACCGGTTGGATTCGTCGTTGCCAACACCTTATCCACAGGGCGGAGATTAACATATCCGCTATCTGTTGCGTTACTAATGGTGGCAAAAGCAGGTGTATATTTTGAATTTGCGCCGGTTGCATCAAATCCATCAAGTCCCATACCGAATGGAAACTCAAAAACCGCTGTTCCATCCACCGGATTTAATCCATTTGAAGGAATATATATGGATAATCCCCCGTCTGAAGCATTTCCGTCCAAGACAAACATATCTGAAACAGAAAAACAATTATTACAGGTTCCGTTATCGGCATTTGCGTTTGGCGAGGTATCCAACACATCTATGGTTAATTTATTATCCTGTAAATTCATTCTCCCGTGCTTATACAGGAAGTAGTCAATTTTCACATCACTGATCAGTGTCATCACCTTGTCGGAACTGTTTTGCTTTATTCCTCCAAATCGAGATGTATCTGCCGTAATAAAGATAGCTGCCGGACCTCCATCATCCCTGAATTTCAATAAGTCATTTCTCCCATTGGGGTCACTTTCATCAGTCACGGTAATATCAAATACAGTTAAATCATCGTAATTTACCAGGGTATCTGCATACAACCGGATGCTATGTGCTCCCTGGTCTAATGTGCCACTCAATAATTTAAAGAAATCACCTTCAATCCTTAACAGGTTATTTTCATTTCCAGTAAGATCGGTCTTACCTGAAGCAAGACTTATTGTCTTTTCACTTAATTTATCAATAGTTAAATTCCAAAAACGTTGCTCATCATTTATGCCACCTGTTCGGTTATAGAATGCCATAACACTGTTGTCCACACCATTGATGATAGTCGTATTTTTCTTTGAACTGTCATATACGTAATCTCCCCCATTTTCAATGACAAAGTCACTGCCGATCTCAACATCATTGCCATTGTGATCAAAGGTAACGCCAGTTTTAATGGTCAGGTTATTTAAGATTACCAAATCCGGATTCAATATCGTCTCTCCCTGGACAGTATTTGTGATCAATTCAATTTGTGTAGCGCTTCCTCCATTTTTGTCCAACGTCAGGTTCCAAAATGGCGCATTGGATGCAATTTCTGCATTCGTCCCGGTCCAGTTCTCAACGATAACATCACCACCGGAAATACTGTAAAATCCGGGATCGCTGTTGATAAAAACAGATCCTCCACCGCGTTCACCATATACCTGGAGTGTACCGCCCGACATATTGAAAACACCGTCCGGCAAATGCATACTAAATAAGGCATAAGCTGTGGTAACTTCTCCGGCTTGTCCTGACCGTCCTCGTACAATTACCGTTCCACCACTTTGAATATAACTATTTGTTCCGGCGCCTCCGCCTGCAGAGCGTAACTGCGATACATTCACTGTACCTCCTTCAACTAAAACATTACCGGCCGCAGCATTCCAAAAAATAAATCCTCCACTAGCTCTCGTTCCAAAAAAACCATTAGAAATGCGGAACAATCCATAGAGCGATAAAGCCTGATTGCTGCTACTGCTACCTGTGGCATTTATTCCAGTAGCTCCTGCAGGCACCTCGCTTATGTCATCTGCAGTTGAATAAACAGCCACATTTACTCCGTCTATCCACATTGCTGCATTTTGACCAATAGGGTAATCACCATTTCCACCGTTCTGATTTCCTTCTGATAGGGTAGGAATACTGATACTTCCTGTTAGATGAAGAGTTCCGTTAAAGATCCACAATGCTTTTCTAACTTCGGGATTTGCCTCTGAAAAAGGAGCACTTTGAACCCTCCCAACGCTATTGGGTCCAAAAAGACTAAAATTGGATACATTATTCGAATTGATTTCTAATTCATATGTCTGGTCGTTTCCTTTGTCGATGATAAGGTTGTAGAAATCTGTGGTTCCAAAAAGGCTCATAGTATTATCTGCTGCTCCTTTGAATCGAACAGTGACAGCTCCGGTCGAGGTAAATTCGTTATATACCGGCGCAGCCTGATTAGTGAATCTTACTGAACCGTTATTAGTGAAATCACCACTAAAAGTTACCTGGTGGAAAATATTGTGATAATTACCTACTCCGGGCATATTGCTCCCCTGGATGGTATATGCGCCAATGGTATTGCCCTGACCAACAGCCATAGAAGCATTTGCATCAACCAATGCGGTTCCATTGACTGTCAGGTTTAAAATCGTTGTTGCCGAGTTATCATTGATCTGAAATACTCCTTTAGTAAGTGTAAAATTGCCATTTATCGTCAGGTCATTCAGCAGAACCAGTACGTCCGAATTGTTATTCAGGTTGAGAATTAAATGATTGAATTCACGTTGGGTATCTAATATCAATCCTGAACCGTTGTACTCAACTGTGCCTCCTACCGAAGCATCCGCAAACAGAGAAGTCACTCCATCGGGAAAATTATCCAATCCTCCGGATCCCTGAAGATATATATGCCCATTTCCTGAAATAAGTGTAAAATCATGACCGGATGTTGTTCCCACAAACAGTTCCCCATTTAATTCCATACTTGAGATGGTCACATTATTTAGGTTCATCGTCACAGTTGCGCCACTCAAAATCACGACATGATCTTGCGTAGCCGGTACGCCCCCACCTACTGGTAAAGGCAAACTACCGGTTCCATCCTGCGTCCATGTAGTTGGATCATTCCAGTTTCCTCCTCCACCTAAAGTGTACCAGGTAGTTGCTGCTGCAGGTGTATCTCCAACTCCCAGGGCAAATTCAGCTGAAAGGGTGGTCATTCCTGCGCGATTAGCGAGCGGATCGACACCCGGAAGGTGGCTACCTTCTACAATCCAGTCGTTCCCTGATGTCGCCCTGGATAAAATGCGTGTATATGCGTCGAAAGTTTCTGAGGTCATTCCTGAACCGTCAAGGGTAAGGTCAAAGTCACTATTTGCAAAGCTGTTGGCTGCAGTAAACGTCCAGTATCCTTCAGAAAATGTAGATGAAACCGTTGATAAACCATCAGTCAAGGGCAGGCCCACTGTTCCCGGGTTGGTTGTTACATATTCTGCTATCAGGGAGCCTCCGGTGGTTCCGGAATTCAGATCGATATTAGCTGTATTTGTATTACTAACAGTCCCCACAGGAAAGCTGTATGTAGCGGTAGATGCATTTGCAATCCAGCGTTCAAATTTTCCGATTACAGTCCCGGAAGTATAATTGAATATTCCCTCGTTTGTAATTGCATCTCCAAGTACCAATTTATCCGTACCCATATTAATAATACCTGCGGTCATAGATAGAGTCCCAGTAGTAGTAATGTTACCACTACCTACAAATCCCGCTACATTGGTGAAATCCACATTATAAAAAAACTCTCCGGAAGCGTTGGTGATGGTTTGCAGACTGCCTCCATCAAAAGTTACTGTTTCTGTACCCTGATCGAAGGCATTGCCATTCGTGCTTGTATTGGTCCAGTTACCGGCAATTGTCAGATTATTGTTGTTGGTATTGGGGTTTAAGCCAGCACTTCCCTCAATGCTTACATTTCCGTTGATGTCAAGATTAGCTTGAGTTTCTTTGATCGATGTACCGGAAAGGGTTAAATTCCAATATGCATCTTGTGGAGTGACAATGTCCTGATTCAGGTTGCCATTGTAATTGATGGTGTTGGCATTGTAGTTGGCATACAATAGTAGCCTATTATTATTATCAACATCATTATCCGAAAAATTGGCTGTGGCTCCTGCATAGTTGTACCAGCTTGGTGCATTTACACCTGTAGGGCCACTGTTTATTTCTTCAGCCAGGTTAAATATACCATAGTTATTTACACGAAAACGATTTGTAGTGCTGCCTAAGCCTATTCTCGATAATACTGAAAATGTTCCGGAAGCATTATTTGTAATGGTATTATCGTTATCGCCACTTCCAACATTGATGTCATCACCGACCGTAATTGTCCCATCATTTACAATGGTGCAATTATCCTCTTCAAAAGCAATGTCGTCACTGGTAAGTGTTCCATTATTATTTAATGTATTATCGTTTGACCTGAACCTAAAATCATCTGTTAAATTAATAACCCCTGTATTGTTTACTGTTGAATTACCCCCTCTTAATGAAAGATCATTTGCTGCAATAATAGTTCCTCCTAATAAGTTTGTTAAAACTGAATTACTACCTCCAAGAGTCAGGGTCACCCCTACATTTATAGACCCACTATTTGTTACCACCGTAGGCGCACCATTTAGAATCATATCTCCGGTTACAGTTACCGCACCTGAATTCGTAAATGCAAGATTTGTACTTGATGAATTGCCTGAAATATCGTCTCCTATAGACAACGTTCCTCCATTATTGTTAAAAGAAATGTTATCGGCTTGAAACACTATGTCTCCATCTGTTCCGCCTAGGCTAAGAATGTTTGTATTGGAAATCGATGATCCTGCTCCTTGTATTGTAAAATCACTATTAGAGGCACCGGTTAAACTAATTGTACCACTGTTGGTAAAGGTCAGGTTTGTGCCGCTTGTATTTACCGCAATGTCATCAGTTATTGTAATTGTCCCCCCGGTATTTGTAAACGTGATGTTATCAGCTCGTAAAAATATATCTCCATCGCTACCAGTAAAAGTAATTGTATTTGTATTTGTAAAAGACGTGCTAGTCCCCAGAATTAATAAATCATCAGCAATATTGATTGTTCCGGTATTGGAAAATGCCAGGTTGGTACTGGATGAATTGCAGTTTATATCATCCCCTACAACTATATTCCCGCCAGTATTGGTAATGGTAATATTGTCAGCTTGAAGTACAATGTCACTGCTACCGGCACCATTCAGATTCAGATTCCCCGTATTTGTGATTGAAGAATTTGCGCCATTTACTATAATATCATCAGCAATATTCACAGTTGAAGAATTTGAAAAAGCAGAACCGGAGTTCGACATTAAGATATCATTATTTACGGTAAGGGTTCCTGTGTTGGTAAATGAGGCATTATTGCTTAAATATTCAAATCGATCTGTAACTGTAAAATTTGTATGGCTAGAAGATACTGTTACAGCACTATTCAACTCAAAATCATCTTCTATCATTAAAGTGCCACTTCCTGATATAGAATGCGTTCCTCCTCCATCATAGCGTATTCTATCAATATTCAGGCTTCCATTGACAATTAGTGAAGTTGAAGTGGCATCTAAATATATAATCTGGGCGGTACCACTTCCATTTTCATCAAGTACTCCTCCAAGTTGGACATCCAATTGTCCCCCATTATTAATGTATAATTCACGATTGTTACTTGTCCAATCCAATACTCCATTATTATAAATCGTCAAGCCCTTTGCATTGCCATCTACATTAAATTGTACCCGCATAGCGCCGGCTTCTCCAATATGAGCACTCGTATTTGCGTCAGGAGTACATCCACAAGCAACCCCTCCCGAACTTAAAGACCAGGTACTTCCACTATTCCAATTTCCATTGTTTACAATAGCATAAACGTCCTGCGCATTTGAATTTGTAATACCAGTAAAAATGAAAAATACTATTAAGCCTATCAAGAATATAAGCCTTCTTATTCTCCCTTTATAAAAAAAACCAGACATGACTATAATTTTATTGTCTCTTTTAAAAATACTCCTTTGTTGAATGTGAATGTTTCTAAAAAAAAATTAGAATAAATACCCATAATCCACTGCATAACTTAATTCTACTTTAGAAAATAAAATCTCTATAAAAAGTTCATTTATTATTTTAAGTAGATTTAAAAAATATCGCTGTGAACGATATTTCTGGTTCAATCATACAATGCTAAGTAGCTTTTAATCTTTTGTTATATAACATTCTATGTAAAAATCATCGAAATTCATTAACAATCCAATGAGGGCTATTTAGTTGAGTGTAATATTTATATGAATAATTTAAGAATTAGCCATATAATAATGAGTTTTATAACATAATTGAGGTTTGCCAACCTATAACAATATAGTAAGCAATCATTTTTACAAAGAAACTCAATGAATAATAATTATTGGATTTTTTTTAATGAACAAGGCCTGAGTAATATTTATCACAGTTTATCCCTTACCACAATTATCTGATGTTCGGTTTCATTGCCAACTCACCATTTCAAAGGAGAAAAAAGATTTTTCTCAATTAAGGTCAATTAAAAAAAAATGAGCTCCCGCTTTTAAGAATTTTATCCAATTCTTTCAACAAACTGCCAGAATACAAGAAATATTCAACGCTAAATCCTGACAACTACCTTTCCTGTCGTCTGCCCTGTCTGAAAAAGTTTCACCGCATCTTTCAAATGTTCGAACTCAAAGACATGACCGACATAAGGCTTTCCCAAATCCATTTTACTCAATTTCTCCAATACTTCATGGAGTAATCCTGCCTTTTCATACAAATAAATGAGGTTGAAACCCATGACAGATTTGTTTTGCTCAATCATTTTTTGAGGGTCTAACATTGGCCTTTTAAGAAAAAGCCACACTAATTTGAAGTAATTCGGCCTTGCCCGTGGTTGCGCATATCTCGCTGAACCATAAACAATCATTCTGCCTTCGGGAGCTAATGTTGCGTAACTATCCTTCAGCACCTTCCCTCCTATACATTCCATGATAATATTCAATTCACGGCCTCCAAGTGCCTTTTTAAGATCTGATTTAAATGTTGCCCCTCTTACAAATCCATGATCATAGCCTTCCGCTACCAGAAAATTGAGTTTCGAGCTATTGCCTACACACCCAATGGTAAAGGCATCAAATTGCTTCGCAATCCGGTTTGCCCAAATACCAACACCACCGGTGGCACTTTGCACCAATACCGTTTGGCCTTTTTTCAAATTACCCAATTCTATCAGACCATAATAGGCCGTCAGAGCCTGTACGAGATAGGATGCGCCTTCTTCAAAATTCCATGTTTTGGGAAGATCGACTAGGTAATCCGGATCAATATTCAGGTGAGAAGTATAGCCCCCGAATTTAGTTACTCCCATTACTTCCTTCCCAATATTGATTGCTTTGACCCCCTTTCCCATTTTAACAACCAACCCCGAAAATTCCAACCCTGGGATAAAAGATCCTTCCGGTGTGGCTTCGTACAATCCAAACATGGCAAAAATATCGGCGAAATTAAAACCGATGGCCTTTACTTCAATTTGCACTTCATTTACTTCCGGGTCATTAATTGGCTCATCCACAAGTTTCAGATTGTCAATAGAACCGGCCTTTGGCAACATACGCCATGATTTTCTTTGCATTTTCTTTTCCTGTAAAGTTTTAGAATTGAAATTGTGAAAATAGGAAATTATGAATTAATGTCACTTAGATAAGATGATTAGGTAAATGTAAAGAAGTAAACCGCTAATGAAAATTGCACGAAAACCATCACATCCTTCGGTAAATACCTTGCAGGAAATGTTTGGGATTCCTATATTATAGGAGGGTGGAAATTAACCTACTATCAATGAAGATAATCAACAGTATTGGCAACTATCTATGGAATGTCTTAAAATCAATTGGAGCAATATTTTGGGCCATAATTAATCAATTACCCAGAAGGCTTCTTCTGATAATTATTCACATCGTCCGTGGACCAATATATTTTATAATCGGCCTTTTTAATGGTTTTAAATTACTTTTCAAACAATCCGCACAATGGCTCGGTTGGTTGGGGCAAAGTCTCATTGCTATACTCGCCTGGACTGGTAGGGTTTTGAGTAAAGCGATTGATGTGCTGCTAATCGGTGAATTGCTGGATTTGGTGTTTCAAATTATAAAACCAAATTCAAGAACGCTAACTCAACTGGAATTGGAAGAATCGAGAAAGGTATTTGGAAAAGGCATACCCTACTGGCAGATTAGAGTTGATGAAGCTTCATTACTCGCCTGGCTGGGCGCAAAGTTTGCAGGTAGTACAAACATGGGTGTCACGACTTTTCATACCATTAATTTCACGAGAAAACTCAAAGTAGCTCCGGGCAACAGTGACATGAAATGGCTTATACATGAATTAGCTCATATCAGCCAGATGGAGCGTGTGGGTACTCAATACCTTGTAGAGGCCCTTGTGGCACAAAGAAAAGGTGGTTATCAATATGGAGGGTCAGTGGGGTTAGTTGGAAAAGATCTCAGAGATTTTAATAGAGAGCAGCAGGCAGAAATTGCCTCTGATTATTATAGCGATGTGCTTTATGGTAGTACCTCACCTGATTTATTTGCTCATTTAATCGAGGAATTCAGAGATACAAAGAAGGCTTTCTCATTTCGCAGCGAAGCGTAATAAAACCCGCTCTTTCTGACAGGAAACCGCTCGGTCGTCATTTGCAATGCGATCGAAATCTTTCATTCTTTTTCCAGCTACATCATTGGGCATTGCTCTTTCGAATTTCCATTAGCCCTTTCGTAACAGCTCTTTCAGATTTGCAATCTGAAAGCAATTAATTGGAAAACTAAACCCTTGTTGATTCCTTCAAATCTGAAATAATTTCACTTTGCCATTTGGCGCCCTTTCTGGCCAATGGGGTATTATATCAACCTGAAACAATTTATTAGAAAGTCAGAGTCTTCATAGAATGACCCAAAGCAGGTACGGAATATTATATACCTCGCTCTGTATCTCCCTCCAGAGGGAGAAAAACTCCTTTACAACCTACGCTCGGTCGTCGAGCGAAATCATTTACTTTTTCCTAATTACTCTGGTCTTGTTCCCGTACAACCTTCCTTTGGTCTATGTGTCACAGCCCAAGGAAAAACCACCACTCCTGAAAACCCAAAATATTCAAATAATAACTGAGTTAGAAGGGTTTGACATTGCAAGTGTCCGAAAACTTCACGGGCGCAATTGTATTGCGCCCGAGCTAAGTCCTAGGATGGACTATTTCTCTTTATCCTCTTTAATTTCTTTTGAAGAATCAGAACTATCAAGTTCCTTTTCGGGAGATTCGGTTTTTCCCTTTTTGGTTCCCTGAAGCAATGAAGGCAACTCCATCCCTGCATTTTTCAATAAGTCTTCAACAGGTGGTAATGATTTGGCTAATCCGGATAAGAAATTAGCTGTAGAATTTGCTCCTTCACCTTTACCTGAACCACTATCCCAAACTGTAACTTTGTCAATCTTAATGTTCTTTATAGCTTCAACCTGGGTCTTTACAATCTCAGGTAATTTATCTGCAATCATCAGTAAAACTGCATCTCTGGAATTGGAACCTGCCGCTGAAACAATTTTTTGAAAACCTTCTGCCTGTTTACTCAGTATTTCTGAGATGCCCTTGGCCTCAGCTTGCATTTTATAATAAATCGCATCCGCCTCACCTTTTGCATGTCTTCTTATTCTTTCAGCTTCCGCTTCCGCATCAATCTCAACTTTTTCTTTGTCAATTTGTGATGGGATTACAATATCAGCAATTTGAGATGCCTTATCTCTTTCAGCTCTGGCAATTTCAGCTTTTCGTTCAGATTCATAGGCTTCTTCCAGGGCTTTCGCCTGGCTGACCTTTTCAGCTGCAATAGCTTTTCTATGAGCTTCAGCTTCTTTCTCTCTACGCTCAGCCTCAGAATTAGCAATATCAATTTTTGCCATATTTTCTCCCTCAACTGCTCGGGCATTAGCTTCAGATACCGAAATACGCTCAGATTTCTTTGCCTCGGCCTCTCCAACATTTGCATTTGCGGTAGAAGTTGATTCACCGATCATTGCCAGGGAATCTGCAGCGGCTATTTTTATTCTTTCATTTTGGTGCGCTTCCGCTTCTCCAATTTTTGCCTGTGCTGTGAGAGCAGCTACCTGTGTACGCTCATCCTGAACAGCTTCCGCTTCTCCAATGGAGCCATCGCGATTCATTTCTGCAACGCTCTTCCGGGCATCATTCACAGCTTTGGATGCCGCTTCTTTTCCGAGTGCCTCAATATAGCCGGATTCATCTTTGATATCTGTTACGTTTACATTGATAAGTTTAAGCCCGATCTTTTTTAATTCCGCTTCAACATTGCTTGCCACATTGGCTAAAAACTTATCTCTATTGCTGTTGATCTCCTCAATATCCATGGTTGCAACAACGAGCCTCAACTGACCAAATATTATATCCTTTGCCAGATCATAAATCTCTTGTTGGCTCAATCCTAAAAGACGCTCAGCTGCATTATTCATAATACCGAGTTCTGTTGATATCCCCACGGTGAATCTTGAAGGGACATCCACTCGTATATTCTGCCTGCTCAATGCATTGGTCAGGTTAACCTCAATTGAAATTGGCGTCAAATCCATAAATTGAAAGTCCTGGATAATCGGCCATATAAATGAGGCTCCTCCATGAATACATTTTGCCGTTCGAACTCCCTCAGAGCTGCTCCCTACTTTTCCATACACGACCAGAATTTTGTCAGAAGGGCACCTTTTATACCGTTTAAAAAGTGATGAAATAATGATGACCAGGAATAATATTCCTGCAACGACTCCTATTAAAATATAACTCATATCTAAAAAATTAATATAATACTTGGGTAACTAATAATATCTGGTGATTGACAATTTCGAGTACCTGGGCTAAACTGCCTGTAGGCAATTCTTTAACATCATCCGTGATAGCATCCATTTCTCGAAGATTTCCCTGAATCTCTACCTGAACCTTACCATGCCCTTCCCTGTTTGGCGGAATTCTCAGGTAAACTTCGCCGGTTCGTCCAACAGCATTTTCAATGATCATAGTACCACTTTGATACAATTTACTGATGTAATAAAATAAAGCAGCCATAATGACCATCATGATAAGCCCTGCTATAAATGAAAAAAATACAGCAATCAGCAACCCCAGCCCCATTTGTAAAAACCCAAGGCCGGTCCAGCCAAATAGTGTAAAAAAACCAAGTACATTTTTATAGCTGAAAAACTGCCATCCTGCACCACCTTCTATTCCATTACCATTTTCCAAATCCAGGTCAATATCCGTATCCATTTCATCAGCATCTCCACCCATTAGTGACAAGACAACTTGAACGAGTAACAATACAGTTGATGGAATTGCAATGATCCAATATACTTTTTCAGGGAATGTCAGGATTGTCCACCACGAAGAAATATCAAGTAGCATAATATTAAAAAATTATAGTTGAAAAAACAGCTGTAAACCTATCATCACAAATACAATTCAATTATACCGAATTATTGTGATTTTGCCACATCCTTTTTGATGAACATTGTATAATTTTAATTGAGCGGTCATATTATGCCCGGAAGCAATATCAGAAAATACACACTGATCGGTGTTGCGGTAGGTTGACTTGTTTGCTTCTGGCAAGGCAGGCAAGGTAAACATGTCATCACCAACAAGTATTTTGAAATATGAAACAATTTTGCATTAGCGTTATAGAAACTCAGAATCTTCATAGAATGACTCTGAATTGGGACAATAATTCTCCATTTATATCTCCCTCCAGAGGGAGAAAAACTCCTTTACAACCCCCATTCGGCCGTCATTTGCAATGTGATCGAAATCTTCTGAAGTTTCGCACTAAAATAAACATCTTTAATTGATTGAAAAACAATGTCTTATATAATATATTTTCTTTGAGTCTCTCTGCGTCTTCTTTGAGTAACTTTGTGAAATAGCTGCTACACAGAGTTGCGCGAAGAAGCACAAAGTTTCACAGAGGAAAAAATACTATAAAGTGGAAATGATAAAGTATTGATTGTTAGGCATATAAAAATTTTTATTAAGCGATAAATTATTGGTAATAAGAACATTACTTGTATGTGCGAAACTTCAGAATCTTTAATTCTTTTTCCAGTACATCATTTTAACTGTTCTTTCGGATTTGCACCCAGCCCTCTCGGAACAGCTCTTTCAGATTTGCAATCTGAAAGCAATTAATTTAAATACTACACCTTTGTTGGTTCCTTCAAATCTGAAATAATTTCTTTTTACTCTTTGACTTCCTGTCTGACAATGTAGTAGTATAGCTGGTCTATGAAATTTACTCTGAGCCGCCCAAGAAGAATATTCAGCGTTTTCATATTAACATGTCGGACATAGTTTATGATTTTCAGATTCAATTTTTACGTTAAAAACTCACCCATGCCTTCGCGTAGCCGCTACGGCGAAACAAGGCCTACACCTGGGGTGAACTAAATCGCTAATAATTAAAAAATATATTTGTTCTTCTTTTTTGGAAATACTAAATTCCTCTTAATAGATAATGACTCACACAAATTTTCCTTATTCCATTGTTTTAACTGTTTAGCTGTGCTATAATCAATTGCCTTTTTTATTTCTGCCCTAGATAAATTAATTGTCAGAGTTGGGATTATAAGGGCTAAGTCTGTTATTCCGCTCATTGGATTATTGCTAATTTCGTTTTTATATCTCCCAAATGTTGATTCAATTCTATGCGAGCGAATGATAACATTGTCGATAAGTCGTTGAAATCAGTTGCTTGGTTGAACCGAGTGACGAATATCTTTGCCGTATGATGTGAACCGTAACATCCTAATGTAGAATTTACTAAAATTTCTTAGGTCAGGCTTTGAGAGATGGACAAAATTCTTTAAATTTTAACCAACCATATTATTTTCTTACTATAACTACACCATACCATGAAACAATTACTTATTATAATTTTCCTCTTTTACTTCAGTACTACAATTTCCTACGGTCAACTTCGATTCGGATTGCGAGGAGGTGTTAACACACTTCAAGTAGATAAAAACAGTAAAATTAGCCCTGTAAGTCAACTGTCATCCCAAATAGTGAATATGGCCATTGAGGAGACCAATGCCGGTATTGCCGCTGGAGTATTTCTGCAAGCCAAAGTCTGGAAAATATTAATACAACCAGAAGTCCTGTTCAGTGAAACGAGGATCAGTTATAATGTAACCTCACTGGACCCGGCCGGTGTACAAAATGTTGTGAATGAGATCAAAAGCGAAAAATCGCAATACATTGACATTCCATTGCTATTAGGAGTAAAATTTGGTCCTCTTCGACTGATGGTTGGTCCTGAGGCACACATTTTCCTCAGCAGCACTTCAGAGCTTCTTGAATTTGATAATTATGAAGAAAAATTTAAAAGTGCTACCTATGGCTGGGTGGCAGATGTCGGATTAGATATAAATAAATTCCTGTTTGATGTTCGCTATGAAGGCAATTTTTCAGCAATCGGCGACCAGTTTAATATAGATGGACAGGATTATAAATTAGATAGTACTCCGGGAAGGTGGGTGTTTACTGTCGGACTTTATTTTTAAGTAAAAAAATAAATTAGACTTTTTCACATGTTGTTAAAAGTTGGGCTTGGATCGCTAAGTGTATGAACTATTTTTGATTTTGTTCATAAAGATTTAATACTTTAGCTGTCATGAAATTATACGATGTTATAATAGTCGGCGCCGGACCGTGTGGACTAGCATGCGGTATTGAAGCACAAGCCAAAAACCTCAATTATGTGATTATCGATAAAGGCAATATCACAGAATCGGTAAGAAGATATCCTGTAAATATGCTCTTCTTTTCTACCTCTGAAAACATAGAAATTGGCAACGTTCCATTCGTTTCCATGGGCACAAGACCAACGAGATCTGAGGCCCTGAAGTATTACAGGAAAGTTGTCAATCATTTTGATTTGAACCTGAAGCTCTTCACCAGGGTTGATAGCGTTGAAAAAAAAAGTGGATCATTCACTCTTCATACGGCTAATGAACAATTTTCTGCAAAAAAAGTAATCATAGCTTCCGGATATTATGACGTTCCGAAATACCTCCAAATCCCCGGAGAAACCATGCCACATGTCAGCCATTATTATGATGAAGCATTTCGATATTCGAAAATGAAAGCTGTGGTTGTGGGAGGCGCAAATTCTGCCATCGAAACGGCCCTCGATCTATATCGAAATTATGTTGATGTTACGGTTGTACACCTATTCGAACAGCTTGACAAAAGAGCCAAGTACTGGATAGTTCCGGATCTCGAAAACAGAATAAAGAAGGATGAGGTAAAAGCATATTTTAATCATAAGGTTACTGAGATCTATGAAAAATCCGTAATAATTGAAAATGTAAAAGATGGCAGTACAAAACGGATAGATACAGATTTTGTGTTTTTAATGACAGGATACAGGCCGGATGCTCATTTTTTGAAGAAAATTGGCGTTACGCTTGAAGGTGATTATTTAATCCCAAAACTAAATGCCGATACTTTTGAATCTAATGTTGAGGGGATCTACCTGGCCGGATCAATCATTGGCGGAGAAGAAACTGCAAAGGTTTTCATAGAAAACGGAAGGCTTCACGGGAAGCCAATAATTGAGGATATACTTAAAAAAGTTGAGAAGGTTAGGTTGTGACTTTTACCGATCTCGAAAAAAAGGACAATACATTGTTTCAGTATTTATTAGAATAGTTACGGGTTGCCGGTTTCAGGTTGCGCAACTTCCTGCGGCGATATGCTGAAGAATAAAGAGTTTTTTATATCAATCTTTATCAATCTCTAATCAATCTCCCTTCAATATTTTATCCCACTTATGCTTCGCAACCGCTAAAGCTTTTAGCGAACGCGGTAAAGCTTCGGCGGGCACGCAATCTCTCATCAATCTTACTATGTTACAAGTTGAATGAGCTAGTTTAGTATTCCATATTCCCTTCAGTGAACCAGCGGGCATATTTAATGTAATTATTCGCAGTCCTTTCGAAAACCCCCTGAAGCTCTTCTCCTACCTTCTTTACTTTTTTCGCTGGTGTTCCGGCATAAATATATCCTGATTCTACAATTGTGTTGGCCAGTACCACAGCCCCCGCAGCTATGATCGCCCCGCTTTGAACAATCGCATCATCCATTACAACCGCATTCATTCCAATCAGTACATTGTCTTCTATGGTGCAGCCATGAACCACTGCATTATGAGCAATCGATACATTATTGCCGATAACTACTTTGGCCTTTTTATAGGTACAATGAATAACTGCTCCATCCTGAATATTCGAATTATCTCCAATGGTGATGGAATGAACATCACCCCGCACGACCGCATTGAACCAGACACTGCAATTATCACCCATGACCACTTCGCCAACTACTGTGGCATTTTCTGCGATAAAACAATTCTTTCCAAATTGTGGTTCTATCCCTCTTACCGGTATAATTAAAGCCATATTTCAAATTTTATATTAATGTCGTTTAGCTAAGAAATTTATTGTATTACCTCTCCCTTCACCCTCTCCAGAGGGATATTAGGAGCTTAACTAAATGACATTGATTTTTATATGGACAAATTTAAAACCTGAAGATGCAAAATAAACTATTTCATATCTTATTTTCCGCATATTGAATAACCAGCATCAAAATAAAAGTCGCCAATTATCCAATTAAAAACTTCAATGAATACATTTGTGACTTGAAATGAAGATGACTCAGAGAAAAAAGAAAAAGTTTCCGTTCCGAAAATCTCAAATCCAGCAATTATTGCTCTGGGCATCTGAAAAATCATACTTTTCCTTGCTGAATGGTAATGGTCATTCAACAATTTATGGTGCATTTCGAAATACTCTATTTGTAGGAAGACGAAATTATATTGAAAGTAATCGTGATTCTTTCGAAAAACTTGAGCAAATGCTCAGGCAAAAAAATGATTGGCTCTATGGATATTTTGGTTATGAACTAAAAAATGAAATTGAAGCGCTAGAAAGCGACAACCCTGCAACAATTCCAGTACAACATTTGGCTTTCTATGTTCCGGAGATCATTATTGAAATAGAGGATGATTATATAATAATTTATTCCTTCGAAAACCCTGATACTATCTACAAGGAAATTTCAACATCGAAGGGTTACATCGAACAGAGTGTCCAGCGGATCGAATCTATTAAATGCGCTACAACAAGGAGACAGTATATCGAAAATGTAAACTATATAAGGGAGCAGATCGTTGAAGGTGAATTTTATGAGTTAAATTATTGCATAGAATTTTCGACTAAAGCCATATCGTTCAATCCTCTATCGTGTTACACAAACCTCAACAAAATCTCGCCGATGCCTTTTTCTTCTTTCATGAGAGTTGACGATAAATATTTGATCTGCGCTTCACCGGAAAGATTTCTTAAAAAGAAGGGCAATAGAATTGTTTCACAACCAATAAAAGGTACTATACGACGGAGTTTTGACAAATCCGAAGACCAGAAATTGAAAGAAAATTTGGCTAATAGCGAGAAGGAAAAAGCTGAAAACCTCATGATTGTTGATCTGGTCAGGAACGACCTTGCAAAAAGTGCTAAAACAGGTACAGTAAAAGTTGATGAACTATTTGGTATTTATACTTTCAAAAAAGTACACCAAATGATCTCAACAATATCTGCTGTTCATGATGAAAAAGTGGCATTAGCTGATGTCATTAAAAATGCTTTCCCCATGGGCAGCATGACAGGAGCACCAAAAATAAGGGTGATGGAGGAAATTGAAAAACTGGAAAATTCTTCCAGGGGATTGTACTCTGGTGCTGTCGGTCATTTTTCTCCCGATGGAGCATTTGATTTTAATGTAGTGATCAGATCCATAATATATGATTCAAAAACCAAAATGATCTCCTTCCATGTCGGAAGCGCCATCACCTTTGATTCTGATCCGGAATACGAATACAACGAATGCTTGCTCAAAGCAGATGCACTTTTAGAAGTTCTAAAGGGCTAAAAATTCCTTATTTCAATAGAAGCAATTTCAGAAAATAACTCTGCCAATATGTCATATTGCATTGTTAATGCTTATATTTGCTCCCTATTTTTCTGAGACGAAAAAAATGTTAAAAAAGAAATGGAAAAGGTAATCAGCGATATAGGGGTAATTTCAGAAAAAGGAATCGAATCTGTATCGGCACATAGAGACTCAAATACAGACCGAAAACGAAAACTTTATATTGAAAGCTACGGTTGTCAGATGAATTTTTCTGACAGCGAAATTGTCACCTCTATTTTGGCCAAAGAAGGTTATGAAACGACTTCAGAGGCATCTGAAGCTGACTTAATATTGATCAATACCTGTTCGATCAGGGCAAAAGCTGAACAAACTGTAAGAAACCGGCTCAATCATTTTAATGGTTTAAAAAAAAATAACCCTGATATAACCGTAGGTGTATTGGGCTGTATGGCCGAACGGCTTAAAAGCAAATTGTTGGAGGAGGAGAAAATAGTGGATATGGTTGTTGGGCCGGATGCTTACCGAAATCTCCCAGAATTAGTCAGCCAGGTTGATGAAGGCCAGAGAGCTGTCAACACATTTTTATCAAGAGAAGAAACCTATGCAGACATAAGCCCTGTCAGGTTAAATTCCAACGGAGTTACGGCATTTATTTCCATCATGAGAGGGTGTGACAATATGTGCTCTTTTTGTGTCGTTCCTTTCACAAGAGGCAGGGAACGAAGCAGAGATCCTTATTCTATTGTAAATGAGGCTAAAGAGCTATTTTCAAAGGGCTTCAGAGAAGTCACTTTGTTAGGACAAAATGTCGATTCTTACAAATGGTCTGCAAATGAGACGCTTCCGTGGAAAGCACAGATTGAAAAAATAAATGAGCAGGATTTTGTGAATTTCTCCCAACTTCTTGAAATGGTCGCTCTGGTTAATCCAAAATTAAGAGTGAGATTTTCCACATCACACCCAAAAGATATTACAGATGATGTTTTAAATACCATGAAACGTCACACGAATATCTGTAATTACATCCATTTGCCAGCCCAAAGTGGTAATTCAAGGGTTTTAAAATTAATGAACCGTACTTACTCCAGGGCATGGTATATTAATAGAATTGATGCCATCAGACGCATACTTGGCGAAGACTGTGGTATTTCTTCTGATATGATCGCCGGATTCTGTAGCGAGACTGAGGAGGAGCATAGAGACACAATTTCACTCATGGACTATGTTCAGTACGATTTCTCATATATGTTTATTTATTCTGAAAGACCAGGAACTCTTGCAGAAAAAAAGCTTGAAGATGATATTCCTGAAAAGATAAAGAAAAGAAGGTTGAGTGAAATCATAGAAAAGCAGCAGGAAATTTCACTTGCCAGAAATAAAAAAGATCTCAACAAAGTTTATGAAGTTCTCATAGAAGGAACCTCAAAACGATCTGATGATTTTTTACAGGGAAGGAATAGTGCAAATAAAGTAGTTGTTTTTCCAAAAGCAGCATATAAAAAAGGTCAGTACGTGAATGTTCGAATAAATGATTGTACATCGGCAACTCTAATTGGAGAAGTTGACGTATAGTTTTAAAAAATAAAAAAGTGAACGACCCTCAAATTCAAAGTTTAAAACAAAGGTTTGGAATCATTGGAAATTCTCCACTTCTTAACCATGCCATAGAAGTCACATGCCAGGTAGCTCCAACAGATATGACGGTATTAATTACTGGTGAAAGCGGTAGTGGTAAAGAGTCGTTTTCCAAAATCATTCATCATCTTAGCGCGAGAAAACACGGTAAATTCATAGCTATCAACTGTGGGGCAATTCCTGAAGGTACAATAGATTCTGAGCTTTTTGGTCATGAAAAAGGCTCATTTACAGGCGCTCACGAAGCGAGAAAAGGATATTTTGAAGTTGCTGATGGTGGTACTATATTTCTCGATGAAATTGGTGAGTTACCAATGTCAACTCAGGCACGTTTGCTAAGGGTATTGGAATACGGAGAGTTTATTAAAGTTGGTTCTTCCAAAGTTCTGAAAACCAATGCTCGGGTAGTCTCTGCTACGAATGTAAATCTTCTAGAGTCAGTAGAAAACAGAAAATTCAGACAAGACCTCTATTACAGGTTAAATACCGTCCCTATTTATGTTCCGGCACTGAGAGAACGCGGGTCAGATATTGAATTGTTATTCAGGAAATTCGCAACAGACTTTTCTGAAAAATACAAGGTAAGGCCCTTGATGTTGACTGAAGATGCAAAAATAATTTTAGGGAAATACCGATTCCCAGGAAATATCAGGCAACTTAAAAACCTGGTAGAACAAATATCAGTTCTTGAAATCAACAGGGAAATCAACGGGGAAAAACTATCGAAATACTTACCTTCAGAAAGCAATTTTCTACCAATGCTTTATAATCAGCAACCCGAAAATGATAAGGCAGGACTGTCTGAAAGAGAATTGCTTTACAAGGTTCTTTTCGATATGAGAAAAGATGTCAATGATTTAAAAAAGTTGGTTCATGGAATGATTAATGAAGAAGTGATGGAAAGTCCATCTCGTATGGATAATCCACCACAGGAGGTTTTTAGAAATAAATCTGAACCCAACATCAACCCTGAAATCCCAACAAGCCCTTATATAATTGATACTTCAGCCCCAGCTTCTAATTATAATTTTGAAAATGTGCAGGACATTTCTCACGAAACAGAGCGTGACGAGTCCCTTTCCATTGAAGCGAAAGAAAAGGAATTGATTATCAAAGCTTTGAGAAAAAATAATAATAAACGAAAATATGCCGCCATAGACCTCGGAATTTCCGAGAGAACGTTATATAGGAAGATCAAACAATTTGAAATCGATGATTAAGCAAACGTTCATAATATTTCTTTCAACCACACTTTTGGTTAGCTGCGGAGTGTATTCATTTACTGGCGCTAATATTTCTCCAAATATTAAAACAATTTCCATTCAAACTTTCTATGATGAAATTGGTACAGGCCCTCCAAACTTAAGTCAGCTGTTTACAGAAAAAATTAGAGATTATTACCAGCAAAATACGAGCCTGACCATCGTGCCAAATGAGGGAGACCTTCAGTTGGAAGGTAGTATTGTCGGATATCGACTAACTCCTATGGCGCCAAAATCCTCTGGGAGTCAGAATTTTGCGAACACAGACATTGCGGCACTCCAGAGATTGACCATAACTGTAAAAGTGACATATTTAAATACACAGGACGAAAGCTATGATTTTGAAGGGCAGTCTTTTTCATTTTATCAGGACTACGATCCTGAGAAACAGGATTTTAACAGCATAGAAGCCGCCTTAGTGGAATTTATATATGATGCAATTGTGCTGGATATTTTTAATGCATCAGTAGCCAACTGGTAATAAAATACTAATAAGTGGAAACAGAAAGAATAAACTTACTTCTCAATAATCCATCCGAAGCAAAAGAAGATGATATAGTTTTGTTGGAAAATGAAATCAGTAAGTCTCCTTTTGCCCAATATCTCCATATTCTGTTAGCCAGGGTTCAGTCTGAACTTAATTCCACTGAAAAACAAGAAAAACTTATTCGGGCAGCAATTTACTCGAGTAATCGCGCGGCATTGAAAAAAGTCATTCAGGAAAAGGAATTTTTAGAAAATATTGAACAAATAGCCCCCTATCAGGAATTACCAATTTTAGAATCAATCGATGAAACTGAGAAAAAAGAAAAATCACTCGGTGATAAAAAATCTAAAAAATCAGACAGTTCTTCCATTTTTGATGAAGTATTAAAAAATCTTAAAAAACTAAAATCATTAAGAAAACAGTTTCAGTTTTTAGAAACGAATGAACCTGAATCTGTTGCGGAAGAAAAAGTAGCGAAAAAGCTAAAGGATAAAAAAACAAAGAAAGACCAAAAACCCAAAACAGAAAAAGAGACTACAGAACCCCAGGAAACATCTCATCTTGCAACAAAGGAGGAAAAGCAAAATGAGATATTGAAAAAGGATGAAGTGCTTGATAGCCAGGTGAATGTTTTTTTTCTGAAAGAAATAGAAAGTAAAAAATCGCAACAAGAACATGAAGAAACTAAAGATCATATTTCGCAAAACAAGATTATAGAAAAATTTATTGAAGAGCAGCCGAGTATAGGTAACTTGAAAAAAGAGCAAGAGAAGTCTTCCGATGAAATCAATAAAGATCTTTCTGAGAAAAGCACAAAATTTGGAGATGACCTTGTCTCTGAAAATTTAGCGGTAATTCTACTAAAACAAGGAAAGAGAGAAAGGGCAATTGATATTTATAAGAAATTAATTTGGAAATTACCACAAAAAAAGGCGTACTTTGCGGCTCGAATTGAAGAAATAAAAAAGTAGAGAAATGTTTACATTCATAATTACACTTATTGTCATTGCCGCATTGCTGCTAATATTGGTTGTTTTGGCACAAAATTCTAAAGGTGGTGGCTTATCAAGTCAGTTTGGCGGTGGCGGAACCGCCCAGGTAATGGGTGTAAAAAGGACCGGTGATCTCCTCGAAAAATTGACATGGGGTTTAGCAATAACTGTTTTGACTTTAAGCCTGTCAACTCATATATTCCTAAATGATAATATTGAGAATCCCGGAATGAGCAGCCCTACCCTCGAAAGAGCGGAACAACAAACAATTCTTCCTCCATCGAGCACTCCCCTCCCTTTTGAAAGTGAGGACTCTTCTGCGAGCGGCTCAGGACTCGATGGATTGGTTGACGAAAATCAGTAAAATAAATCCGCAATTTTTAAATCCCGTTAGGCGGCCAATTGGTTTTCTAACATTTTCTTTGCTATTGGAAGATAGGTTTCTTCATATGGAAAGTTAATTGTTGTGCTGATTGCATAGGTTGCGGGATTTGGAAGGCTTTTAAATTTTTTAATCATTTCAATTTTCATTTTCTCAAAAGTATTCGCTATTGAAAGTCGTTCAGAATTTAAGTAATAGGTTTTAATCTGATCATCCCGGCCATTCACCACTGTTAAAGGATTCACTGTATATTGATATATCCTCACAGTTCTATAATTTTTTAAAGTCATAAATAACAATCCTTCCTTTTTGTATAATGGTGAAATACCCACAGGTTCAATAGTAATTGTACTCTTTATTTCGCTCAAAAGCTCATTTCCATTATGAATCTGTTTATCAAATAGCAACATTCCATACTCCATAATTGCTTCAAGTTCAGAAAACATTGGTGAATCATTAATTTCTGGCTGGTATTCAATTGACAGCAGTTTAAAATTAAAATTCGAAATTCTCGGACGGAATTTGTTTTTAAGAAAAGTCTTACCATCCCTGATAGATTTCAGATTTCTATGATGATCAATCAAATCATTTAAAACAGGAAATAACTTTTTGTCAGTAAAATTTTGTTGGACATGTTTCAGATATGACAATATTATATATTTTTTATATTCAAAGTCAATCAACCCATTTGTTAACCAGTTTTTATCCAGATGCCTCATTTTTTATAAATTTATCATTAAAACGATATAAAATAGTAAAAATTACAATACTTGTCAAGGTTTGAGGTAAGTAAATCCCAATCATAGTGTCATATTGCATATTGTTTTTCATGCAATAATGTCAGTGAAATATGGGCTTTTTATGCCAATTACACTTTGGCACAACAAATGTAATAGGTTCAGAAGATTTTAAAACAAACCTAAAATTTTTATAACAAATGTCGAAAGTAAAAATCAAACCACTAGCAGACAGGATTCTGGTAGCACCCGCTGAAGCGGAAGAGAAAACTGCTTCAGGAATTATTATCCCCGACACTGCAAAAGAAAAACCTCAAAAAGGTGAAGTAGTTGCAGTTGGTAATGGTAAAAAGGATGAACCACTAACTGTAAAAGTTGGTGATGCTGTATTGTACGGAAAATATTCCGGAACAGAGATTACAGTAGATGGCGAGGATTATCTGATGATGAGAGAATCAGATGTTTTAGCTATTATTTAAAAAATTAATTATAAACAAAATCTAAATTAAAATAAAAATGGCGAAGGAAATATTCTTTAATACCGTAGCAAGGGAAAAGCTAAAAAAGGGAGTTGAAACCATTGCAGATGCAGTGAGTGTAACACTTGGACCAAAAGGCAGAAACGTAATTTTAGACAAGAAATTCGGTGCTCCTTCAGTTACCAAGGATGGTGTGACTGTTGCAAAAGAAATTGAATTGAAAGATCCTGTAGAAAATATGGGCGCTCAGCTGGTAAAGGAAGTTGCATCAAAAACGGCTGATGACGCCGGTGACGGAACAACAACAGCAACTGTACTAACTCAATCTATTTTTGCTCACGGAATTAAAAACGTAGCTGCAGGCGCTAATCCAATGGACCTTAAAAGAGGTATTGACAAAGCAGTAAGTATTGTTGTTGAAGATTTGCAAAAGCAATCCAATCCTATAAGCGATGAAAATGAAATCGCCCAGGTTGCCTCAATTTCAGCAAACAATGATCAGGAGATTGGCGATATGATTGCCGATGCTATGGGAAAAGTAGGAAAAGATGGCGTAATCACTGTTGAGGAAGCCAAAGGTACTGGCACTGAGGTGAAAACAGTTGAAGGAATGGAATTTGACAGAGGATATCTTTCTCCGTATTTCGTTACTAATACCGAAAAAATGGAAGCTGAGCTTGAAACTCCTTATATCCTGATTTACGATAAGAAGATATCTGCCATGAAGGAATTACTTCCTGTATTGGAAAGTACTGCTCAAACCGGAAAGCCTTTGGTAATTATATCCGAGGATGTTGACGGTGAGGCTCTTGCAACATTGGTGGTGAATAAAATCAGAGGATCTCTTAAAGTAGCTGCAGTAAAAGCTCCAGGTTTTGGAGACAGAAGAAAAGCAATGCTTGAAGATATCGCAATCTTAACCGGTGGTACTGTAATCTCTGAAGAAAGAGGTTTTAAGTTAGAAAATGCAACTCTTGATGATCTTGGATCTGCTGATAAAATCAACATTGACAAAGACAATACAATAATTGTTAATGGCAGTGGCAAAAAAGAAGACATTGACGCAAGAGTAAACCAAATCAAAGCACAGATAGCAACTACAACTTCTGATTACGACAAAGAAAAACTTCAGGAGAGATTAGCTAAACTATCAGGTGGTGTTGCTATCCTTTATATAGGCGCTGCAACTGAGATAGAAATGAAAGAAAAGAAAGATAGAGTTGATGATGCATTGCATGCAACCAGGGCAGCGGTACAGGAAGGAATTGTTGCCGGTGGTGGAATTGCATTTATCAGAGCTATCTCTGCTCTTGATAAAGTAAAAGTTAGCAATGACGATCAGGAAACCGGTGTGAATATTGTCAGATTGGCTCTTGAATCTCCATTAAGAACTATTGTAACCAATGCAGGTGCAGAAGCATCCGTTGTTGTTCAAAAAGTTAAAGAAGGAAAAAAAGATTTCGGTTACAATGCCAGAGAAGATAAATTTGAAGGCATGATAGCGGCAGGAATCATTGATCCTACTAAAGTTACAAGGTTAGCCCTTGAAAACGCATCTTCTATTGCATCATTACTGCTCACAACTGAAGCAGTCGTTGCAGATGAACCAGCGGACGAAAGTGCTGCTCCGGCTATGCCTCCTATGGGTGGCGGCGGAATGGGTGGAATGATGTAATCAACACTCTGAAATATAAAAATTAAAAAGCCTCTTCAGAGGCTTTTTTTATGGGAATTGAGTGAATTAAAAAGTTTATAAATATTATATTTGTGATTCGTTCCGGTCAAACAAGATGTGTTTTGACTGATTCTTGAAAGATTTAAACAATAATATACCCATCGGAGACAAGGAAAACGTTTTTCAAACCTAACGTTTATTAAATACCGAGTGGAAGTTCTGCATTGAAACCGGGCCTCAACCCCGACATATCGGGGTCCCTGATTTATTTAGGGTTAACAGTGGATTGTTGAAATGATGGGACAGCTCAAATCCTGTTTATTTGGGGTTTGATTTAACATCCTTGCTCCTGTGATGGGTAATTTTATAAGCCCTTCACGTACGATTCATAAACAGACTTTATCCCTTCTGCAAGTTCGATTTTGTAAGTAAATCCAAGATTTTCCAATTTTGAAACATCCATCAGCTTCCGTGGAGTTCCATCTGGTTTCGAAGTGTCAAAAGTAAGTGCCCCCTCAAATCCTACAATATCCTTGATCAATATTGCGAGGTCTTTTATTGATATATCTTTACCAACGCCAATATTCACAAAACCCGCTTCACTGAAGTTTTGCATCAGGTAAAAACAAGCAGCAGCTAAATCATCCACATGCATGAATTCCCTTAGAGGACTACCTGTTCCCCAAATCTCAACGCTTTTATTCCCGTCAACTTTAGCTTCATGAAATTTTCTTATCAGGGCGGGTAACACATGAGAGTTTTTTAAATCATAATTGTCATTTGGCCCATAAAGGTTTGTTGGCATCACTGAAATAAAATCACAACCATACTGATCTCTATAAGCATCACACATCTTGATTCCGGCAATTTTGGCTATTGCATATGGTTCGTTTGTCGATTCCAATAGACCTGTCAACAATGCATCTTCCCTTAAAGGCTGGGGTGCGAGTTTTGGATAAATACAAGAACTCCCCAGAAACATGAGTTTTTTAACATTATTCACATAGGATTGGTGTATAACATTATTTTGAATCATCAGATTATCATATAAAAACTCTGCTCTATATGTATTATTTGCAATGATCCCTCCTACTTTCGCCGCTGCTAATATTACGTAATCCGGTTTTTCACTGGAAAAAAATGACTCAACATCCAATTGTATCCTGAGATCCAATTCTCCGGAAGTTCTTGTGATGATATTATGAAAGTCTTCAGCCTCCAGCTTTCGCATGATAGCAGATCCCACCATTCCACGGTGGCCTGCTAAGTAAATTTTAGCATCTTTTTTCATTACTCGTGATAATTGAGAACTTTGTGACCACCTTTAAGCAGAAATTTATCTCTTTTAAATAGCTCTATATCAGAACTTACCATATCTTCTACCAAACCTTTGAGGTCATATTCAATCTCCCAACCCAATTTTTCTTTCGCTTTTGTCGGATCGCCAATTAGCAATTCCACTTCGGTTGGTCTATAGTAACTCGGATCAATTTTTAAAACTACTGTTCCCTGTTTCAATTGATATTCGTCATTACTACATTTAGCAACCTTTGCTATTTCATTCACTCCTTCACCATTAAAATCAAGCTCTATTCCTAATTCGGCAAAACTCATTCGCACAAAATCCCTTACGGTTGTAGTGACACCTGTAGCAATTACAAAATCATCAGGCTGATCCTGCTGGAGGATTAACCACATTGCTTTCACAAAATCTTTCGCATGACCCCAGTCCCTTTTTGCATCTATGTTACCAAGATAAAGAATATCCTGTAACCCCAAAGCTATCCTTGCTACTGCTCTTGTAATCTTCCTTGTCACAAAAGTTTCGCCTCTTAACGGGGATTCATGATTAAACAAAATACCATTGCATGCATACATATTGTAGGCCTCCCGATAATTTTTTACAATCCAAAATCCATATAATTTCGCAACGGCGTATGGAGATCTTGGATAAAATGGCGTAGTTTCCAACTGCGGAGTTTCCTGAACCAACCCATATAATTCTGATGTTGATGCCTGGTAAACCCTGGTTTTCTCAACTAATCCTAGAAGGCGTACGGCCTCTAAAATTCTCAATGTTCCTAAGCCATCTACATTTGCTGTGTATTCCGGAGTATCAAAACTCACCTTTACATGAGACATGGCTCCAAGATTGTAAACCTCATCAGGTTGGATTTCTTGTATTATTCTGATTATATTACCAGAGTCTGTTAAATCGCCATAATGCAACTTTAACTTAACCTCTGTTTCATGGGGGTCCTGATATAAATGATCAATTCTATCGGTATTGAATAGAGAACTTCTCCTTTTAATACCATGAACTTCATATCCTTTGTCGAGGAGATACTCTGTTAAATACGCTCCATCCTGACCTGTGATTCCGGTAATTAATGCTTTTTTCATTTCTTTACTAAATACAATTAAATATTAATATTATGATATAATAAAAATTTAAAAGTAAGGGTATTAATTTAATTAACCAAGAATAAATTCAATTGATTGTTTTTGCTTAAAGATTTTAAGGATCATATAAGCTTGAAAGAGAAAATGACTACTGTATTTTATTAAGATTCTATTTTCTTAACTTTTTGACGCTCTGTTGCAGCATCTACCATCAATGACCAATTTACCTTTTTCTTATTTTCAATTGATTCATACTCAAATCCATTGTCACACCTCTTGATTATACACTCACCCAATTCGTATCTATACGAAAATACTTTATCACCCTCTTTGAGAAATTCTCCATTTATATCTATGAAATCGATATTGGATTTGTTTTTCTTTTGTTTCTTCTTCAGGAATCTAAACATAGTGATAGCGTATAATATGGAATAATCACAACCAGATAATAATTTGACTAAATTAATGAACTTAGATTCGTATTTATAGTCCCATTTAATTTATTTTAGACAAATATGCTTGTAAATAGCTAACTGATTATCATCAATTTAATTCAAAATAAATGTGTCTTATTCTATTTTCAATAAATCAACATCCTAAAAATAAATTTATTCTCGCGGCAAACAGAGATGAATTTTTTAATCGCCCAACCAAAGAAGCCGGTTACTGGAAAGAAAATGAAAATATAATCGGAGGAAGAGATTTAAATTCAGGAGGAACCTGGTTGGGAATCACAAAAACCGGGCGGTTTATTGCGATAACTAATTACCGCGATCTGAGCAACGAGAATAAAAATGCTCGTTCCAGGGGCATTATTTCAAAGGATTTTTTACTTAATTCCCAAAGCAACAAATCGTTTTTAAATGACGTTTCTTCCATTAAAAATGAATATAACGGTTTCAATTTATTGCTAAGCGACAATTCATTTGAAACTATTGCCCATTACTCCAACATTTCTGACAGAATGGAAATAATTGAAAGAGGGACTCATGGATTAAGCAATCATTTACTGGATACCTCATGGCCTAAAACTGAATATGGGAAAGATCAATTGACTTCTTTGCTAAAACAGGAAATTATTTATACAGGCGATATAATCGATATGCTTAATAATAACAATGAAGCTCCGGATAACTTGCTTCCCGATACCGGAATTTCTTATGAACTTGAGAAAAAACTTTCACCTGTTTTTATTTCGATGAAAGGATACGGAACCAGATGTTCAACAGCCTTAATTATTGATTATAATAATAATGTAAACTTCCTTGAAGTATCCTACAATGACAAAAAAGAGGTAATCGGCAAAAAACAGTTCAAATTCCAGATAATGTTATAAACGATCGCACGAGTTGCAATCAATAGAAGCTTTTGTTATTAGATAGGAATTAAATATTACATGGCTAAATAACAGGTATTTTAAGTGCGTAATTCAGAATTGATAATAATTATTAAATTTGAAAAGATACTTGTTGAATCAATAGAATAAATCAAGATATGGTTACGCGACAATTAAACATTCTTATACAATTAGCAACTGCTGATGGCAAGCTTGCTGGAAAAGAGCGAAAACTCATCGAGCATATTGCAAATGTCAATAATATAGGAAACGAGCAGATCACTGAACTTCTCAATAAGCCGGAGCCTATATCGGATATGCAACATCTTTCTAATGAAGAAAGATTTGAATATCTATATATGGTAATTCAGCTAATGAAAGTGGATGGCCAGGTTTTTAAATCTGAAATCGTGTTTTGTGAAGATATTGCCGAAAAACTCGGTTACAAGAAAAAGGTTGTAGCCGAATTGTCAAAAAATATTTATAGCGATCCCAGCATCACTTCTGACAGGGAAATGCTGATAGAAAAGGCCAATAAATTCAGAAATTAAGCAGGGAATAAAACCCCTGTTTTCACTTTGAATTCATCAATTCTTCTATTTCCTCAGTATCAATGGGAATATTTTTCATCAGATCGTCAACTCCATCTTCTGTTATCACCACATCATTTTCCAATCTGATTCCCAGATTTTCTTCTCTTATATAAATTCCCGGTTCGACAGTAAAAACCATTCCAACCTTCATTTTCATTTGGGGATAGCCATAATCATGAACATCTAATCCTAAGTGGTGAGATGTTCCATGCATAAAATATTTTTTATATGCAGGGTTTGATGGATTTTGATTTTTAATATCAGTTTTACTTAATAACCCCAGACCTATCAATTCACTTTCCATTATTTTACCAACTTCCTTATGGTAATCAGGAATGTTATTTCCTGCTAACAGCATGCTTTTAGCATCATTCTGAACCTTTAGAACAGCATTATATACTGATCTTTGCCTGTCGGTAAATCTCCCGTTTACTGGAATACAACGTGTTAAATCTGCGTTGTAGTTTCCGTATTCAGCACCAATATCCATTAAAACCAGATCTCCGTCTTTACAACGGCCCTTATTTTCAATATAATGTAATACACATGCATTAAAACCTGAGGCAATTATTGGTTGAAAAGCAAATCTCCTACTGCGATTAGAAACGAATTCGTGAATTAATTCCGCTTCTATTTCATATTCCATGACATCGGGTTGTATAAATTTCAACACTCGTTTAAAGCCCTTTTCAGTAATATGAATGGCTTTCTTTAGTTGCTCAATTTCAATAGAAGATTTAACTGCCCGTATTTCATGTAGAATTGGTTGAGATCGTTCAATTTTATGCAGAGGATATTTTTTTTTGCACCAATCTGCAAATCTGGCATCCCTTGTTTCTACCTCGTTTTTAGCCCGTAAATGTTCGTTGGAGTTTAGATATAATGATTCTGCCTGAAACAGGAGCCCATTAAAAATATCATTGAACTGGGACAACCAATGCACTGTTTGAATACCAGATAATTGCCGCGCCTCATCTATTGTATATTTATGCCCCTCCCAAATAGCTATTTCGTCATTTGTCTCCTTAATAAATAAAATTTCTCGATTTAACTTTTCACTTGCGCCCGGAAACATCAATAGGATACTTTCTTCCTGATCAATTCCACTTAAATAAAACAGGTCAGTTTGTTGGATAAATGGCATGGTACCATCTGCACTAGTTGACATAATATCATTTGAATTGAATATTGCCAATGAGCCCGGATTCATTCTATTAGCGAACTTTTTCCTATTATTTATATACAATTCTTTTTCAGCTGGTGAATATCTCATTTGATGTATTTTTAAGGTTATTCAAATTTAAATGATTGCTTAACCAATGTAATTCAAAGAAGTTAATTAAGTAATCAAAAAAAAAATTAATATTTATACATAAAAATCACTTTTTTAAATTGAGAAAATCTATCAATCGCTATGTTTATATTTCAAATTCTAAAATGCAGAAAAATTAAATATTATTGATTTTGCGTACTGTAGTTACAGATTTAAACCATTTTCCAATAAAAAGCAGAAGGCATACCTTGGTTAGAACGCATAAAAAAAGCTTAACCCAACTACGGGTTAAGCTTCTCAGCTAAAACTAAACTTAATTTTATTATATACTCTTTGTTATATAGTTAGGTATTATAATAAAAACAAATGTAATTTAATTTATTTACAGTAACAATTATAACGAAGGAAATTACAAAATGTTTAGATTAATGATAATATTTTTTATTCAGAAGAATTATTAAACAAAATACCCTTTTTTAGATTTGTTGAACTTCATCGCGTATAACTTTGGAATCAACTAATTCTCACCATTTATCTACATTATTTTTTATGAAAAGTGCAAAATTGCACAAATATTATTGATAGTCAGCAATTTGTGATTCAAAATGTCAATTATTATACTCATTGAATTTATTCTATAACTTTCAATAAAGCTGAACAAGTATTTAAATATCGTTTTTTACTCTTTTGAATTTTTAGAGATAACCCTAATTATTAAGCAAAAAATAAATACCTATTTGAAATTATTATAGTACACCTTTTTTAAAAAAGGATTGATTATTAAAAAAAATCAATTAAATAGATGAACAATATAACATTGGTAAAAACAAATTGTTCGAATGGTAAACTCAACAGGATAAATAAATTGACTTATTCAGTACTTTTTGTTTTGAAAGTTTTAATTCCAAATGGAAGGTAAAGCGGACAAGTACTCACCAGGCTTGTGAGTAAGAATACACCTGCTAATATCAACAATATAATTCCTAAAGTTCCTGTAATGACATTTGTCATATACAAAATTCCAATTATTAATGCGACTACAGCTCTAACGATGCGATCAACGGCTCCCATATTTTTCATAATATTTTATTTTTAGTTATAGATATGTTTTAAAGTTATTACAAACATAATATAGTCGAAAGTCCGAATCTGGTGACTTCAGTCACTACGCGCTAAAATTTTTATTCCGCCGGATGTCTGCTCCACTTTTTTTTCTTTTTCCAATTTTTTTATTACTCTGCTCACGACTTCTCTTGCGGTTCCAAGATCATTCGCAATCTGCCTGTGACGTATCTCTACAACATCTGTATCCATTAATTTAGACCTCTCAATCAAATACGATAATATTCGTTGATCAAGTGTTTTAAAGACAAGTTGATTAATTGTCTCCAGCAAATCCAGGTAGCGTTGATGATATAAATCGAAAAATAATTGATTGAAACGTGGGTATTTTGCAGTCCAATCCGCCACTTTCTTTGTTGGTAATAATAAAATTTTAGTTTCTTCCTCAGTTTTTGCAAATATTTTACTCGGTAGATTATATAAGGCTGCGGTAAAAGAGATAATGCAGCTTTGTTTTGGTTTGATATAGTATAGAAGTAATTCTTTCCCATCAAACTGGCTATAAACATTTACCATTCCTTTGATGATTACCGGAAGATATTTTAAATATTGTCCTTCTCTGATCACTATGGTATTTTTTTGAAATGTCTCTAATACAGATTCTTCTAAAATACTTTCAATGAGTTCTTTTTCCAGAGATATTAGACTGTCTCGTACAGATTGATCTTTTATCATAATGCTTCAATTTAACAAATAAAATAATAATTGGATATAAGGCAACCTTAACAATTGTTTCATTGTATGGTTATAATAAAGGCACATATGAAAAATATCTTTTTAATCACCATAATAATCGCATCATTAGCACTTGTTTCTTGCAACGAAACTAGTGAAGATAATAATCCTACTGTTCCACAAAGTGTTATTGACAATTCTTTAAACCTATTTGATGGGAGTGTAATTGAAACGGGAACCGAAGAAGAAGATGGAATAAAATCCTGGGAAATAAAAATTCAAGATAGTGAAGGAGCTATAGTGAAATTCTATTGGGATATCAGGACGGAATTTCTTGTTAAAATAGAAGGCCAAGTTGGGCCATTTGCATATGATATCGCACCGGGCAATAATTTGATTAACTACAGCACTGCCAAAACTGTAGCTACCGGAGCTATAAAAAACAGTTCCCTCCTGAGATGGAAACTCAAAAAAGAAAGCGATTTCATAAATAAATGGGTGTATTCATTCGAATTCGATGATAATAATAATACAATTAAAGTATATATCGATGCTGAAAACGGTGATGTTTTAGAGATTGACTAAGCTGCCTTATCCGCCAATATCATTATCATAAATATTCTCAACCCCAGGCAACCTTTTCTTTAATTTCTCTGTATTGGCAATAAACCAATTGTAATTGAGTAAGGAACCACGAACCATTCTACCTGACTTATTAAAAGGCTGTCTTAAAAATGACAGAAAAAGCCAGAGAAATCTCTACCAACACTTTTACAGTTATGGTTTGAGCGTTTGTTTGCGCTATTCAGATAACAGAGATGAAGCAGTGGAATTATTGAACGAAGCTTTTATGAAAGTTTTCACCAATCTCAAAAAGCTTGACCTAAACAGGTCTTTTAAACCTTGGTTTAGAAAAATCCTGATCAATACCTGTATCAATTATATCAAAAAGAAAAAAATTGCTTTCACTACAGAATTGGATGAAGTGAGCATTCATAACGGACCAGATGATGTATTGTCGCGCATATTATATCAGGAAATATTAGCGATGATCAGAGAGCTTTCACCTGCATATAGAACGGTGTTTAATCTGTATGTAATTGAGGGGTATAAACATGAAGAGATCGCCAAAATTCTCGAAATTTCCACCGGTACTTCAAAATCAAATTTATCAAAAGCAAAAAAAAACATGCAATTGATACTTAAGGATTATTTCAAGGAAGATTATGAGCGCATCAGGAAAGGATAATCTAGAAAAAAATTCCGAAAAAGGGCTTATAGCGAAGATCATAAGTTCAATGAAATCGACTGGAAAAAACTTGAGGCCAGGCTCGATAAAGAATTATCTGTCACCCATCCTATCTGGTCCATATTTAAAAAAAACTGGTACATCCCCTTGTTTTTGCTTTTTCTTACCTTCACATGGTTTACATTTCAAAATTCGGAAAATGGTGGTTCATGCAACGATGTCAATTCAGCACAATTAGCTGTTCAAAAAGTTGATAAATTTTCCGCAACTCAGGATACGGAGATAATCCAGCAAAATGGTAATATAGAACTATTGAGCAAAAAGGCATCAATTTCCGGTATCCAATAAAGAGTGTCAAAGCCTTCATTTGCAAATTCAAATATATTTTATACTTCAAAGAAAGCTGATAAAACAAAAAATACAGATAATTCAAATTTTCAAAATAAAAATGTAAATGAAATAGGTTATGTTGTTTTCGAAAATGGAGCTAGTAACAGAGGGCAAATCTTATATTCCAGGCTCCATTTTCTTTCTCCTATTCCTCCAAAATCAAAATTGAATCCTAGAAAAATTCAGATTATTCATGATGAACAGTCCTCCTCAGAAATCAAGCCAGGAAAAATAAATAACTCGTATTTCTCATTGGGTGTTGGATACAGTCCGGATTTTAGCACTGTTGGTATAGGAAATTTTATAGCTCCCGGATCCCGTTGGACGATTATCGCTGAGTATTCTTTTCTGAATCGATTTTCCATCAACACAGGGGTTGTATTTGTAAGCAATCAATATGAAGCTTATGGAAAGGATTACAACGCCCCTCCAAAATATTGGAAAAATGGTATTGAAGCAGAGGAAACTTATGGCGAATGCAAAATGGTGGATATTCCATTGAATTTACGCTATGATGTATTAGTGGAGAGCCGGCATAAACTATTTATATCGGGGGGAGCGTCCACCTATTTTCTATTAAAAGAAGACTATTATTTTCAGTATGAGCAAGATGATCCGGATCTTCCAGACCATTGGGGAACAGATAAAACAACTGTTTACCCGTTTGGAATTGTAAATATTTCAGTTGGTTATCAATATATGTTTGGCAGAAAATGCTCTTTACAAGTGGAGCCATTTATTAAAATTCCAACAACTGGAATTGGTTGGGGAAATGTCGATCTCCATACAATTGGTACTTATTTAACTTATAAATATCGTATTGGAAAGTAAATATTAGTAATTAAATGAATGTTTTCGTGAACAACGAATAATGATTCAAATAAAAAAAGGGCGGAATTAAGTTTTATTATTAACCTAAATTAAATCTCATGAACCAAAATCAATTTAAACTTGGAGGAATAGTAATTATATTATTATTCATTCTCAATGCTTGTAGTGATTCAAGTGAAGAAACAAATCCCTGTAAAAACGGGCCTGAGTTAAGTGTTGATATTATTACAGCGAGTATCGAAGGTCAATCCACCGGGGAGATCACCGTTAGTGCACAGGGAGTTACCTCACCAATCATGTATAGCATTGATGGAACCAATTTTCAAAGTAGTAGTACATTTGCCGGGCTTAGCGCAGATGATTATACCATCACGATGAAGGACGCTAATAATTGTACAGATACAGAGATGGCTACGGTTATTGAAATCAAAGAGGTCTTTTATGCAAACGAGATCAGGCCAATTATCGATGGGAATTGCCAAATTTCAGGTTGTCATGGAAGCAATTCCAGCATTCCTACATGGGCTACCTATGCTGATGTAAAAGCAAAAGCTGATAGAATAAAAGAGCGGACCGGTAATAAATCCATGCCACAGAGCGGATCTATCAGTGATGAGGAGATAAAAATAATTGCCGACTGGGTGGATATCGGAGCTCCAAATAATTGAGTGTAAAATAGAAAGCCAGAGATTCCTTAGAATTCAATTAACAGCGAGTACATCGTGCTTAAAGGATATTGATCACTTCGGTCTGAAATAATTCAGCTATAATAGTTATTGGTTTTAAAATGATCATCCGGAAAATTGAAATGGTATAGAATCAGGGCCTGAGAATGAAAATATATGGTTGTTTACCCAATTGACTGCTTCTGGAAAAGGGGTAAAAAATACAGCGCAATAAATTAGAGTACTTTCATTTAAAAGAATCTAACAATAATTCTTTGGATAACGAAAATGTATTAACTACCTTTGAACTGTATGTAAGTCTTAATGAATTAATATCTTATCTTTTATCTCATAATCATTCGTTTTTCTTCATTTCATTTGCTGGAATAAAATTAAAATTGGTTAGTTATTGATAATTATATTAAACTAAGATTTTCGACATTTATTTATTTATTAAAAATTTAACAATGCAAGGAACAGTAAAATTCTTTAATGTAACCAAAGGTTTTGGATTCATTAAACCAGACGATTCAAGTGAAGACATTTTCGTACATTCTTCAGGACTTATCGATGAAATTCGTGAAAACGACAAAGTTGAGTACGACATGGAAAGAGGGAAGAAAGGTATGAACGCGGTAAACGTAAGGGTAGTAGATTAGGTTTTATTACTGAAATACATTTAAACCACCTTAACGGTGGTTTTTTTTTGCGCTATTTTTAATGTTATTCTATCAGCGTAACCTTTATAGCATTTAGACCCCTGGGGCCACGCTCAGTCTCAAACGTAACTTTATCATTTTCATTTATGGAATTTACCAGGCCATTGACGTGTACAAAAATGTTTTCATTAGTATCCAAATCTCTAATGAAACCATAGCCCTTACTGTTGTTAAAGAAAGCGACTTTACCTTTTCTCACAGGATCAACTTCCTCTTCATCACCACCGCTATTACGCGCTCCGATGATGATATCTTTTGTTTTTATTTCCTTCTTTTTTGATGGATCCGGTGGTGTAGATATAATATTGCCGTTCTCATCGGTATATGCTATCATGTCCTCAAAAGAACGCCCGGGATTTGCTTTTCGTTCCTCTCTGCGTTTTTGTTTCTCTTTTCTTTTTTGAAGTTTCTTTTTCTCTACCTCCTTTTTACTGAATGTTTCTTTAGATCTGGCCATAATTAATTTTAATTCGAAAATGCTGACAACCCAATGTGGATCAATCCTGAAATAGCAAGAGTAACTGCTATCAATACACAATGGTTTCACAAGGTAAGGAAATATTATAATATTTGGAGGTAATCGTACAAGTCTCGCGGAGAAATCACTGTTATAAATCGTGGACAAGCCTAAATAAGGCAATTTCATTATTGCAAACGGTGGTTATCCATCTGAAAAAAGTGAATGATTTCCGAATATGCATCAGAATATTTCAGGTATCAATGAGGTCCGTTTAGCCCTACCGTTACAATTTGAGTATTTTATTTTTCTACATCAATTTAAAAATCAATCAATTTCACTTCCTTTTTTCGCAGGCACAGATGTATCTGGCTTATTTCCTGCTCCACGCAAATTGACAATTTTACTCAGCAGATCAAACCAAAAGGGAGCGCCTAAAAATATGGCCATAGCCGTAATACTCCATCCGGCAAGTTTTGATAATAGACTCCAACCCCACTTGGGCTCTGAAAAGAAATCGAAACTATTTGAATTCCAACCAAGGGGGATAGGGAAATTTCCAATATCTGTTACCATCCTGGTGATATTTTTACCCGGTTCATTTTGGATGGAATACAGAACTTTTCCTTCTGCGTCTTCCATTTTAAATCCATCACCGGTCTTTTCTATCCCTTGCATAGAATTGGCAACAATAGCTGAAAAAGCTTTTGCCATTTCCTTATTTTTCCACAAGGTTTGGGTGATATCAATGGTATCAACGTTCAGTAAAATTGATGTTATAATTCCAAGTATCAATATCGTCCTTTTTGCTTTCCTTCCATACCATCCACTTACCCTATCCATAGCATCGTTGTACGATTCTTCAAGTTTTGAATAAAAACCCTCTAACCTTGAGTAAGATTGATCTAAAAGGCCCAATAACCAAAGTTGCGCATCGCCTTTAATGATGGGATTGTTCTTTATTTGCTTTCGGATTTCGGGAATGGTATTTGGTAGTTCTTCCGCTCCTTTAATAACATCAATAATGCCCTGGGCAAATGAACTGGACGGGATATATGATGGGAGTTTTTCAGGAGATTTACTCAGAGAACGCACATAAGGGCTTTCAACAATTTTTTTGCCAATTTCATCCCAGTCGCGGTCAAGAAAATTAATGATTGCATTGTGCAATTCTCTCGACCTGGACTGTAGTTTAGTTTGAATCAATTCATTTAAAGAAGAAGCGATCAAACCTAAGAGAAAATATAAAAATGAAAGCCCAATGGCAATGTCGATAATTGGAGAATCAAGCATGATTAGTGGAGTTAGTTGTTAAAGAGCAGGAATATCAAAAGTCACAAAATAACTTTTCATAGACCTTTATTGGTTTTTACTTAAATAAAATTCAATGATATTTATGTTAATTAATGTAGGTAAAAAGATTATAAATTCAAATTTATCACAGAAATAACCAATCTTAAAAATTAGTTTCTCAATATAAATTCATATAGACAACTGTCTTCTCTCTATTCTATATGTTTGCATTTTTACGCAATCGGTTAAGACTATCAACATATTCTTTTGGTATCAATCCGCTTTTATCTGGGGGAACATTCAATAAAAAATTTACACCGGTTTTACGCGTCAACTCATATTGGTTGAGCAATTCTGAATCCGGGCGCGGCATGTCTCCCTGAACGTGAAACCACTCCTTCCCTATCGGATCACAATGCTCTCCGGGGATATAATAATCTTTGCCTTCAATATTTCTCCATTTTTTAAAACCATCAGTCGAAGGTTGCTTTCTCTCAATAGCCATTATATCTGAAGGCCATGCATAATCGACATTATATGTTGAACCATCTCCGATACCGCTGTTCATCATTACTACTGTATCAGGCTGAGTATCTGCAATATAATTATATAAATATGTTCGGTATCCCCTACCAAGAACTCCCGGAATATCAACCCAAATTTCGAAAATAGGCCCATAATTATTCAATAATTCAGTGATCTGTGCTGTTTGAAAATTCTGATAAAGAGAGGTGGTAAATGCAGGCATTTCTCCTTTCTGATCTTTCGGAAAAGCATTCATTTCTGCCCACACACCTCCATCTGAAGGTGTTTTGCTCCCAAATCGATTATGATTATCCCAGGAACAATAGTAAAATCCGGGTTTAATTCCCCGTTGCCCGCACGACTTTATAAATGCCTCAACTACATCTGTTTTATTCGTACTATTATTAACTGTATATTCAGTATGCAAACTTGGCCAAAGACAGTGTCCAGCAACATGTTTTGTTGTTAATATCGCATACTTCATCCCGGCATCCCGCGCAACTGAAACCCATTGATCAACATTGAGTTTGCTGGGATTATAAACAGCAGCAGGAGCTTTACCATCAGGTAGTTCATTCCCCAAAAATGTACTCATACCAAAATGTATAAACATTCCATAATGGGCATTCTCCCAAGCCTCCAATTGCTCTAGACTCAATCGTTGACTCCCCTGCTTTTTATCAATACTTTTAGCATAGGAACTTTTTAACAGGCTGGTAGATGCATAAGTCAATGCTGTACTAACGCCAGCTTTTTTGAAAAAATTACGTCGATTTATGTTCATGATATTTCTTGATATTTAATAATTGTAAGTATAAATTCTAAGTAATTGAATTATTTATAATCTTTCACATTCGTAAAAAATTACATTCATTTCAATGAAAAATCCTTTACCGCATCAAAGGGCAAATGATCTCCTTCATCCCTTCCATAATAGGCATCCTGAATAATGCCCTCACGATCAACCAGGAAGTCTGCTGGCATGGTCATCATGCTGCCTTTGATTATAAATGGCAAATAGCCCTTGGTCATTCCTTTGAGTAGTGTTGGCATGCGCAAAATCATCCCCTTTATCATTCCTAAGAAAGATTGCTCAATACCATAAGCCTTGTAATATTTATTTTTTTCGTCCGCTAATATGGGAAATGGCGCTTTGTGTCCTTCTGTATGGCGTATCAAATTATCCAGTGGAGAATCAAAAACTGCAATAATTGTAAATTCATTGCCAAACTCATCAAATCGCCTGACTAATTCGTTGATCCTCAAATTGCAAAAGGGACAACTCGCAAAACGAAGAAACGACAACATGAATGGTTGCCCTTTTATGTTTTCTGTTTTAAATACCGAACTATCAATAGCGGGAAGACATATATTTGTTATTTTTGTCCCGGGTGTCAGTCGCATTACTATTTTTATTTAGGAACAAGCTTTTTTGAATTTTAAAATACAATTTATTTAATTTGAAAATTAATTATTGCCAGAGTAAAATAAACAATCATTAAATATTTATGTTTTACACTAATTAAACCACACACTATGAAACATTTGAAGTATTTAGGCTTAGTATTTTTCTTGACTGCGTCAATATTTGCATTTTCCCAGGAGTCAGTAGCTATCTTACCTTTCACATTTACAGATGATGGTCATCTATCAGAGCCAAAAGGCAAAGAAGCTCAACAATTTTTAATTGGCTATATAAATAAAAAACAAAAACACTTCAAGGTTACCCCGCTCAATGCGAGGGATGTAAATGTAGGCTTAAATAAAGCTGGCATAACGGCCGAAACCATGGATAATTTTACTACTAAGGAAATCGCGGATGTGCTTGGTGCAGATTATGTATTAATGGGGTCCATCGACAGATCATTTGAAGGAACTTCATCATTGGAATCTGGTTTTGGTAGTGTCAATCAAAAAGACTGGGACAAAACCAATGTTTATGGCGGTTCAGCCAGCTCGACTACGAAAAAATACCATGCTTCTGTTTATATAAGCATTTTTAAAAACAGCGGCACAGTTATCTATGATAAGAATAAAGCGAATATATTTATAGATGACACACCCGATAGCTGGAAAAACTCAATTATCTGGCAAGTCAGGCACTTCCCGTTTTACCATTAGATGGGTTTGACAAAATTATTGTTTGGAGATACCAATTCGATAGCTAATACATTTTTGTGAGCATTTCATCATGGAAAATTTGACATCCGTAGTTGGCAGGAAGTTTTTAGTGAGTTCTCAATATAGATTTACAGTTCCTGAACTGCCTCAAAAAATGCCATAATATTTTCAATGGGTGTATCATCCTGGATGTTATGTGCCGGAGCTAGTATATATCCACCATCTTTTCCAAATATATCTGCCCTGCGTTTAACTTCATCTTTTATCTGTTGTGGTGAACCGTTAGGCATTAAGTCCTGGACGCAAATACCGCCGAAAAAGATCAAATCCTTTCCAAATTCACTCTTAAGAAGCTCGGGCGTCATATCTTTTGCAAGTGGCTGCAAAGGATTGAGAATGTCCAGACCAATTTCTATTAAATCAGGAATAATCGGAACTACTGAACCACAAGTGTGCCAGGCAATTTTTATATCCGTATTTACCTTTCTAAACTCTTCAAACATGTATTTCATCCTGGGTTTAAATACCTGCCTCCATTGATCCGGCTCTATCAACATACCATCCTGACCCCCAAAATCATCTCCTGCCCACAGCATATCAATCCCCCGTCTGATAAGCTCTTTTCCCATTTCAAGATGAATGTCCATGACCTTATCCATCAGCTTATAAAAGTAAGGTGGCTGAATCATCATGTCCATGAAAAATTTCTCTAAACCGGTAAGATACCAGGAGGTTTCAAATATGGCTGTTTCCAAATCTCCTATTACTCCATAATCATTGCTATAAGTAGCAATTTTATTTTCAGCATCAGCATATCTTCCTTCTGCAAACGGATCGGGAAAATGATAATTTTCAATATCTTCAACAGTTTCAGCGCTTTCCAGCGGATATTTATAAAACTCGTTGTACAGGCCTTTAGGCTTGAATATCATACCGTATTCATTGACCAGTGTACCATCAGGATTCGTAACTGTTGCCGAATCAGCAGGGGCAATTGAAGCAGTCCCCACTGCATCATTTCCCAAATGCAGCAACAATTTCGTATGTGATATACGGGTAGAAAGTAATGCATCTACCGGTTCTTCATAGGAAAGCCCCAAATATTTCGACATTTTCTCAGCAACCTGGGGTGTAAAATTTGCAAAAACAGGAGGCCTGTCAGGTTCTCCCCCGTTTATTGTTGTTATAAACCTCTCTCTTGAATTCATATTGCAGAAAAATTAATATTGCGAAATTTAATCAATTTGAAGGAAGTACAGGCTTTATAATTTGCAAATAATCATTGTTTTTAGCACACATCAACAATAACCCTTCCTGGGTTTTAACCAATTCTAAATGACGCAGATCCCCGGGGATGTACAATCCGCTTTCGATAAAAGGAATTGAATTGAAATGGCCATTCCCATCTCCTCTAAGCCATAAACCAATGCCTGCATCATTCCTGGTAATTTCCGGCTCCGAGGCATAAAGGTTGCCCGCCAAAACAAGATCTTTATACCCGTCCCTATCAATATCACGAATAAGTATTGAATTTATATTTGAAATTTGAGTTCGGTTATCAAGTGGGGTAATTTCAAATTTACCCGCTCCAATATTTTCAATATACGATGTTGCAAGTGTCTGAATTTTATAATGCAGGGCATTATTCAGATTTTCTTCCCCATAAATATCGTTGAGTGTAGCAACGGAAAAATCATTATTTGTTTTGATCTTATCTTTCACTTCGGAATTTTGCCGTAATGTCTTCCTAAAATTGTTAACAGGATATAATTTGCCTTCCTGGTGATAACCCATGGCAATGTCCAATGAGTTATTCGAATCAAAATCATAAACAAAAATCTCCAATGGCCCATTTTCGCTTGCGCTGAATTTATAATTATACCCCATATTGCCCACAACAAAATCCGGGTCTCCGTCATGATCAAAATCATCAGCCGCAATACTCCACCACCAACCGGATGAATTTCCCAGGCCATTATTTTTATTTTCAATTTTTTCAAATTTCCCGGAATTATTACTGAAAATTGTAACGGGCATCCATGCTCCTACAACAATCAGGTCAAGGTCGCCATCCACATCATAATCAGACCATAAGGCATCTGTGACCATACCCAGCTCTCGCAACCCGGGTGCTTTTTCATCTGTGATGTCTTTAAATTTCCCATCCTGGTTTATTAATAAATAGCTATCAGCAGGTAATGGATATTCACCGGGAATCATCCTGCCACCAACAAAAAGATCGAGATCACCATCCACATCAAAATCTGCCGGTACGACAACAGAACCACTCCCATTCGGCAGCGCCTCTTGTGACTTCGTGAAATTTCCCTTTCCATCATTCAGGTATAAACGGTCCTGCAAACCACCATTTTCAATTGTATTTTCATTTCCACCACTCACCACATACAAATCCCAATCTCCATCCATATCAGCATCAAAAAAAGCAGCTCCCACATCCTCATACATTCTTTCACCTTCCCATAATTCTTCTTGTGAATGAATAAATGCTGAATTTTCATTTTGAATTAACAACTGTGCCGGACGCCGGAAGGCGCCTCCAAGAAACATATCATCCAATCCATCTCCATTAACATCAGCAACTGCAAAAGCAGGTCCCATCGTGGAAAGTTTGTAATGTAATAGTGGTTCCCTTGAAAAATCATCCATTTCATTTTCGGAATGCCTGATCTCAATTTTCATTTCTTTAGTCACATCCTCAAAATAGAATTTACCTTTCCCCTCTACCACGGGTAAAGCTACGCCCGCATCAGCATAGTTCAAGAGCATCACCTGATTAGATGCTATATCATGGAAAAGTGATGCTTTTCCGTCGGGCCAAACAACCTCAATTTTGTTTATTATTGTATCCCGCCCGAGGCCAAAGTGCATGACCGGCTCCATACTCGAACGATACCCCCTGACCAGGTAATGCTGTTGATATTGTGATTTGCCACCATGCTGAATAGTTACTTTTGCCCCAAGGGCCATTGGATTTAGTGTTGACCCAGAAAAATTAAACCGGATGAATTTTGCCTGTTTTTGTTGGTTTTGATACACAAAGGCCTCCTGGTCTATATTATTCACTACCAAATCCAGATCGCCATCATTATCTAGGTCGCCATAGGCAACTCCGTTTGACCATGATTTTTGATCCATTCCCCAATCATTCATCACCTTTTCAAAGGTGAGATCGCCATTGTTTTTAAACATATAATTTGTTACCTGCTCATAAGGCATGGCATTTAACACCATATCCCATTCCCTTGCTTTAAATGAGTTTTTACCCCCGGTCAAGCCCAACATATCATGATACAAATAACCCCAGTCTATATTTCGAATATCCTTTCTGATTCCATTAGTTATATATAAATCCTTCAGTCCATCGTTATCAAAATCTGCGAAAACAGGCGCCCAACTCCAATCCGTCTTTGATATCCCGGACAAAATCCCAATGTCGCTGAACGTATTATTCCCATTATTCAAATGCAAAACATTGTGCATATATTGATAATGCAGACCCATTTTAACGGAACCATTAAATTTACGTGCCCTCATGCCCCCCAGGTTGGAATACAAGCGACGGTTTCCTTCAGCTACCATATCCAGCACCACTATGTCAAGCAGACCATCATTATTGAAATCAGCCAGATCATTGCCCATAGAATAATACGAAATGTGATTTGTGGCTTGTTTTATGGTTTCTATAAAGGTTTTGTCTCCATTGTTGATGTACAGATAATCATGTTCAAAAAAATCATTGCTCACGAAAATATCCTCCCAGCCATCATTATTGATATCACCAACCGATACCCCGTGAGCAAAGCCAATTACTGAACTATAAATGCCACTTTCCTCCGTAACATCAACAAATCTCCCATCTCTGTTTTCGTACAGAACATCCCCGGCTTCGTCATGCCGTTCGGCCCTCAATTTCTCTGCATCACCGCTTTTCAGCTTTATAGGACCTTGATTTACCAGATATATATCCAGGTCCCCATCACGGTCATAGTCAAAGAATGTTGCATTAACCGCAAATCCCTTGTGAGCAATCCCATATTTCTCAGCGCTTTCGATAAAGGTTCCATCCCCTTGGTTAATGTACAACAAATTAGCGCGATCATCCGGGGCTTCCATGCCCGATTTACTGATATAAATGTCGAGATATCCATCATTATTAATGTCAACCATTGAGGTCCCAGTAAACCATCCCTTTCCCATATGATCCAGACCGGCTTTGGTTGTAATATCATCAAAAACCATTGCACCCATATTTTTATATAATTTCGCCGGAACCTGATTCCCTGTTAAAAAAACATCCGACAATCCATCATTATCGATATCGCCTATAGATACTCCCCCTCCGCTGTAAAAATCCTGATAGGCGATCACATTCATCTCATGTGTCTCTTCCAGCGCATTATTAAAAGTAATCCCTGTCTTTTGAGGATCGAGCAGTTTGAATAATTTTTGATGTTCATCGCGATTTCCACACGACCAAAAAATTACGGTACCAACAAGAAATAACAGTTGAAATACGACAACCCTTCGTCTTTGTATTAAAAAATCAATCATTTATTATAACCCTTCGTTTTGAACCGTCAAATTTAAAAACATTTGCTTCCATAACATCCAATGCATCTAAAATGTCGGCGGAAATGAGATTAAATTTAGGATCAATGATATTTATAATTTGATTCTACTGTTATTTTAGTTGGATCCATGTTGTAATAGACCGAAGTCAGGAGTCAGGAGCCATGAGTCGGAAATTAATTTGGGTCAATGTCAATCCCTGATAAAAGTTGACCAGATTTTAGTTTTTTAGAATTCTCAACTATCTAATACTTTGGTCTTCTGACTCCCGGCTTCCATCCTTTTAAAAGGATTCCCATTAAATTTGTGGTAAAACCTATAATTTTAAAGGGACTTCTAATATTTCATTCACATTAAAAGTTTTATCAGGATAAGGCAAGAAAACCCGCTTTACCAATTAAAAAATGCTATACACGATTAACACCAATTTGATGAAACAAATCGGAATGAAATTAGCGTTAAATCTATGTCTTGTGGATCACGATTCACAAGAAAGCTCAGAATACACTTTATGTGACTCCGTATGGGGTAAATGTCATCTCGAAATGTAGACTTATCCGCATAGGGAGGACCTGTCAGGTAGGCGCTTTTGAAATCAATTTTTTTAACGGAGTTTTAATTAACTTCCGGCTTTGGACCAATCACTTTTTCCCTATGGGGATTGCTCAATAATAAGTCTCATGACCTGTTTTCTTGACATCCAGCGGTTCTGGAAGCCATACCTTATATCTTGTAGATTTATCCCAGGTATTCCCTGCAGAACAAAAATCGCAAAAATGAATTTTAACCGGTGGATTCGAAGTCGCATCTATTCCTGCACCCAGTTTCAATAGTGCGGTAAAAGCCATCCACACCTCCTTTGGTTTTTCCTCTGAAATTATTAGCTCCACATATCCGTCTTCACTTTGAATTACCGCTGCTTCATCGACCAATCCATCACCAAACCTGGAATCCCGAGCCAGAACAATTGGGCCGCGCAATATCGCGACATGATTGCTCTGCCTGACCAACCGTCCCCGTAAGTCCAGATGTAATTCGATTTTATCACCCTTTTCCCACTTTCGCGTAATTTTCTTATAAGTTCCGGGGGTAATATTATCAATAATTCCATCATTGACCCGGATAGAAGTTTGTTCACTCCATGATGGAATCCTCAATGAAACTGTGAATTTCTCAGCCTTTTCAGGGTTAATATTTATGATCACTTGATCGCGTACAGGGTATTCAGTTTGTTGTTCAATAAGTATTGGATTGTTCTTAGTAAGTGTTGCTGTCGCTGAGGATTCACTGTATAGATTTACATATATTTCCCCGGGAGCTATCATGAGCGCGAAACGAGGTATCATCAAATACCCCCGTGGTCCGTTGGCAGAGCAGCAATTGATGTCCATATTACATTGCCTGGCTCCTGGCCCACGATGACCAAGCAAAGGGCTGTACATGGTTATTTCCGAACCATCATATTTTGTTGACGCCAGTAAAGCATTATAATAGGTTTGTTCAATATTATCAGCATATCCAGACTTTCCCGTAAGTCTCAACAAGCTGTAATTGAGCTTTAACCATGTCGTCATCACGCAGGTTTCCATTGTGTGAAAGGTGGGTATCGTTTGCTTTTCCTTCCCATGATACCAACATTCATAGGCAGATCCTGAACCAGCTATATTTATTTCTTCTTCCAGGATATTTTGCACAGTCATTTCCACGGCCTTTAGATATTTGGGCACTCCGGTTACACGATATAATTCCAGCAGACCATCATAACAAGACATCATTTCATATGCTTTCTGACCATTTTCCGGTGAAAACCATCTTTCGGGAGGCAGGAATCGATCTGCAACATTTACCCCTGCAAGAGCTTTGCCTATCAGCTGCGGACCCTCCGGAGTTTCCCACTGATAAACAATATATTTGGCAAATTCCAGGTATTGTTCTTTTTGGGTCTTATTATAAAGTAGCATCATGGGCTCTAAGATTGAACTGCTGGCCATCCCATGATAATTTCCCGTTTCAATAACATTAGTTTTCCCGGGGCCAAGCTGTGTAAGTAAATGATCTGCTATCTTCCGGGCAGCTTTGAGCGCTTTTTTATCTCCCGATATATCATGATAGCGCAGCAATCCCAGCATCGAATACTTTCTACCCCAGATGTCCCAACTTGTCAACTGGTTTTCCGGTGGATAATTGCCGATATATCCATTTGGTAATTGGGTTTCCAACAAACTGGCAACAGCCTGTTCGATGCTTGCCATCAACTCCGGGTCATGTGTATATTCCCAGGAAGCAACAGCCCCAAGCATCCATTTACCCCAAAATTCGGATTGCCACAAATGCGTTTCATTTTTATGCCGGAATGGCTCTACGAGATAATCATAGTCTTGGGATTTTACACGATTGTTTACAATTAGATCTGTCTTCATTCCTACGAAACCGCCCAGCTTTAACTGGTTTTGAGGAATGGTTTTCAATTGATCTGAAATGGTCTGAGCGATTGATAATTCAGCATAGCAGCAAAAAAGTATCAGTATTACATTAACAAAGTATTTTTTCATGGGAATGTATTAAAATTATTATGCGTTTTTAATTTAATAAATAATGCAGCTTGACTAATTTCTCTCTAGTTAATGAATTAATGAAATTGTTTTTTGCAGTGATATTTGGCGCTGTTTCTAACTCCACATTTATTTCCATTTTATTAATTATAGTTTCAATTATATCTTTTTTGCAACCAATCACTTCGAACTCAATATTTTCAAATTCTTTCCATTCATCTATCACGATATAATCTTTAGGTATTTTTGTGTTGAACTTTTGCCTTGTCCAAAAGTTAAGAGTTACACTATCGCTACCAAGGTGATTGGTATACCTTAAAAAAACAGAATCCAACTCAAAGTCGTGTTGAACTATTTTTTGATAATTGTCTTCTTCAGAAATTTTTTTCCTTTTAACGATTATATTTCCTTGATATTCCCGGAAATCACTTTTTGGTTTGACAAAATGTGGGTAAATAAAATTTCCTTTGTCTAATTCCGATAAAAGATTTTTTGCATCCGTCAATTTAGCAGTTCTAATATTCATCCAGTCCAAATAATTAAATGAATTTTTATGCTTAAACAATAGCTCAGATTTAAATTTATAAAACCCATGACCAGTTAATAAAATAGTAAGTTCCTTATTAATTGATAAGCTTCTAAGAATTGTGCCATTCTTAGTTAACAGTACTTTATAAAAAGGAAAGTCCAAATTCTCAATTTGTTTTTTGCCCCATTCTTTATTTATTTCAACAATTGTTTCCTCATTTTCGATAACAAATCCTCTGGAGATTAATAATTCCTCCTTTGAACCAAAACGATCAATAACCATACGTATGGGAATAACATATAATTTATGCTCAGCAGTTATCTCATCAATTTCTAAAAATGCTTGTCCTTTGCATGAACAAAGTAGTAGAAATGATATTAAAAATATAAGGTGATATTTCATTTATAAGTTTTAACTTAATTGCGTCCAATAGTCTTGCTATTTTTAATTTTTTGATTTGCACGGTTATTTTTGCACGAAATTACCGGAAACATCGATACTCATTCTTTGTATCTTAACCACTACTCCCTATCGAAATTGGGAATTTTAAGCTGTTCTCCATTATTAAGTGCTGATTGATGTGCAACGATCCCGGGAGCGGTCATTGCTATGGCTTCATAGACATCTACAACCGGTTCGCGATCTTCAATAAGCGCCATGATGAATTCATTTGTCAGGTAGCCGTGTGACCCACCATGCCCACCAAGCTCCATATTCGGGGGTAACACAGGTCGGCGATCAGTATATTCTACCATACCCCTGTCGCCTAAACCTTCATATTTTGCTTCTATACCTTTTCCAAAATGGAACACATTTTTATCAAATTTCCCAAGCTGACCAAATAGACGCCCAGTCTCACCATGGGCTCCCTCTGCTCCCCAGAATACGTTGATTCTGGACATCCCTCCTTCGCTTGTCTTAAATAGTGCCGTCTCATTATTAAATGGATTATTATACGGGTTATCCTGATATCTTGGAGCTTCTCCTTTGAATCCAAGGCATGAAACGCTGGTGTATCGCTTTCCGGTAACTCCAATATAGTAGGCCGTGGAATGAGTCGGGTACAACATTGGAGGCAGGGCGTTCCTCCATCCCATATATCCCCAGGCAGTATCGACGTTTGCATGATAATATTCGCCCTCAGAATATACAATTTTTCCAAACATACCTTCCTCATAAATTAACTTGGCATTGTACAGATCAGAGCGATATACACTTGTCTCGGCCATCATAACTTTCAAACCTGTTCTCTCTTTCCACTCCTTTACATTTTGAATATCTTCTAAAGTCATGGACAGTGGTACTGCAGAAATGCAATGCTTACCATGTTTCAAAACTTCAACAATATGCCGACCATGACTTGGAGCATCTGTAAAAACCGCCACAGCTTCTATACTTTCATCGAGGAGGAGCTTTTCCAGTGATTCGTAGCTTTTTTCACATTTATACACCTCCATTAATTTCTTCCTTCTTTCTTTCTGCAAATCGCTGACCGCTTCCACAATACAATTTGGATGTTGATGCCAGAAAAAACGAGACCCAAACCCACCACCTACGATGCCAATTTTTATTTTCCTATCCGATTTAGATATCCAGGGTTTAGGCTTTTTAGTTGGATGAGCATGGAGGTCATTTGACAGACCCCCGGTAACAGATATTCCTATTGAACTGGCAGCAATTTTTTCTAAAAAATTTCTACGAGAGAATTGATTATTTTTCATCATTTAGTAATATTTGAAAGTATATTTTTAAAAATTGGTGTAATAACAAGTGATTGTAAAACAGTAATTCGGGCATGAAAAAATATTATGACTTTTTCGTTAAAATGCTATTCCTCATATTTTTAACCTTATGACCGGATAAATGGCCTTGTTGCAATTAAAGATACAAACAAGAATTCTTAATTAAAAAATGATTATGCCTATTTACTTAAAGATGATTGACTCCAAATTAAGATTGAATAAATAAAAGCCCGCTGTTGATTGACTGGAGATTTTGTGATTCTCTACTCTTAGATTAGTTAAAATTCGTCAATAATATGAAATTGAAATGCTGGTATTCTGAAAATTCTCATGGAGTTTTCTAAGATATTTTTAAAGACATAATTGTTTCTGCCATTGCGATAAATGTGACTAATATTGCTCATTTCATTTTTATACATACCATTTATTAAAAAAACGATAAATTACATATTCAAATTATACGACAAAAAGTCCATTTTTATCTACAAAATTACTACCTTTGCACCTTGAAAAAAATACACCATTCAAACATAGTTGCTCTGTTTATTGTTTATATTGTACTGAATTTTACTTTTAATTTTTTAACAAATTAGTGCATGTGATAATAAATCCTGCATTTAAAACTAAATCATTAAATTATGGCAAGGCCTGTAACTAGAGAAATAAAATTAAAAAACGGTTTTTATATTGAGTTACGTCGTAGAGGCGAACATAAAGGAATTAAAATTCATCGGGATTCGTATGATCAAATTCAGATGGCGATTAAGAGATATGAAAATTTGTATGATGTTCACTACGTTGGTGAAGTAAAAAACGGTAAAGTCGTCAAAAATAAATAGGAAAACAGAGCACCCGTCATAAGCATTCACAGAATATTTTATCTGATAAATACGATTATCAAACTAAATGGAGGTACCATTTAATTTTGCTTTGCGCTACTATGTCAAAGCACATAACTATCTGAGTATCATTAATTATTAGGGGACATTTTAAATTACAGAACCAGAAACTGCTTTAGGTAATTTCTACTTGTAAGGATTGAAGTGATAATATCTTCCTGAGAGTTTTCAAATGCCCGGTCTTCCACTTCAATACATGTTGGACCTCTGTATCCAACTTCAGTAAGCGCTGAGAAAAATGCTCCCCACCTTACGTCTCCATATCCTGGTAATTTTGGGGTATGATATTCTAAAGGGTTTGCCATGATCCCCACCCGATCGAGTTTATCTTTATTTAATTTCACGTCCTTTAGATGAATGTGGTGGAGTCGTTCATGATAATTATAAATGGGCTTAATTTCATCCATGTGCTGCCAGATCATATGTGATGGATCGTAATTCAATCCAAGACTCGAACTTGGAATGATCTCAAACATCTTATCCCAAATCGCTGGCGTAGTTGCCAGGTTCTTACCCCCTGGCCACTCATCATTGGTAAAAAACATCGGACAATTTTCAATTCCAACCTTAACGCCAATGGACTCCGCGTGATTGATAATCTCAGGCCATCTTTCAGCAAAAACCTTTAAATTATCTTCAACATTTCTTGAAGGGTCCCTGCCAACAAAAGTATTGATAACAGGAATATCCAATTTAGAGGCGGCTGAAATCACCTTTTTAATATGATCAAAATAGACTTTTGATTGTTTAACTTCAGGATCCAATGGGTTTGGATAATAACCTAATCCTGAGATATATATATTCTTTTGTGTCAGGTAATTCTTTATGTAGGATATTTTAGATTCATCCAGCTCATCCACATCGATATGTGTGACACCGGCATATCTGCGCTCAGCCTTACCTTTGGGCCAACACATGATTTCCACACATTTAAATTGATTGTCTGAAGCAAAATCAATTACTTCTTCAAATGACTTATCCGCTAAAATTGCGCTTACAAAACCTAAATCCAGCATGGTCTATTGAGTTGTTATTAATAAAAAATAATGCAGGAGGAAAACCACCAAGCTTAATCTTATATAGATTCTATCTTCTGACTTCTTTCTTCTGACTTCCGTCTTCCGTCTTTTATCTTCTAACTATTAAAAATCTTATCCATCCTTTCAGAGATTTCCTGCAACCTGACGCGATCTCCACCGGGAACTTCAGCAGATCCCCACCCACCTTTATACTTGATGGCTTCTAAGGTATCTATCACTACCGGCCAGTTACAATCTCCTTCCGTTAGTTTTACATCAAAACCCTTCCAAATACCTTCCTCCTGCTGCTTCTCACGACTATACTCTTTGATATCAACCTTTAATATACGTTTACCAAGAATTTTAATCCATTGTTCAGGCCAGCCATATCTTACAATATTGCCAACATCAAAATACCAACCTATAGAATCGCTTTCAAATTCATCGATATATCTGGCAGCTTCCATCGGGCTGATCAGAAAATTATTCCAAACATTTTCAATGGCAATTTTCACACCTGTTTCTTTGGCAACAGGCAACATTTTCCTGATTTCTTTCTGTGACCTTTTATAAGCATCATCATAAGATATTTTTTCACTCACAACACCGGGAACCAGTAAAACCGTTGTGCCACCATAATCTTTAGTATCTCGTAGCGCAGTTTTCATGGATTCCACACATTTTTCCCGAACCTTGGGATCCGGATCTGAAAGAGGTGATTTCCAATGAACAGAATTTATCGTTCCGGGCAATTCAAGACCTGTTTTGTCCCTTGCCTCCAAAATTTCTTTTTTATCGAGATTATTCGGACTATCGAGTTCTACCCCATGAAAACCGAGATCTTTCAGTAATTTAAATTTATCTAATACGGAAAGATTTTCCTCAACCATTCCAAACTTCAGGCTCTTTTTTATTCCAAGTTTGTTCTTCTTCTTATAACTGCTCGCTAATATCTGAGGGGAAACAATCGAGCCGGCAGCAACACCGGCTGAAATTTTTAAAAAATCTTTTCTATTCATAATTAATATTTAAGAGAATTTCGTGATGCCTGGTCGGGCAACCTCTGGATCGGCGAAAACTGTAGCATTATCTATATAATCCGGGCCGATCTGTTCTGCAGAGTTGATTGCTTCATCAAAAGTGATGGTTTGCCCGGTATAGGCTACCATTCTACCCATGATACCAAGCATAGTACTTCGTGCCATCCACTCACCGTCATTCATCGGTTTTCCATTTCTAATTGATGCAAAAAGTTCATCATGCTCCTGTTGGTACATATCATTACTATCTCCACGGAATTTCCAATTTTCACTCCCTTTTATGGTATGTCTTCCGCGAATTACATCCACAATGCATTGCCCTTTATCACCCATCAATTCTACACCATAGCTATTTGAACAGTCCTTTTGCTGGCGCGTAAAATGATATCCCTTCACTCCATTTTCATATTCGTATTCTATGGCAAAATGATCATAAACATTTCCATACTCAGGCCCGGTTCTGCTTTGACGACCACCGGTCCCGGTAGCTTTCAAAGGCTTCGCATCTCCAAAAACCCAAGACATCATATCAATGCTGTGTATGGCTTGTTCCACAATATGATCTCCGGAGAGGTAATTATAATATATCCAGTTTCTTAATTTTTTACTAATTGGAGACCAATCTGGCTCAACATCCCGCAACCATAGTCCGCCGGTGTTGTATGTGCTATAAACAGATTGTACGTTTCCAATGGCTCCATCTAAAATTCTGCCAAAGGTTTCCCTTTTAGGGATGTGATATCTCCAGCAAAAACCCGAAACTAATGATAGATTTTTTTCTTTTGCTTTCTTCGCGGCAGCCATAACCCGCTTTATACCCGGCGCATCAACGGCCACTGGCTTTTCGCAAAAAATATGTTTCCCGGCCTCAACAGCCATTTCAAGTTGCATTGGCCTGAAATAAGGTGGCGTTGTGAGAATTACAACATCAACGTCAGAATCTATCACCTTTTTCGCTCCATCAAATCCAACAAATTGTGTTTCTTTACCAACCTTAACTTTATCACCATGAATCTTTTTCAAACTATTGATAGACAAATTAAGCCTGTCCTGAAAAATGTCTGCCATATGAGTGATTATCACATTTTTATCTGCACTAAGTGCCTGGTTTGCAGCGCCTGTTCCTCGACCTCCGCAACCTATTAGTCCAACCTTTAATGTATCACTGTTCATAGCAAATGATGATTTTGGTAACCCTATATTTAAGGCCAATGTACTCCCAAGGGCTACTGCTCCGGTAGATTTTAAGAATTTCCTCCTCGATGTATCTTTCATGTTTTATAAATTTTGTAAATCGCTTTGTATAATTCGGTTGACAATTTAACTAAATTTCACTGCAATAAGAACTATTTTAAGAATTCAAAAGTGGTAAAAAGCGCTTATAGCCATTAAATAGTCTCATTATAAATACAACATTATGGGGCAGATGGACTATTTATTAAAATGGGTTGCTTTGCAACTCTTTAATCGCCAATGTTGATCAGGAAAGAAAATGGATAATTGCAATCCACAATAATTCTATATTGCGATCTCAAAAAGTAAAAAGGATTATTTCATGAGATTGCTTTACTCATTAGTTTCCATTATTCTGATATTATCCTACTCCTGTGGAAATCAGCATGATATAAAAGATAAGTTCAACTATAGTTCCTGGTCGGTAACCGGAGGCGATGACGGCATTTCACATTACTCTACACTTACCAAAATAGATACCTGCAATGTTTCCAATCTAAAAATTGCCTGGAAATTCAATTCAGGATCAATTGTACATAATCAATGCAATCCTATTGTTGTAGAGGGCATCATGTATTTTACTACCGGATTTCAGGAATTAATCGCCTTAGATGCGAAATCCGGAAAGGAAAAATGGAGGTACAAACCAAATTTTGAAAGAAATGAGCGCCCGGAATTTATGCATATAAACCGTGGATTGGCTTTCTGGACTGATGGAAAAACAAGTAGGGTATATTTTTCGTCTGGAAATTTTATCAACTCAATAGATGCCATCACAGGAAAACTGGATTTGGATTTTGGGCGAAACGGTCAAATTGATCTCAATCAAAATCAGCACAAAGCCCCCGATCAAATCGGACTTATTTCTTCCGGTTCTCCGGTTATTTTTAACGACCTGGTAATTGTTGGCTGTTCGTCATGGGCTGCAGCAGCGAATGTGAGCGCATATGATGTAAGGACCGGAAAAAGGGTGTGGAAATTCAACACAATCCCACACTATGGAGAATGGGGGCATTATTCTTATGGCGATCCCGATTTCTGGATGAATGGAGCCGGTGTAAACGTTTGGGGAGGACTATCCCTTGACAAAGAAAATGGGATGATATTTTTTGGAACAGGCCAGCCAAAGCAAGACTTTTATCGCCCTTTTAACCAGGGGGATCATCTTTTTGCCAATTGCGTTGTCGCACTAAATGCATTTACCGGTAAGCGGATCTGGCACTATCAGGTTATCCATCATGATCTTTGGGACCTGGATGTACCATGCGCACCAGTCCTCGCCGACTTAAAAATCAGGGGTAAAGTTGTGCCTGCCGCCATACAGGTAACTAAGACAGGGAATACCTTTATTTTCAACCGATTAACGGGCGCATTGCTTTCCGATATTGAAGAAAGAAGAGTTAAGCAATCTGAATTATTTGGTGAAATGTCCTCCATCACTCAGCCGTTTGTGCTTTGGCCTGAGTCCTTTTCCAAACAGGAATTGACAACGGAGGATGCAACTATATTATCACAAGAAAAACACGAATGTTCGTTAGCTGAGTTAAAGAGATCAGATTTAAAAAGATTTGATCCTCCATCGGAAAAGGGCATGATATATTATGGATTGCATGGAGGGGCCAATTGGGGCGGACCTGCTATTGACCCTGTAAACAGCATGATGTATATCAATACCAATGAAATTGCCTGGCATATTGAAATGATAGATGTTAACAAAGATGATCCGATCAAAAAAACGATGCATCCCGGAGAAAAGATATATCTCATGAGAAACTGTGCTGCTTGTCATGGTGTAGAAGGCAAGGGCATGGATAACCAACCAACAATAGAGCAACTTGAGGAGAAATACAATTCAGCTCAAATGAAAGAATTGCTGGTAAAAGGCAGGGGATCCATGCCTGCAAACCCGAATATCGGTGATGTGGAATTGGATGCTTTGACGGATTTTCTTTTAAAAATAGAAGGTAAATATTATGAGGGTTTACCGGTTGAAACTAAACCGAATTATGTAGTAAAAGGATATAATCGATTTCTGGATAAAGATGGATATCCTGCTATAAAGCCACCATGGGGAACCTTGACAGCGCTCAATCTAATTACAGGAAAGGTAAATTGGAAAATTCCTTTGGGCGAATATCCTGAACTAACTGCTCAAGGTATTCCTGTGACAGGTTCTGAAAATTTTGGAGGTCCCTTAGTTACAAAAGGAGGTGTGATTTTTATTACGGCAACAAGAGATGAAAAGTTCAGAGCATTTCATGCTAAAACCGGAAAATTATTATGGGAAACCCATCTTCCTTTTGGAGGTTATGCTACTCCATCCACCTATGAAATTGATGGAAAACAATATGTAGTGATCTTAACGACAGGTGGAGGGAAATTAGGGACCACTGAAGGTGATGCATTAATTGCTTTTTCGTTAAATTAGGATCAAATATTCATTAAAAGATAATAAAAATGAAAGTACTATTTATTGGTGGAACAGGGAATATATCCGGGGCCTGCACAAGGCTGGCGTTGAAAAAAGACATGGAGGTTTTTCATCTGAACAGAGGTAACACAAAAAGAGATTTACCGAAGAGTATAAAAACTATTGCTGCTGACATTCACAATGTAAAAGCTGTGAAAGAAGCAGTCAAAGATCATTATTTTGACGTTGTGGCAAATTTTATTGCCTTTACCCCGGAAGACATTCAAAATGATTATGACATATTCAAAGACAAAACTGATCAATATATATTTATAAGCTCAACGTCAGCATATCAAAAACCAATCAGTCACCCGGTGATCACCGAATCCACACCATTAAAAAATCCTTATTGGCAGTATTCAAGGGATAAAATCGCATGCGAAGACTTACTCAATAATCTATACAGAGATCATGATTTCCCCATGACAATCGTACGGCCTTCGCTCACCTATGAAACCGTGATTCCGGCAGCTATTGGGAGCTGGGATGATTTTACAATTATTGACAGGATTAGAAAACGTAAAAAAATCATCGTTCATGGTGATGGCACACCTCTATGGACCATCACCCATTCCATTGATTTCGCTAAAGGATTTGCTGGATTATTAGGGCATCAGCAAGCCATCGGACATGCTTTTCATATCACCTCTGATGAGATCTTGACATGGAATCAAATCTATGAAGCCATTGCCATGGCGGCTGGGGAAAAAGCCAATATCGTTCATATACCTTCCGATTTCATTGTCAAATATGATGATGAGCATGTCGGCAATTTAATAGGAGACAAAGCAAACAGTGTGATATTTGACAATACCAAAATAAAGTCATTTGTCCCCGGATTTCAAGCTACTATCTCTTTCAAAGAAGGCATCAAAAAGACCGTGGAATGGTTTGAAGCCGATCCTTTAAGAATGGTCATCAAGGAAGAAACAAATGAATTTATGGATAAGGTGATTTCAGCATTTGAAAAATTGTAATACATAATAAATCTGAATAAACAGGTAGGCATAAATTCCCTTTTCTATTTTAAATAATTCAAATTATTCAGTTCAAACTCCAAATGACAAGCACCAAATAACAAATAAATCCCAAATTTCATTATCTTAAATAATTGATACAGTACTACATACAAAGGAGATTAAAATTTTCTAAAATTGTGATTTTGTTATTGAATATTATTTGATATTTGCTATTTGATAATTGTTCTTTTTATCCATGAACCTAAAGTAATTCATATTGAACCTAATCTACCATTATCCCACATGACCAAACCTCCCATTCCATTGCAAGCTGATGCCGAAACCATTGATGAAGTATTAGAAAATTTAGATTTTATAATTGAACAATCTGTAAGAAATAAAAATTACATTTCGGCCTTTGCATATGTATATCGACGGACAACTTTTGAAATTAAGGAAGCGATGGAATCTGGAAGATTTCAGGACGCGAAACGGATGGAAAAATTTGATGTGACTTTTGCAAATTTGTACATCCGGGCATATTACAATTTTATAAACGGGAAACCCACCTCCAAATCCTGGGCATATGCATTTGATTCTAAAAATGAAAAACTAACAATTATCCAGCATATCCTGCTGGGAATGAATACTCATATCAATATGGATTTGTCAATTGCTGCCGCAACTGTTTCAAAGGGAAAGGAAATCATAGAATTGAAAAATGATTTTATGCTGGTAAACCAGATATTAGGTGAACTTACCAACACCATACAGCAAGGACTTGGAAAAGCATCTGTCATGATGAAACTTCTCGATATTTTTGGATTTAGAAGTGATGAGAAAATCATCAATTTTAGTATTGTGAAAGCAAGGGATTTTGCATGGATAAATGCACTCGAATTGGCGCTTTTAGACAAAGACAACAGAAATGGCAGAATCGAAGAAATTGATAAAAGGGTATTAGAAATAGGTAAAATGATTAAAAATCCTCCGGGCAGGTTTTTAAATAGTATTTTAAAATTTATTTCAAAATTCGAAACGCAGAATGTGAAAAAAATAATTGAAAAAATGAGCGGAGATAAGTTCAGAGCTTAGTAAATGGAATGAATTTTAGTTTGCTAAATCCCATGTCAATATTTTATATTTCTGTCACAGGATACTGGTTACGGGATTCAAAGGTTCAAGGGTTTAGAGGTTAAAAGCGAATAGAGAAGTCATTTACCAAACTTTATTGAGATTAAAACATATATTCCTTAATACTTTATATCAACAATTATTTGATCTTCCCAAATGAATTTACTGAGTTCTGTGGTTTTAATCTTTGGTTTAAAACAGTTTATAATTATTACCCATCAACCAACGACTCTGCCGTCAAAATCATGCTTATCGGTCTCTGGTGCCAATGGAAATTTAATGGCTTTTCGGTCTCTTTGTGAACGGTATATCGCGGTAAACAATTCCACGGTTTTTCTACCCTCCTCTCCTGTTACCACAGGATCCTTACCTTTCATAATTGCAGTTATAAAATCTTCTATTTGCCGCTCGATATAATACACAGTTGGATCAATGGATTGGAAAAAATCTGAATCTTCTTTTACCCAGCGATCCAGCGAGGATTCTTCTCCCGGAACCGTCCACAAATCATTTACGGGTGGTTCATCAATCTCTGACATCCCGGCGATAAACATTGCTCCGCCCTCTAGCTGAACACCCACTGAAGCTCCGTTACTTCCATGAATCTGTATCTTTCCGTAAATCCCGGGCTTTTGCGAATTGCTAACAATGATATTCCCCAGAGCTCCACTTTTAAAACTAATAATGGCCAAAGCAGTATCTTCAACATCGATATATGGGTGATTGAGATTAGCCCAAACTCCATAAACCTCATCAATCTCCCCCATAAACCAAAGCAATACATCCAATTGATGAGGCGCCTGATTGACCAGAACTCCTCCCCCTTCATGCTCCCACGAGCCACGCCAGGGATCAGATTTATAATATTGTTCATCTCTCCAGCCAAGCATATTTACAGTACCCAGAACCGGTCGCCCAATCTTACCCGCATCAATAGCTCTTTTTACTCTCAGCACCGGGGCATACCACCGGCGCTGACTAATTACTCCTAATTTTTTATCATTTTCCGCAGCCGATTGAATCATGGCATCACAATCAGCCAAGGAAGAGGCCAATGGTTTTTCTACCAAAACATGCGCCCCCGCTTTTAATGCTTCGAGCGTAGGATCGAGATGATTGGGGTGTGGCGTACATACAATAACCAATTCCAATTTTTCATCAGAAATCATCTTGGAAATATTGTCGTAGCCACTGACACCATATTTTCTACCAAACTGCTGAGCTTTACTTAATGTCCTGCTAAAAACTGCTGTAAAATCAGAATCCTTTAAATTTGAAAGCGCCTTTGCGTGTAAATGAGCTACTTTTCCGCAGCCTATTATTCCTGTTCTAAGCATAAAATATCTTGTTTTACGATGAATTTAAAGGGTAATGGATTTATAATACAAGGATACAATGAGATAATAAAAAGTAAAGATAATAGTAACATTAAATCATTGTAGCATTCAAGCATTTCTATCAAAATAGTCATAGAATTCTCAAAAATAACAATATGGCCAGATACACTATGGTTGTAAAATGACCTTATTCAAGCCGGGTTCTTTATCATAAAGTCTTTTAAACCAGGAAGCGCCTTCACTGAGTGGAGCTTTTGCGCTTAAGAGAGTATCTACATCGATGAGGCCTTTCCCGATCATTTCCAAAACCTGGGCATATTCACCGGCAATTGCGCAACTTCCCTGAACATGAATTTCCCTGGTAACAACAGATTGTAAAGGAAAATCTACTTTAGGGGAAAGGTTTCCCACAAGTGTGACTGCACCTCCTTTGCGTGCATTTTCAATAGCCATATTAACCGTTGACCCAATACCAACTGCCTCAAAAGCTATGTCCGTTCCACGGTTGTGAGTTAAGGGTAAAATTGCATCATGAATATTTGTTGATTTCGGATTGAACACATGATCCGCTCCAAATTTTTTGGCCAATTCCAGTTTTTGATCATCGAGATCGACAGCGATGATGGTGCCCGCATTTGACAGTTTCAACACTTGAATCAAAAATAGTCCGACCATTCCTGTACCTACAACCAGGACGGTATCGCCTATGCCAATGCTTGTGAGTCCAATAGCATGCGTAGCCACTGCAACCGGTTCAACCATAGCCGCCTGTTCAAAACTTACGCTATCGGGCAGCTTATAAATAATATGTTCCGGAACTGCGATATATTCTGCAAAAGCCCCATGCCTCCGATATTCCTTTGGAGAGACACCAAGCACTTTACGATTATCACTCAGATTGTATTTTCCCCTGAGCGTGTACCAATCATTGAGCTGATATTCAGTCGAATCAAAAGTGATCCGGTCACCTGGAGATAAAGTATCCACCTCACTTCCAATTTCTTCAATTATTCCCGAGGCCTCGTGGCCCATGATCAGCGGGGGAATTCTTCTACCTGTGCTACCATCCATCCCATGAACATCGCTTCCACAAATACCGCAGGCTTTCACTCTTACCAGTACTTCATTTGGCTTAAATTGGGGTTTGGGCTCATCTTTATAAACCAGTTTGTTATATGCTTCAAGGACGAGTGCTTTCACGTTTTAATTTTTTAAAGGACTTTCACAAAAATAGTTAGATTTTTGTAGGTGAGGTTATAAAATCGTGTTTTTCAGATAGAGGCAATTATCGGATTCCAATTCTTTATCCCTTTGTTTATTCAACAAAACCTTGAAAATAATCCACTTTGAGGGCAGTAGATTCTAACCTTTCCCTTTCATGAAATGTCATTGAATAAGATAATTGGCTGGTAGTTCATCCCGATATAAAAAATCGGGACGAACCAAACCTGCCTGCCGCGCGCGAGCCAATGCTGTTGCAGGCACGGAAAAATCAAGACAAAACAATGCTTCCACGCTCTAGGCAATCACACCCTTGCTGTTTTGTCGGGCCAACGCTCAAGTTGAAACATCATCATCATTCATTTATTACGCATTAATCCACTCTCTAAAATTTTCATTAATAAACCACTATTTATAAACAAACCAGGCTGTAGCTTCACAGTCTTTATTAGCAATTATCCTTACCCATCTGGCCTGGAAATCATCCGGGAATATGTGCTTAAAGGTTTTATCCGGTTCAACAGAAATCTCTTTATAAACCATCCAGGGGCCATGACCCAAGGGGTTTACTTCAAGAGTAAATTTGACTTTTGCCAAATTATCATGACTTATTGAAACCGTCTTATTATCGTAGAATCCAATGAGATAGGGATCGGATGGGACACCAGCTTCAATTTTCTCATTCTTCAATGGTCCTCCCTCTCCTACCGGTTTGCCCATCTTCCACAGATCATCTATAACTCCTGCCCAGAGCGCTACTTTTCCGTCCTCTGAGGTAACAATGTGAGGATTATCAGCCGTTTTTTCAGGATTTATTCCAGTCATGATCAGCATTCCACGGTATGAAGCATAGTCGTGAATACGATAATTATGCGAGGCGACCGGACGGATCTTTGCAAATCCATCTGCATTTTCGGCGGGCAATTCATAGAAAGTTCCATGACAATTGAACAAATCTCTTTCTGTGGCCACTTCACGACATATTCTCATTTTAGCATTGCTGATCAAATCATCGAATTGACTATTTCCCTTTGGCAACCTCCATCTGCGGCCACTGTCATCGATTATAAGTACAGATGATTCTTCGACAGAAATTACATTTTTGGGAATAGCAAATTTGTCCTCAATAAATTGTTGCGTCTCCGGATCGTCTTTTTTCACCAGGTTCATTTGACCATCGAGTTCGAAGTATCCGGCGTCTGATCCATCACCATTTCGGGCAGATACGCCCAAAGCCCGTCGATCATTTCCCAGACCGTAAAGTAATCCTCCCATCGCAATATTTTGATTATTCAATGCTAAACCATCGAATATCGGATCCGGGTTAGAACTCCTCTTATCTTCACTGGTATAAGTAAACTCAAGCGTAGCCTTCGTGGAATTATTTACAAATGCCCGTACCCATTCTCCTGATTCATCGTTTGAGAATTGTATCATTTCTGATTTATCTGGTTTCAACAATTCAGACTTTAAAATCGTCCAATTTCCATCGCCGGTTTTATCAACTTCAAAGGTAAATTCCACTTCAGAATTACCATGATTAGAAATCCATGCGGTTCGCTTTGACCACCCGGCAAACAAAAAAGGCTCTGAATATTCATTGGCTTTTATTTCCTCATTTAACCAAACAGCTCCGGAAGCTGTACCCGGGCCAAGCTTATCGGGAGTATCGACAGATGTGAACCAAAGGTTAGAATTTGACTGACCGGGGCCTTCAATGCCTCCTTTTACACTCCTTTTATTTAAAAATTCCTTTTGTGCTGAATCATCGCAACCAAATACTATTCGGTCATTCCACCTGGCGAAATCGCCAATAACTTTCAGATATGCAGATCTCGGACGAATACCTGCTGTATTATCACTTGTAAACGTTCCGGAAAATTCCCAAAACATGCCATGCATGGTCATGAGGTAATCAGCATTTTCCTTGGTTCCAACATCTCTAATACGAGGCCACTCCGTATTCCAACCATGAGCGCCATCATAGCTATGGCTGGCTTTTGGCAATCTGAAAAATGACCATGATCCATGATCTCTGACTCCCAAAATGACTGATTTATGATCCCAGCCGGTAGCCCAAATCGGATCAGTTTCTGGATTGGCATTCCCATAAATACCTCCCGGGCCAGTCACTTCGACAAATTGGTTACGTCGAACTAATTTCCAATCCGTCCCGTCCCATTCCATAAGCGCTCCCGATTCGATATCAAATTGAGTAAGCGCTTCGGGAACAGATTCACCATTATTGGAATAAACCAGCACGCCCTGACCGGAATATAATCCTTTTCCATGGGCGCCTGGCAACAAAGAACCAGGTCGAACAGGAAGTTTTGCATCCCATTCACCAGTATTTTCCAGCGTTCTTCTATCTCTTACAGTTTCATCTTCATATAGTACATTTACATTAAGTGTATGCACATCCACCTCATAAAACCCTTCCTCCATGGCTGCGAAATAAATCTTTCCTGCCGAATCAAATAAATGACGGGCATTTCCTGTTAGTCGTCCGGGCATGATGGTATGAGGTATTACCCGTACTTTTCTTTCCTTATCTACCACATAAGGTCCGATAAAAAGTTGTTCACTCTCGCGATGAATCATTCTGTTGGCATGTGTCCCACCTGTACTTTCTTCTCTAATTATCTGATTTAAATCTGGTGTAATTTCGTACAGTTTGTCGGATGATCCGAATGGATTTGAGGCAGGATAGCTAATCACCCACAACCGGTTAGCCCAAGGTACTACCGCGCCCGTTCCACACTCTGATGATTCATTATTATAATGTGCTAAATGTGGATAAATACCACTATAATGTCGATATTCTCCCTCAGGCAACTTGTTCGAACTATTCTCTGAGCAAGAAAATTGAATTAAAGCCAAGACGCAAAAGGTGTATAAAAATTTCGGTATAATGGACAAAAAGTAGGCTATTTTAGAGTCGATTGGTTCAAGTGGACAAAAAGGAGGCTGTTATTTTTCTAAAAATAATCATATTTTAAAATCTTCTTTAGCTTTGCAATGTCAGACTAAACG
>JAJRQT010000194.1 GCA_024280115.1 Bacteroidota bacterium | reverse complement strand
TAAAACTTTTACCTCGCAAGAGGTATATTCCCCATCCTGAAATTTCATTACCAAAAATCTGATTTTTTTCTTAGGTTAACGACTATGGTGAGGACACAGACCGAGGCACTTAGATGAAGAAATTTCTTAACTAATTGACATGTGCCGAACTAGCAGGCACAAACCCTGGCAGAGGGAAGTTTATGGACAGACACTAATCATTCTTATCTCAATTAAAAAAAGCATTCTATCTATTGAGCTTATAATGATTGTTATTGAACAAACAGTGGTAGAATAAGAGGGAATAGCAGGGTTACCTTTATATAGATTTAAACTCAAATACTTATAAAATGAGAAAGGAGGTAATCTATGATGTAAACCCTATTGGCGTGAATTAAACAACCAAAAATTAAAAGATTAAAATCATGAAAAATTCAGTAAAATTCTCGCGAAAATTTACGGTATATACAATATTCTCTGCGGCACTGATGTTGCTCATCTTTACCGCTTGCGAGCCAGGACCAGATATAATTCCAAATACAACCCGTACAATGGAAGAATCCTTCGCTGTAGGACCTGAGGGAGGCGCTTTCACTGCTTTAAAAGGAAATGTTACTTTGGAAATTCCCAAGGGAGCGCTCGATGACCAAGTGAAGATAAGGATCAAAATTGGACCGGAAGATTACGACAACGACTTTATTATCAGAAGTATTGAAATTTACCCAAAGAGCCTGATCTTTAAAATTTCGGCCAGCATGCATTTAAAATACGATAGACAGCTTTCTATTGGTATGGATCCTTTAAAAGCAGAAAGTCTGGTCATTTATCACTTCAAGGATGAGAGAACTTTTGACAAGAGATATCCATCGGATATGATCTGGATAAATAAATGTTATGTTGATGCCGGCGATCAGTGCATTGATGCTGAAATACATTCCGGAGGAATATTCGCTATCGGTGAAGAAAGTCTGGACCGAACCGACCACAAACAACCCTCTTAACACAACCAAACTGAGATAAGGATCCCTTAACCGGGGTCCTTTTTTTATCTCTCCACACCAGTAATGGTTTCTGAACTATACGTACAATAAATTGGGCTATAATTTATTGAAATCCGTACGCTAATTTCGTAGCTTTAATAGATATCCACGCAAAAATGAATATTTTATCCAGCTTTCACCGGTTCCCAAATTGGGATATTACCACAGCGTATGATTATGGTACACTGGGTAAAGCGTTTAAATAGCGTTGATCAATAAATTAATCTTAATTTTTGAACCATGTGGCAACTGGTACAATGTTAAAACTACAAACAATCCTTCTGATTTGTTTTCTCTCTTTTTCACTTTCCGCCCAAAATAGCGTCTGGGATTCGGAAACCATTACCATAGAAGACGGACTCAGATCTAATGCAGTAACAGCTATATTGAAAGACCACCAGGGATTTATGTGGTTTGGGACAAAGATGGGTTTACACCGCTTCGATGGGTATCAATTCAAGACCTATAAGTACGAGGTCGCAGGAACTGCGAGTTTATCTGCTAACAGAGTATTTGACTTGTATGAAGACCGGGACGGAAACCTTTGGATTGCAACAACCAATGGTTTGAACAAACTCGATTTGAAAAAGGATCAAATTGTTCATTATTTACATGATCCTGAAGATACTATGAGCATCAGTGAAGGAGAGGTAAGAAGAATCTTTGTGGACAAGCTAGGGACTGTATGGGCAGGTACAGTTCAAGGGCTTAACCGGTTTGACAAGGATACTGAAACGTTCATCAGGTATTTATCCGAACCTAAGGATCCAAACAGCATTAGCGGTAATGATGTCACGTGTATTTATGAAGACAGGGAGGGCGCTTTTTGGATTGGTACTTTAATGAATGGGTTGAATAAAATGAACAGAACAACAGGAGTGTTCCAGAGAATTCTGATGAGTCCTGCTGATACCTTGAGCTGGAATAACAGGGTTAACTGTATATACGAAGATCGATCTGCTAATTTTTGGGTTGGTACCGGAGAGGGCCTTTTCCTTTTCAATCGAAAAGATAATAGCTTTTCAAGAGTGCTTCACAATGAGAATAATCCACACGCTCCGAGAAGTCAAATTTTTTCTGCTGTTTATGAAGACTTTGATGGAAACTACTGGATTCGCACCTACAGCGGTTTGTACCTGTTTGATCTACGAATGAAACGGATTAATGCGTGGGAGCATGCAACTCGTAATCCTATTGTTTCGCCTTGGGGTAATACAAAATCAATTTATCAGGACAGCACTGGTATCCTGTGGTACAGCAAGCATTATAGGGGCATCGAAAAACTAATCCCCAAGAATAAGAAGTTCAGGTATTATAGAAATAATCCATCCTTAAAAAAAACAGAAGTCACTTGTGTGTACGTGGAAAATAAAGATATCATCTGGATGGGAACATTTGAAGGCTTATCCAGATTTGATCGCAAAAAAAACACATATCAACTTTTCCGGCAAAATCCTGAAGATCCAAATGCCATCTCTTACAAAGGGATCACCGGAATATTTCGGGATCACAAAGGCAGTCTTTGGGTCAGTACCCGCAACGGGCTTAACAGGGTCGAGCGATCAGGAAACAACACCTACAGATTTATCCAATACAAGCACAACCCCGATAATCCTGCGAGCATTGCAGGAGACTGGGTTGACCAGATTTATGAAGACCATAGTGGGAGATTGTTTTTTCACTTTAATGGTGGAAATATTGATATTTTTGATAGAGAAAAAGAGGCATTCTTTCACATGGATTATTCAGCCTATAATCTCAGAAATTTTATTTTTGGTCAAATTCACCTTATGGAACCTGACAGGATATGGGCAGGTAATCGCGGGAATGGTCTTTCCGAAATCATCTTACCTTTGGGGAGAAGCGGGCGTTACACCATTACGCCGGATACCATCATTCAATACAAAAGCAAACCCGGCGGCCTTAACGATAACACTGTTTCGTGTATGTACAAAGACCTGTCAGGGACCTATTGGATAGGAACAGAAGGTGGAGGATTAAATAAGATGGAGAAAATCGGCAGGAATAAAATGGGGTACAATGAGTATCAGTTTGAATATTTTACCAAAGCAAATGGATTATGTGGTGATGACATTGGACCTATATTAGAAGATGAAAAAGGCAGATTATGGCTCGGTACGGAAAACGGAATTTCGAGATTTGATCCGGTAACTGAAATATTCACTAACTACGACAAAACTGATGGATTATTGAACCGTTCTTTCCATTCTGGGGCTTACAAAGCCCCTGATGGTGAGATGTTCTTTTCCACTGACAACGGTTTACTTGCATTTTACCCGGACAGTATTAAGGATAATTCCATTATTCCCCCGGTAGTGATCACCGATTTTAAAATCTTTAACGAGGCTGTTCTGATTGGTGGAAAATCACCTTTGCAAACATCGATATCCAGTGCCACAGAAATCAATTTACCATACGATCAAAACTTTCTATCCTTTGAGTTTGCGGCGCTGAGTTATCTTAATCCTGAAAAAAATCAATATAAATACAAAATGGAAGGCCTTGACCCGGCCTGGATCGAAGCAGGAGCAAGGCGACGTACCGATTATCCCGACCTCAAGCCTGGTGATTATATATTTAAAGTCATTGGCTCCAATAATAACGGTATCTGGAATAAAGAAGGGGTCTCATTAAAAATCATCGTTTATCCTCCTTGGTGGGCAACTTACTATGCTTATGTCGGATATGCTTTCCTTGTAATTATACTGTTTTTTGGATATGTCCGATGGAGAACCTGGCAAATCGAAGGAGAAAAAGATAAACTGGAAAAACAGGTCAGGCAAAGAACGCATCAAATAGAAGAACATCAGGAAGAAATTGAATCACAAAAGGAATTGCTTGAAGAGCGGAACCGCAAGATCCTCGAGATGGATGAGATGAAAACGAAATTTTTTAACAATGTATCTCACGAATTCCGTACACCGCTCACTCTAATCCAAGGGCCCGTGGAAGACCTGATGACCAATGCAAGGTTAAATAAAAAGGAACACCATAAGCTGCAAATGATCTCCCGTAATGCCGACCGTCTGCTTAACCTGGTCAATCAATTACTTAACATTGCCAAGCTGGATAGCGGCAACATGAAAATGAATCTTACGGAAGGCGATATTATGGAAAGCTTACGGATCATTACGGGTTCCTTTTTATCCCTGGCCGAAACCGGTGGCATCCTGTTTAACCGATCCATTCCCAGGGATTCCCGTAAAACCTGGTTCGATCCCGGTATATTGGAGAAGATCATCGTCAACATCCTTTCCAACGCCTTTAAATATACTCCCGAAGGCGGAGAGATCGCGTTCAAAGCTCAATGGATTAAGGCTAAAACAAACGGATCACCGGATATGATTGAATTTTCGGTTTCTGATCAGGGGCCAGGCATTCCTGAAAATTTAACGGATAAGATATTCACCCGATTCTACCAGGTAGAAGGTAAAAGTCATCACTTCACTGTCGGCACCGGCATCGGGCTTTCCCTGGTTCATGACCTTGTGAATTTGATTCATGGAGAGATCATGGTGGAAAGTGAAATCGATAAAGGCAGTACTTTTATAGTGAGATTCCCCCTTGGCAAAAAGCATCTGAGTAAAAGTGAATTTGTCATTTCTGAAGAAAAGGAGAAAATCCAACGCATTGTTTCTGAACCCGAGGAAACGATTCATCAAACTTCCGGCTCATCTGAGAAAGTGAATCTGTATGCGAAGAAGAAAGAATTGCCAATCGTGTTGATAGTGGAAGACAACGGTGAGATCCGGAGCCATATTGCCGAGAATCTGAAAAATGAATACCAATTGTTCGAGGCAGTGAATGGGAGCGCCGGACTTAAAAAGGCCAGAGAGATCATACCCGACCTCGTGATCACTGACCTGATTATGCCATTGATGGATGGAGTTGAGATGTGCAGTCAAATCAAAAACGATGAACGCACCAGTCACATTCCAATAATCATGCTCACAGCAAAGTCAAGCCTTGAGGATAAGCTGGTAGGCCTGGAGACCGGAGCAGATGATTACCTTTCAAAACCTTTTCACATGAAGGAGTTGCTTACCCGGATTGCCAACCTGATCGAACAGCGCAGAAAGCTCAGGGAGCGATTCAGCAGGGAAATCACGCTTGAACCACGGGAAATTTCTATTACTTCCCTGGATGAAATTTTTCTGAAGCGGGCCATTGAAACTGTCGAGATGCATCTGAACGATGAAAACTTTGATATAAACGAATTTCAGGATACGATGCACATGAGCCACAGTACTTTGTTTCGAAAACTTTACGCTTTGACCAATCAATCACCATCCGGTTTTATCAGGAACATTCGCCTGAAAAGAGCGGCACAATTACTAAGTGCGCACTTTGGTAATGTCGCCAAAATATCCTATGAGGTAGGATTCAACAATCCCGCATATTTCTCCAAATGTTTTAAAACATTGTTTGGTATTTCACCTCTGGATTATTCAAAAAATGGACAGCGCTCTGAAGTACCCAAAATCTGAGGCCCCTGAATAAAATAACTTGAGTTCGACAACGAACAAAATCGTGATGCCGGAAAGATTGCTTCTTTATCTCGAAGATTCAATAGCCTGTTCTATATCATCGATGATATCCTGTATATTTTCCAAACCGACGGAAATCCTTATCAATCCGTCAGTAATCCCAACGGAAGCCCTTTCCTCCACAGAAAGCTTTGAATGGGTTGTTGAGGCTGGGTGCGTAGCAATACTTCTGGTATCTCCGAGATTGGCTGAAAATGAGATCATTTTCATGCTATTTAAAAATTTCCTACCACGTTCTATTCCCCCCTGAAGTTCAAATGATACCATACCGCCTCCAAGTCTCATTTGCTTTTTTGCGATTTTATAATTTGGATGAGATGGTAAAAAAGGATATCGGACGGATAAAACTTCATTATGATTTTCAAGATGCCTGGCAAGATGTAAAGCATTTTCACAGTGTTTCTCCATCCGCACGGCTAACGTTTCCAAGCTTTTTGATAGTATCCAACCATTAAATGGCGACATGGCAGGGCCTGTATGCCTTGAAAAAAATCTCACTTTTTCAATACACTCTTTACTCCCCAAAACAGCACCACCGATCACTCTTCCCTGGCCATCGATAAATTTGGTAGCCGAATGAGTAACGATATCTGCACCGTATTTTGCGGGGTTTTGAAGGTATGGGGTTGCGAAGCAATTATCAACATTTAAAAGTAAATTGTGCCTTTTGGCCAGCTTCCCTACAAATTCAAGATCTATGATATCTAATCCTGGGTTAGAGGGTGTTTCGAGAAAGATCATTTTCGTATTTTTACCTATTCCCTTTTCCCAGTCTTCCGGTTTGTGAATATCAACGTATGTATGCGTGATCCCCCACCTAGGTAAGAGTTGGGTGGTGATCTGGTGTGTAGAACCGAAAACCGACCGGCAAATCAATAAATGATCTCCCTGATTTAGAAAAGCTGCCATACTCACAAACATTGCTGCCATCCCTGAGGCCATGGCCATTCCATCTTCTACACCTTCCAAAAGACATAACTTCTCAATAAACTCGTCATTATTCGGATTTGAAAACCTCGAGTAAATATTTCCTTCTTCTTCATTGGCAAAAAGGGCTCTTGCCTGTTCGGCGTCATTAAAAACAAAGCTGGAAGTGGCATATATTGGCACGGAGTGTTCCCTCTGACCAGAACGTTCTGTCTGCGTTCTGATGGCATTAGTTTCAAAATTTTCCCAGGTACTCATTTATACTTTCGTTGATTCGGTTAGTTAATTATTTCGTAACTTGAAGACACTTTAGCTGTCTTTTCCAATATTTTTACAACTGAGCAATATTTATCCATAGATAGTCCTACTGCCCTTTTTACCTTTTCCTCCAAGAGATTTCCTGTAAGCTTAAAGTGAAAATGAATATTCGTAAAAAGCGAAGGGATTTTATTTTTTTCCCTTTCAGCAGTCACTTCAACCTCAAAATCAGTCAATTTCTGCTTCTGTTTATTAAGTATTGATATTACATCAATACTGCTACAACTCCCTGCAGAAGCCAGAAGCATTTGCATAGGTCTCATCCCCTGACTATTACCTCCAATTGAGGGGGCTCCGTCTGTTTGAACTGAACAACCTTCTTCATTTTTAGCTTCAAGGTGAAAGGCATCATCTAATCTTTTCAATATAATTTTCATCTCTATAATTGGTAGTTTAATTACTCTTCTTTATTATTCAGGATTCAAAGTTATAATTTATACTTAAAAGACAACTGACATGAAGGAAATAACTGTGCGGGAATTAAAATCAAAAATTGATAAAGGTGATGATTTTCAACTGATTGATGTTCGTGAAACACATGAAAGAGAATTTGCCAGTATTGGTGGGGATCATATAATAATGAGTTCTGTAATTCAAAATTTGGATAAAATAAGTAAGGATAAAGACGTAATAATCTATTGTCGTTCGGGAATTCGGAGCGGCAATGTGATAAAACTACTTGAAAGTAAACATGGATATTCAAATCTTCATAACCTCGTGGGAGGAATTCTCGCCTGGTCCGATCAAATAGATGAATCTATTAGAAAGTATTAAGGCTTTGCCAAAGGAAAGGAAGCTGTCTTTTAAACAGCTTCCTAATTTATAAATAAATTGTATTGAATTACTACATTTTTAGTTTAAAGGTGTCTTAGCAACTATATCGCCTCCGGACCACGCTCATTAGTTCTTATCCGGATGCATTCTTCAAGCGCGGTAATGAATATCTTTCCATCACCAACTGTTCCATCTCCCAACTCATTACTTGAAGACCTGGCCGCCGCAATAATTATATCGACCGTTAGGTCAACAAAATCATCATTGACAGCGATTTCAAGCCTGGTCTTTGGGATCAGGTTGGGAACTACTTTCTGTCCACGGTAGATCTCTACACTTTGCTGTTGTCCATGTCCTGAAACACGACTCACCGTAATTCTTGAAATATCCGCATCAATCAATGCTTCTCGCACGGCATCTAATTGAGTTTCTCTTATTATTGCTGTTATTAATTTCATTTCTCTTTTTAATTAGCGTTTAGCATCCCGTATCCATGTTCTCCGTGGTATGAATTGTCCAACCCAGCCATTTCGCCGGCATTTGAAGACCTCAATCCTACAGTTTTGCTTACAATAATCAACAAAATATAGGTTAAAATTGCAGCATAGGCAATTGCAATCAATACTGCTGCTATCTGGACTCCGAGTTGTTGCAAAACGCCCCAGCCATCAATAAGCGCTGCGGCTTCTTCCATCCAGCTCTTTCTGATAAAGAACACAAGAAAAATAGCACCAACTATTCCTCCTATTCCATGAATACCAAATGCATCCAGGCTATCATCATATCCAAGTTTATTTTTTAGAATAATAAAAAGGTAACAAACTCCTGACGCCAGAAATCCTAAAGCCAACGCCCCTACAGGTTGTACAACACCTGCCGCCGGAGTAACAACAACTGATCCTGCTAAAATCCCACTGACCAAACCAAGAGCAGTAGCTTTTCCCTGGTGAATTCCCTCAATGATCATCCAGCTCAATGCACCGGCTGCGGCAGCAACCTGCGTTGCCGTCAATGCTTGTGCAGTACTCAATCCTGAAGTCACACTGCTGCCGGCATTAAAACCAAACCATCCTACCCAAAGTAATCCGCCACCTACCATGGTCATAACTAAATTATTAGGCTCAAATGCCGTTTTCGGATATCCTCGCCTGGCACCAAGATAAAGTGCAGCCACAAGACCACTAACACCGGCTGAAATATGAACTACTGTACCTCCTGCAAAATCAATTGCACCATTTGCTCCAAGATTGAATAAGAATCCATCTTCCGCCCATACCCAATGGCACAATGGATTATAAACCAATAATCCCCAGAGAGCTATGAAAAGCATATATCCTTTAAATTTAACCCGTTCTGCAAATGCCCCTGCAATAAGTGCAGGTGTGATGATTGCAAATTTTCCCTGGAACATGGAAAACACATACTCAGGCACACCGCCTTCCATGATATTTGTATCAATACCGGATAAGAAAAAATAATCCGGATTCCATCCGAACCATCCACCAAGGACATTCTCCCCGAAGCTCATACTGTAACCTACAGCAACCCACAAAATTGTCATGATGCCCATGGCTGCAAAGCTATGCATCATGGTTCCAAGGACATTTTTTGTTCTGACAAGGCCTCCATAAAACATGGCCAGTCCGGGAATCATTAATAAAACAAGGGCCGTAGATGTGAGCATCCAGGCGGTAGCTCCAGTATCAATTTCAGGCTCTCCCTGGGCAAAAACATTTCCCGACATGAAGAGGACGAAAAAACCGAATAGCATAATTTTACGCCGATATTGTATTTTCATTATTTGTGCTGTGTTATTTGAAAAAACTAATTATTATACGTCAATTGTAATTGACGGCCAAAATTACAACTAATTCGTATTATCACAGTCTTTTAGGTATTTTTTTATGCACATTTAAGTGTATTTTACATATTTGACTAAATATTGCACTTTAATCAATCTCAAAATTCATATTTTACAAAAATACATATGATGAATTGCGGGGATTTAAAATTTCAGAAATTGAATTGAAATTAGGATGATTAAATATCTCAAAAAAATAGGTTGACATTCATCAAAATTCTCTGATCAAATTGATGATTATATATTAAATTAGTGATCCTTATAATTATACCAGCTATGGAAAACTCTAAATACCAATGCCCAAAGTGCAACAACCGGGAGTATATTACCGATGAATTCAGAGCAACCGGTGGTTTCTGGACTAAAATCTTTGATATACAAAGTAAACATTTTACAACTGTGACCTGCACGAAATGTTCTTATACCGAAATCTATAAAATAAAGAGCAGTAAACTTGAAAATGTTTTCGACTTTTTCACGAATTAAAGATTGATTTTAAAATTTACCATTCAAATTGATATAATCAGTAAACCATAAATTACAGGTATGAAAATTAAGCATCTCATACTCTTATTTGTATTAATCAAACTACTGATTCATCTTTATACTAATGCCTTTTCAGGATATGGGATTTTCAGAGATGAACTTTACCTATATGCATGTTCGCTTAGGCCAGACATTGGTTATGTCGATCAACCGCCATTGTCTGTTTGGGTGATAAAACTGATTACACAATCAATAGGAAAATCTTTATTTGCCATGAGACTGGCTCCCGCAATTTTTGGATCTATGGCGTTGATCCCCCTGGGGTTATCAGTAAAATCGCTGGGAGGTAGGCATATTGCTGTTTCTATAGTTTCACTTGCTTTTATCATATCGCCGATTTACCTGGCATATTGTGGGTATTATTCCATGAATAGTATTGATCTTCTGCTTTGGAACAGCATTATCTATCTCCTCATCAGGTTAAAAATAACACAGCAACCAGGTATATGGATTGTACTGGGTGTCCTTATGGGTATCGCCTTACTCAATAAAATAGGCATGCTCTGGTTTGGATTAGGATTGTTGATTTCCTTGTTGTTAACGAACGATAGACATTGGCTCACCACTAAGTGGCCATACATAGCCGGAACTATTGCTGTGCTCATCTTTTCTCCATACATCCTATGGAACGCTACCCATGGCTGGGCCACTTTGGAATTCCTTGGAAGCACCGGCGCTAAATATAGCAGTCAATCACAGATCACATTCCTGTCAGGACAATTGCTTATCAACAATCCGTCAAATATTATCATCTGGTTTGCTGGATTAGTTTTTTACATCATTCTAGATAAAAAAAGGCAGGCATTATCCCTATTTATTATTTTCTTGACCATACTTTCGATTTTGTTGATCAATGGGAATTCCAAACCGGAATATCTTGCGCCAATATTTGTTATTCTTTTCTTAGGAGGAGGACTTGCTATCGAAAGTTGGACCAGCAATAAAAAATGGATCGCTTATCTTATTATTACCAACCAGGTTCTGGGGTTGGTTGTAGTTCCATTTGCCATTCCTGTATTACCGGTAGAAAAATATATTGCTTTTTCAAAAGCGATTGGAATGACTCCTTCTACAGCAGAAGGACATGAATTGAATGAATTACCTCAATTTTATGCAGATATGTTTGGCTGGGAAAACCAGGCAAAATCCATAGCGAAAGTGTATCACAATTTAAGCAAAGAAGACCAAGCCAAATGTGCTATTTTTGGCGATAATTATGGCAGATCGGGTGCTGTTGATTATTATGCTGATAAATACAAGCTTCCTCTAAGTATTGGCGGGCACAACAACTACTGGATTTGGGGACCAGGGAATTATGACGGAAAATTATTGCTTTTGTTAAGCAATGACATCGGCGATAAAGCCGAACTCTTTGATGAGGTTATCGAAATGGGAATTGTCCATTCAAAGTTTGCCATCCCATATGAAAATAATTTAAAGATTTATCTCTGCAAAAACCTAAAACAACCAGTTGATGAGCTCTGGCCAAAATTGAAGTCTTTCAATTAAGTTTTCTACATAATTCTTTAGATGAGAAAGTAAAATCCATCAAACCTACTTCTTCCGCAATGCCATAAATATTCCACCCAGTATTAACAAAAGGCCAGTGATTCCATAAACTGTCCATTGATAGCCCTCTAAAAATGTGGAAATAAATAGGGCAATTACCGGTATGACCAATGAAAAATAGCCTGCCTTGTCAGGGCCGATTCTCCCGAGCAAACTAAGGTAGGTGCTGAATGCAATTACGGATCCAAATAAGGAGAGGTAAAGCAGCGAGGATACATAAGGAAAATTCATATCGATACTCATACTTTTCCCGGATATAAGCGCAATTGAAATCACCACAATCGATCCATATAGCATCCCAAATGCATTGGTTTGTATCACAGGTAGTTTTTGTTTCTGATTGTAGGCCGAAAGTATATTCCCTGCCGAAGCCAGCGTAACCGAGCCAATAGCCATGAGGAATGCCACAAAATTATTATCCGAAAGATTAAAAGCCTTCAATTCATCTTTGAATATCAGACCAATCCCTACTAACCCGATGGCTCCACCAATGACGACCTTCCCACGAACCGGAGCTTTTAAAATCAGGGAATTCAAAAACACATTCATAAAAATCAATCCGGAGAATATCACTGCGACCAAACCACTCGTGAGATGCACTTCTGCCATATAAATCAACCAATAATTGATCCCGAAAAGACAAGCTCCCTGGAGCGCAATAAAGAAATGATTTCTCATAGAAAACCTGAGGTTTAGCCTCATAACCTTGCTATAAAGAATTAAGATAAGTCCGGAAATTGCAAATCGGTATCCAACGGAATACAGAGGATCTGTATCGCCAATCTGAAACTTTATAACATACCATGTAGAACCCCAGATGAAGGTCGGAATGAGAAATAAAAATATATTGGGTAATTTCATCTAAATAAATTCCGCCCAAAATACAGAGGAATTGGTAGATTAGCTATACCTCCTTGGCATTTTCCCCGTAGCATGCAGCACCCACTTAATGCATTTGTGTGCAAAGTCAACGGGTTTGCAAAACATCATCGGACAACCGGTGGGTATTAAAGCTATGCCATGCTCTTTACAAAACAATTCAGCTTCCTCTGAATAGCTTCCACCATCAAATGACTTGTGTATCCAGGCATGTTGAATTCCTAATTTCGCACATTCTTTGACCACTGAAAGCGTCACATTAGGATTGGTACCAATAACCACTCCTTCAATCCTTGCCGGAACAGACTCTAAATTCGGAAAACACGAATCTCCATCAATTTCCTTTGCATTGGGATTGATGGCAAAAACACTATATCCTGCTTTCTTAAGTTTTTCATAAATATAGTTGGCCGCATCCTTTTTAGTCGATGAAACTCCGGCGACAGCAATTGTATTTAATTGAAGAAATTGTTCTGCTGATTCCTTTAATGTGGGCATAGCTGAGAAATTAACGGTTAAATCTATATCCAGAAAACAACACTATACCTAAAATAATTCGCTGATAGACTGATAATATTAAATGAGAATATGATTTTACCTATATTCGGGGCCATAAATATTTTTTATGCGATATTCATTTCTAATCTGCTTGTCACTACTTTTTGGCATTTACAAGCAAAATCATCTCTTTGGCCAGGTTGATTCTACCAATCTTCCCCTTTTTATTATAAACACGAATGGAAAACAAATTGTCGATGAACCGAAAATCAACGCCGAATTAAAGATCATTTACAGTGAAGATAAGTTCAATCATGCAGGGGATACAGCAAACATTTACAGTGGAAACATAGGAATAGAGATACGAGGAAGGTATTCGGCTACCCTCCCACAAAAACCATATGGGTTGGAAAGCAGGGATAGCCTCGGTGAAAACTTAAATATTCCACTCTTTCACATGCCAGAAGAGAATGACTGGATACTGCTGGCCAATTATAATGATAAAACTTTCATGCGAAATTCATTGGCATTCGAACTTTTTAGAAAAATGGGCCATTATGCACCAAGAACGCAGTTTTGCGAAGTGATTGTAAATGCAGGTTACCAGGGTATTTATGTTTTTACGGAAAAAATTAAAAGAGACAACGGCAGGGTGAACATTTCTAAACTCAGTGCCAACGAAAATGCTGGTGATGACCTGACCGGTGGCTATATAATTAAAGTTGATTACTATGATGATTCCAATAGCTGGATAAGCAATTACGCTCCTATCGGACAACCCGGTAAAAAGGTGCATTTCGTCTATTATTACCCAAAACCCGATGAAATCACAACCGGCCAAAAGGTCTATATAAAAGATTTTATTGATGAATTAGAAAAAACACTTTACTCTCCGGAGTCAGATCTCCATGCCATATCTGGATATATTGATATAAATTCATTTATAGATTATTTCATCCTGAATGAATTGGCGAGAAATGTTGATGGTTATAAAAAAAGCAGCTACTTCCACAAAGATTTAGATAGCAAGGATGGTTTGTTGCATGCCGGACCTGTGTGGGATTTTGACTGGGCCTGGAAAAACATTAATGAGTGTTATTTCAGAGATACCAACGGGTCTGGATGGGCTTATCGGGTCCATGAATGCAACCCTTGGCCCGCTCCGCCAAGCTGGATGTTAACGTTATTGAGAAATTATCAATTCGCCCAAAAGGTCAATGAAAGGTATTTTGAGCTTAGAGATACATATTTAAGTGAGGAATATATATTCAATTATGTAGATTCTGTAGCTACATTACTTGATGAAGCTCAGAATCGCCATTACAGAAGATGGCCTATTTTGGGGATCAATGTCGGTACACCGGAAGTGGATAAACAACCTGATACTTTTGCCGGTGAAATTGAAAAGTTTAAATACTGGATTTCGCGCAGGTTAAACTGGCTGGATGCCAATATGCCCAACTTTGTAGTCACCGGTTTGGAAGATCAAAAACTTTTGAATCAGCCTATGCTATATCCAAATCCCACAGCATCACATTTAACATTTAAATCCGAAATAATCATCAAGACATTTGCCATTTTCTCGACCGATGGGCAGTCGATGATACTAAAAGATAATAATTATTCCACATCAATTATCGTGGATATTGAAGGATTACCAGCCGGGTTGTATTTGATAAAATCCTCCTTTGTGGATGGCTCTCAATGGATTGGAAAATTTGTTAAAGAATAACAGTTCCAAATTTTGTGTCCTTTCAATTTTTAATCAATATCAGCATCGGTTGCTGGAACAGGACTATATTTTTATAAATGGTTCAAAGCCCGATTCAATCTTTTTGATCATCTTTAGAAACTCCATGGACAAATTATTTTTTTTCTTTCGGAGAGTTTTATGTGCCAAATAATGGGTATGACTTCTTTTTATTGGATAATCATCAGAAAAATAAGCAATTGCCTCCTCCTGAATTTTAAGTTCATTCAGAAGCCTCTCAGCATCCTTTTTTAATGATTTTAAAAGTTCTGTTTCACCATCCACATCTAAACCATACTCTACTTTTAATGAAGAAAGCCGGGATATGAAGATCTTAATTTCACCTATATAAAAAGAGACTCTGTTTTTCCAAAGCTTATATTCAAAATCTAAATCCGGTATAGAAATAAGTTCCTTTTCCATGATTTTTAATTTAATTATAACTTACTAAATATCATGATTTTATCAAATAATAATCGTTTCTTATATTCAAAATTTCTCCATATGTGTTAATTCTTATTTTGAGATGCCGTGCATACTTTTAATAGGGGCTATGCCCTGTAGGATAAGAGCTCAGGGCGAAGTAAAATGAAGTCCTAAATCAAATAATTTCTATTTTATAAACACTAAAAGGGTGACATTTAAATGTCGACAAAAATGTTTTCGCCACTAAAATCTAATTGTCTACTTTTGTCCATGTCATTTGTAATTTTTGGTTTCGCCAACTAATGTAGCATGGCTCTCGAAACCTCGTCATCACAAACATAGGGGCTAATTATAGTGCATTTCTTTATTTACGATATTTTTATATAAATGAGGATACTGAATTTACTTACGAACTTTCAACCCTTACTATAGATAATCTTTAATATTCCGGGTTAATTGTTAGTTTAATTGTACTTCTATTGGTTACATATATTCTCCAGATTTCATTGTGGCTTCCAGAGTGGATCATGGATTAACCTTCGATCAACTCGAGGCAAAGCTTCAGGCTATCTCTCCAATATGGGATATCAATATTAAACGAATCCTTAATCTTTGTTTTGTCCATGACGCTATAGGCTGGTCGTTTGGCTGGAGTTGGGAATTCAGTAGTTTTTAATGCTTTTAGATTAATCGATATGCCTTTTAAATCAAAAATAGCTTTGGCAAAATCGTACCATGAGGCGACTCCCTCATTGCTAAAATGATACAATCCACAATGATGATTCAGATCAGTATGTTCTGAACTTTTTATGATATTCAATATTGCTTTAGCCAGATCCCCCGCATAGGTTGGAGTACCAATCTGATCGACAACTACACCGAGCTCATCCCTTTCTTTACCCAGCCTGATCATGGTTTTTACAAAATTCTTTCCAAATGATGAATACAACCATGAAGTCCTGATAATTATCGTTTTGAGATTAGTTTTTGCAGCGATAATTTCACCTTCAAGCTTTGTAAAACCATAAACACTGATAGGATCCGGTTTGACTTCCTCGGTAAAAGGCAAAAATGAATTCCCTCCAAATACAAAATCAGTAGAAATATGGATCAGAAATGTGCCATTTATCGTACAGGCTTCAGCAAGATTCTGTACCGCATCAACATTCACTGCTCTCGCGGCCTCTACATTTTTCTCTGCCTGGTCAACAGCAGTGTAAGCGGCACAATTGATGCAAAAGTCAATTTTATTAATATTAAAAAAAGAATTAACCTCGGCTCCATCCGTCAAATTAAGATCCTCAATGTCTGTAAAAATAAACTGATACGGCTCGTATGCAGAAATTATATTAAGTTCGGATCCCAGCTGGCCATTAGCTCCCGTAACAAGAATTGTAGCCTTTACTGCTTGATTGCTCATAAAAATATTTGCGGTTAAAGATTATCTATTATTGCCTAAAATTTGAAAAACAGGATCGAGGCAGTATTACAGAATTATATTTCTTAGAACAATACAATCTCTCTCCTTTCTGCACAATATCTACATTTCCTGATTCATATAAAAGCGACTTAGTGGCAGTATAATAATTTTTCAAGCGGAAGTTTGGGAGATTAGCATTTAGAAAACAAAAAAGGCGGGTCCGTAAACCCGCCTGAAACAAAACTGCTTTTCCTATTTAACTTATCCTATTTTGATGGTTCTTACAGGTTTTGGTTTAGCTTCTTCCTTTTTTGGAAGTGTGATGTGCAAAACTCCATCGCTATATTTTGCCTTCACTTTGTCACCATTAACCTTATTCTCAGGCAATGAGAATGATCGTTTAAATGAAGAATACCTAAATTCTCTTCTTTTGTATTCGTTTTCATCAGTTTCTGAACTTGATTCTTTTTCAGAAGAGATTGTCAATACATCATTTTCCAATGAGAGTTTAAAATCATCCTTATCCAAACCTGGTGCAGCGACCTCAATTTCAAAGCTATTATCATCTTCTTTAATATTTACCGCTGGCAATGATGAACCGTAAGCATTGTTGGCATTTGACCAATCAAACACGTCCCTTGTAAAGAAATCATCGAAGAATGATGGAACACTAGGGAACAAACTGTTACTTCTTTTAATCAGTGTCATTTTCTTAATTATTTTTAGTTAAACATTATATTTACATTTCTGGCAACTCACTATTCAATTCCTGTACCAATACAAATTTTAGTTGAAATTGGCACATTTGTTGAAAATATTATGCCAATATGTCTATATTTATAAAACGAATCAAAATTTATAAGCCATAATGACGCAATTTATTATAACGATACTAATCTAAATACTTGTATTATTCCAAGGTGTTAATTCTTTATCTTTTTAATATTAAATATAAAATTCATCTTTTCAGACAAAAATATGGACCTCATCTTTTATAAGACAGCAATTAAAATCACTTTTACTTTTATTAACTATTGATGACATTTCTGATATGATTGTTTCAATAATAATTGGAATATAGCCTCTATAAATACTTCTCAATATGGGTACTGAAACTTTAACACCTGTAAAATCTCAACGTCTTTTGTCTCTCGATGCTTTTCGCGGATTCACCGTCGCACTTATGATTGTTGTAAATGATCCCGGCTCCTGGTCGCAAGTATATGCGCCACTACTACATGCCGAATGGCATGGTTTCACTCCGACAGATCTTGTATTCCCCTTTTTCCTATTCATCGTAGGTGTGTCAGTAGTTTTAGCATATTCAAAAAGGCTAAAAGCAGGGGCGAATAAAAAGGAAATGTACAAAAAGATCATCATTCGCTCATTCAAGATTTTTGCTGTTGGAATATTGCTGAATCTGATACCCGGGTTTGATTTTGCTAATTTGAGAGTGACAGGAGTTCTGCAGAGAATCGCCATTGTTTTCATGGCCTGCTCTTTTCTTTTTCTAAATACAGATTGGAAAACCTTGGCAAAAATAAGTGGCACAACACTCCTTGCTTACTGGTTTATTATGACAATAATTCCAGTCCCGGGATTGGGCAGGCCAAGTTTAGAACCCGGTGAAAATTTAGCTGCATGGGTCGATAGTTTTTTACTACCCGGCAGAATGTGGAAGGGAACATGGGATCCGGAAGGTTATTTAAGTACAATTCCAGCAATTGTCACAGGTATTACCGGTATGTTGGCAGGAATACTTATAGTTAGCAATAAATCATTGGACCGAAAAATTGTGTGGTTGTTTACATTAGGTTTTTTCTCATTAATTATCGGCGCCGTATGGGACTGGTCATTTCCACTGAATAAAAACCTCTGGACAAGCTCATTTGTTATGTACACGTCCGGTGCCGCAGCCATGACACTTGCAGCATGTATGTTCATTGTGGATGTTTTGGGCATAAAAGCCTGGACACGAATGGGAAGAGTATTCGGTGCAAACGCCATTACTGTTTACGTGATCTCAGGGATACTTCCTGATTTGTTTACAAATTTGAAAATTGGAGGGAATTCACTCAATTATTTATTTATGGATGGTTTTATTGGAATGGGAATGGCTCCAAAAATGGCATCTTTTCTTTATTCCATTGCTTTTACGTTAGTTTGCTATATTCCTGCATATATTCTGTATAAAAAGAAAATATTTATTAAACTTTGATATCAATTTATGTCAACCATTAGCACTACTATTTAATGTTATGAAATTCCGCACTTCAAAAAAAAAGAAAACTGACTCGATAGATCTGGATAAATTAAAATACCCCATTGGTAAATTTGAAAAACCAAACCGTATAACTCTTGAAACTCTTGGTCGCTGGATCGATGAAATTGAACATTTACCACTCCAGATTCGCGAAACCGTGGAAGGGCTGTCCGTGCAACAACTCGATACACCCTACAGGCCCGGAGGCTGGACAATCCGGCAAGTTATCCACCACCTGCCGGACAGTCATATGAATGCTTATATTCGAATCCGCCTCGCCATGACGGAAGATAAACCTACAATTAAAGCATATCGGGAAGACAAATGGGCAGAAATCAGCGATGCTAAAAACGGGAAAATAGATGTTTCCCTGATACTTCTTGAGGCATTACACATCCGGTGGGCAATGCTATTGAGATCATTGAACCTGGAGGACCTTCATAAAAGTTTTATCAACCCCGAATCTACTAGCGTAGTAAGACTGGATGAATGTATTGGAATCTATGCCTGGCACGGAAAACATCATCTGGCGCACATAGAACAATGTATTGAAAATATGAATAAGAAGAAGAAAGAGACGGAAAATAAATGATGTATGTTAGTATTATTGAGCATATTATTTAACCACAATATTATTTAAATTATGACTTTGCAGCACTGGGAGGATCTTTTATCTGTAATCGCGGGAAACAAATTGGACAAACCAGCAATTGGATTCATCATTGATAGCCCGTGGATTCCCGGATGGTATGGCGTATCGACGATAGATTATTATACAAATGATAAAATATGGTTTGACGCCAATAAGAAAGCCATTGAAACATTTCCTGATGTGATGTTTCTACCCGGATTTTGGTCGGAATATGGGATGTGTACAGAACCCTCTGCTTTCGGCGCAAAATCTATTTGGGCAGAGCAGAATCTTCCCCATGCAGCTAAAATCATCAGTGACATATCAGAGGCAAAAAACCTTAAAATACCGAATGTGAAAACTGATGGGTTATTGCCATTTATGATCAGTAGGCTTAGACATCATGAAAAATCCATCAATGAATTGGGCCATGAAATTAAGTTTGCAGTAACGCGGGGGCCACTTAATATTGCGACATTCCTTATGGGCACGACAGAGTTTCTAATGGCTATGGCGATGTATCCTGAAGAAACACAAAAGTTTGTGATTTTAATCAATGATTTCATCAAGGACTGGGTGGAATACCAAATGGAAAATTTTCCGGATATTGAAGGCATTCTAATGCTTGACGACATTGTTGGCTTTTTAAGCAATGATGATTTCAAATCTTTTGCCAAACCATATCTCAAAGATATTTACAGCACATTTGATTGCAAAGTCAACTTTTTTCACAACGATGCCCAGGGTATTATCACAGCTCAGCATCTTGAAGATATTGGTGTCAATTTATTCAATTTCAGCTTTGAACACAGCATTTCGGAAATCAAAGAATTGACGAATAACAATGTCGCTTTTTTAGGGAATATCCCACCAAGAGACGTGCTGGCACAAGGATCTATAGAGATCGTAAAGAAAGAAACCCGTTCGATGATGGAGTCCGTTGAGGATCAATCCGGAATTATCTGGTCATGTGGCGGCGGAATGCCCCAGGATGTGAAAACAGAAAATTTGCAGGCATTTATTGATGTGATCAATGATTATCATTGAACAACCACCCTCAGACGCTTTTTAATTGAATTGGATTCTATACGCAAAATGTATATTCCCAATGGCAGATCTTTCTGAAAATCCTTCAGATTCAAATTTAAATCCGTAGTTCCCTCTGATATTACATATTTTAATACTCGATTACTGGTCCTACCTGTAACATCAAAAAGCGAAATAGATACATTTTCCTGTTGAGAAGATTGAATTTTTAAAGTCACATATCCTCGCGTTGGATTTGGATATAAACTGACCTCATTAACCTCCGCAATTTCATGGAATTGATCTTTCAGATCAGTGATCACATCCTGATTCTTTGCTCCTGGGGTTCCATGAACTATTGATGATACCCAATTGGCCGGATGCTCATTATTACTCTCTGAATCCATCAAGGCCAGAGTTGGCCCATTTCCATTGGGATCGGCAGGCCACGGATCATCATTTTCATAGCACACCTTATCCATAAACATTTCATTTGAAGTAAATAATCTTATACACTCCCCGCCACCATCAAAACCAAAATTGAGATTTCCATCCACCAGTTCTACGTCGGGAAACAAGCTTGCAAATTTCTCCCTGTTTTTACCAATCGTTAAAAAACCATGAGCATTTATCACAGTACCTTCAGGCATTATAAAGGTGTGATCATCATTGCCGTCTTTCAAGACCCAACCGGTCATATTGATGCTATGGTCACTTTTATTGAGCAACTCCACCCAATCTCCGGGGTCAAACTCTGGGCTGGAATTATAGTTTATTTCGTTAATAATTACTTCATTTGAAACTTCTTGATACGGCACAAAGATGGCTGTGAGTGATGTTAAACTATCCGTATTTAAGGTGAGGTGTTCTCGATCAATAGTTTCTATGCCATCCCATTTAATGAACTTATACCCAGGATTCGGGATTGCTTCAATGTTTATAGGAACGTCATTAAAGTACACACCTTGCCATGGAAAATCAGCTAAAGTAAGTGTATTGAGTTGAATATGACCGCCTCCCTCAACCTTAACATTTATATTATAGGTGCCGGACAAATTAAACTCTTTACGAATGTGTCCCCTCACATATCTTTGTCTTTCCCTCACAAAGGTTCTAATCTTTGAAACCTTATTTTCCCAATTGTCAATGGTACCGCCTTCCCACCTGTTCAGATGACTCTGAATTTCCGGCTCAATAACTGATTTCATTTCATTGAGATGATTTTCTAGTACGGTGGATTTAAAAATGGTATTCAAATTATCAGCGAAACAGTTTATAAAATCATATTTAAAGGATTGATTTTCTATCATTTTTCTAAATAAAAATGTGGACCATGCAGGATTAGGCCAACCGGGCCCGTTTGGATCCAGCGCATATTCTAGTGTATTAAATGATTTATTATCAGCAAACCATGCACTAAAAGCAGCATCCAAATCAAATAATATCCAACGCCATTTACCTTGAGGGCTTCTTTCCCTCCAGTATTTTATATTGTTACCAGGCCAATCCTGGTTGTCGATAAAAATATTAGCCACCTGATATTTGATATAATTCTCAACATCTATCTGATTTTTGACATAATTATAATTCTCTTTTGATGATAAATTATGCGTATTCAAATACTGCAATAAAGCCATATAATTTTCAGAATTACCTTTGACTACACTGCCGTTAAATTCCAGGATATCAATGAGATCTTCTTCAATACCATGATTATAAGCAATGAATTCTTCATTAATTTTCTCCCTGATATTTTGAATTCCCCAATACTTCCCGTTGATATATACTATGGCCGGTCGATATGCCTGATGGTCAAGATCAAGACTTTCTAACATCCTGTTTGCATATGCATCCCGAAGCATGGTTTTGTTAAAGTCGTTCCCTGAATTTCGCAGTATTATGGTTTTAAACTTGCTAATATCCCTATCGACAAAAATTTTATAATTTATCCCGTCAACACCATATGATTTCCTTGAATGGATAGAAATCGATTTTTGTGCAAGTCCTCTGCTATAGTTTCCAAATATTTTTATCCCGGCATCTAGTTGAAAAGCCAAAGTTCCGTCAGGTTCATACATGGCAATGTTGGCTGGCCGTTCCCAATCTTCCCAAAAATTTGCCCCTTTATGGGGAAAATCACTTGATGCGTTATTACCCATGACATAAATACCATATTCTTCATCCCACAAGTTATATGGATCTGTATTTACGGAAACAATCGGTAGATTATTGGATTCGTTGATAAAATAGGTATTTGTTAAAATCTCTTCGGGCAAATAATCCCGAAGTATAACCCTGGCTCGTAATGTGGTAGTTTTAGTAAAATTTATTGGGCTATAATACAATGAATCACTAGTTCCCGGCTCACTTCCATCCAGCGTATAAAAAATGCTATCATCGGGATTACCGGCCTCCAGCAGAATATTGATCCCACTTTGATAAAAACCACCGTTCAGAGAAGCAATTACTTTGGAAACTGGAATTGGTGAAAATCCTATGGACGAGTTTGGTTTTCCAGGTGTTGGTTTATTGAAAAAACTAAAAGTCTCAGATCCATCTGGTTTTCTTCCAAATGAAATATCTGCAGGAATTTTTCCAGTAAATAATGAATCTAATGTAATTCCGGATGCATCACTCAAAATCAAATTTTCTCCCTCGGATTTTATCTTAAAATTTGTATGAATACTTACTGGTACGAGATTAATATATTCCGAAATAAATGAACCCCCCTGACTGCTATTGAGTGATCCAAGTGTAAAAATTGGGATTGCGGTCATGTCCGAAGAAGTCAAACTGTGATTGTGAACCTGAATCGCCAGGATATTTTTACCTTCTTTCAAATATTTAGAAGCTGATTCGATTAAAAATTTATCGGGTTGTCCTCCTTTATACATTTTCGCTTCATGATCGTAATTATCAGCTCCCTGATCAAATGCAGGGATCAGGCCGGGTTGGCCTATGTTTGCCCTGGCAACTTCTACGCCATTAATATATGCTACGAAACTATCATCAAAATCCATATGAAGATAAGCTTGTCTGATATTGTCTTTATCAACTACATTAAATTCTCTCCTGATGAAGACCGACATTGTCTTATCCAAAAGTGTTGAATCATCTCCATCTCCATAACCAAATCCGCTTTTACCGACAAGCCAACCGGAGTCATCATATTCAATATTTTTCCAGGAAGTCTCCGGCTCCGATAATGGCACCAGATAGCTCCATTCATCTCCTAAATCAATGATCGTTTGCCAATTCAGACTTTGTGTTTTTAAATCCAAACCTGATGCGAAAACCAGTAAATAGCTGTTTGGATAGAGTGCGATGGCAGGAAGTGTCCATTTCATAGGCAGGCTATCAACATCAGATAGTCCAAATCCATTGAGGTTTATGGTTGAATCTCCGTTATTATAAAGCTCTATCCAGTCTGGAGTTTCCCCCAAATGATCATAAATCGTATTAATATTGGATGATTGTACTTCATTGATAAGTAAATTCTGTGCATTGATATCGTTCAGTCCAATGCCAAAAAACAGAAAAAAACAGAAAAAATTTAGCCTAAAAAAATTCAAAACCACTCCCATCATTTATTCACCTCCGAAAGGTACTATAATATCTAAAACTCCGTAAATACGGACTCAGGTATTGATACCGGAACATCAATATTAGTAATCTTTCGCTGTCCCCTATCACCAGCGAGAAATATTGAGTGATACTTTTCATATCCTTCCCAGGGTGTTATAAAATTTGGTGTTTCCATGTGGCTCTTTTGATAATAGGACCACTGTTTTATTAAGTTATCGGACCTATCCACCCAAACATGATATTTGTTTTGTGGTGTATTGCCGATATTTTCGAAGGTAAGCGATAGTAGATCAGATGTGACTCCCAGCTGTGTCGTATCCTCTCCAATATATCTTAATGTCACTCCTGAATCTTTTAGTTTAAATGGCATAAAAAGCCAATAGGAGTCGTTGATCCATATATCTTTCCCTTTTTTCAAATATTTCGCCAATGAATCCTGTTGATTTGTCTCAGCTCCATTAAGCATCACTTTACCAGTATTGTCAAAAATATTTACAAGGATTATTGTACTGTCCTCATTATGTAACTGTATTCTAACATTTCCCTTTTTCTTATCCCACCAAAGCGTTCTGAATCCAAAAAAATTCCATGTAAAATATCGGGTATCGTCCCAATTTTTCCTGCCGCCCATTGCTTTCATCACTTTATCAGCTATTTCGATTGCACTACGATCTGATCCATATTCATTAAATCCTTCGGCTGGAAAATTTTGATCATTTTTCGCATTCCTTTTTTCGAGCTTCCCTTCCTTAATTTGACTACAAGAGCAAACTATTATTATTGACGCAACCAGGATGACTAAATATTTCATGTTAAAATTTTTTATTTGTCTATAATCTAAAAATTAATTGCACTTAAACCCTCGGAAATGGGCTCATTTCTAACATTATATCACGTAAATAAATTTAGCTTTAATCACTTTTTCAAAATTTATAAAAAAAATAATGATTGTGGGTGACCTTTTTATCAAAGCTGCATAAACAACGTATCCTCCATACAACAAGGATCCTTCACAAAAGGATTTAGATAATTCCCGGGCATAACGTCCGGGTTTTATTTTTTCAGATTTTCTCCTCACCAGATTTACATCCATTCATTAAATTTTATATAATTTTCCCTTAAACAGTTCTAAATTGTTTGGGGAAACTGATTATATACTCATCGGAAATTTAAATTACCGATTCACCCCTTTGTTGTTGCCTACCTGCGGTAGGTAGATCGTCACCGACAAACTAATATGACCTTGACCTTCTTAAACTTGCTGGTCAAAAGACCCGCCTACCGGATCAGGCAGGCACAATAAGGGCGATTTTTAAAAATCGATAATTCTATTTTCTGAGAAATATACTTTTAAAATTAGCTAAATTGTTTTTCATCTTCTTTCTTAACTGACAAACTATGGATCACAGCCGCATCATTGAAAACTTAGAAACAAATCAAATTGTTTTTTCACGCTTCATTTTAAATAAAAATCGGGAAGAATATTTATGGAAACCGAATGAAAAAAGTTGGTGTATGCTCGAAGTGGTTTGCCATCTATATGATGAAGAGCGTGAGGACTTTAAAGCAAGGATTAAACATGTGCTTTCTACACCCGACAAACCGCTTCCCATGTTTGATCAGATCGCGTGGGTAAAAGACCGGAGCTATATTGAACAGGATTATAACAATATGGCTGAAAAATTACTGGCCGAAAGGATAAATTCCATAACCTGGCTAAAATCATTGAAAAAACCATCCTGGAAAAATGCCAATAATCATCCAAAACTCGGGCCTCTTTCTGCCGAACATTTCCTTGCAAACTGGCTCGCCCATAATTTTCTACACATCCGGCAATTAACACGTCTTCAATTTCAATATTTGCAACAAGCTACAAATAATGAGCTTTCTTATGCCGGCACATGGTAGTTTTTCTCTAATTGTGTGATAATTATAGAGGTGCTGCGAATAATAGGGTAAATGCACAATTAATGAAAATTTCCAAATCTAATTTTCTTGAAATATTAAAACAACACGAAAAGATTCTCTTTAAAGTAAGTAATGCGTACTGCAAAGATCCTGAAGATCGAAAAGATATTATTCAAGATATTATTATTCAGCTCTGGAGCTCATTTGACAAATACAATCCTAACTATAAATTCTCGACGTGGATTTATCGGATTGCACTAAACGTTGCCATTTCTCATTATAGAAAAGAGCACAAACGCAAAGGATCGTTGGTCAGTATAGATGAAGAATTGATCGAGATAACAGAAAATGAAGATGATGATAACGACTCGGATCTGGAAAAGTTGAATTATTTTATCAGCGATCTAGACAAGTTGAATAAGGCGTTGATTCTTCTTTATTTAGAAAATTATAGTCATCATGATATCTCCGGAATTCTCGGTATCTCGGCAACAAATGTTGCTACTAAAATCAATCGAATTAAGAAAAGGCTGAAAGCTCAGTTTGAAAATTCTATCACTCAAAAAACTTAAATAATGGAAACGATCGAATTAAAAAAACTTTGGGGGAAATATGACGCTAAACTCAGTGAAAACTGGAGTTTAAATATGCGAATCATAAAAGAAATAAATCTTCAAAAGACTAAATCATCCATGCTGAATTTAATCATATTGAAAATCTTATCACTTATTTTTCAATTTACAGTAGTAATATTTTTAGCCAATTTTATCCTCGAAAATTATCAGAATATATGGCTCACAATACCCGCATATATTGCTACAATTTTAACCTACATTGCTCTGATATGGAATTTTTATCAATTGGGATTGATCATCACCATTAAATACGATGATCCAATTGTAACTATTCAAAGGAAAATAGAACAGCTTAAAATCCAGAAACTGCGATACAACAAATTCATATTCTATGCATCATATCCTTACGTGTATTTAATGGCTATTACAGTGTTGCATATTGACCTGACGTATCTCTCCATTAAATGGCTGGTTCCAAATCTGATAATAACGATATTATGGTTACCATTTTGCTACTGGTTGATTAAAAAGTACAATACTGAAAATATCAGATCGGATTTTTGGAAATCATTGAGCCGCGACTCGACTTTAACACCTAATTCGGTCAGCAAATCGCTCAACAAATCTTTAGATTTTCTGGAAGAAATAAGAATTTTTGAACAGACCAGCTAATCGGGATAATCAATGAGAAAATATTAACACGGCAGACAAAGTTTATAATTTTTGAATGTTCTATTTTCCTTAAGAACCCACCCCTAACCCCTCCAGGAAGGGGAATTTGATCCGGATAGAAATTGTACTTTTTATATTAAGATATCGCCGAATTAATAAAAGATATTCATGTTGAATAAGAAAATACACCTGCCTGACGATAACAAGCGGGTGTATTTTCTATTATGATGCCCAATCACTTATCCGGTCATTGAAAGCATCCTATTGAATAATTAATTGCTATTCTAAACTTGCTTTATGCTATAATCGCGAGCGGTTTGGTATTCTTCCACCCACCCCTTGTAAAATCGGGAAATTCCAGAGATGTTCCATCCTGGGCAACGGACGCCTCACTTAACGGTCCGACAGCACTCCAATAGCAGCTCTCATATACATTCTGATCCAATGGTAATCCATTTCTTAAACATTCGATAATACGGTAACGCATAATAAAATCCATACCTCCATGCCCGCCCATTTTCCTGGCAAGCTCTCCGAGTCTCTTGTAAAGCGGATGCTCATATTTTTCAAAGATTGCATTTAATTGGTCCCCCATTGCCCATTCATGGTGACTTTCAGTAGCTCCTTCTACCCCACCTTCCAGGGCAACTCTATTTGGGAAACCGGCTAAAATACCTTTTGTTCCCTGTATCAGGTTCAGTCGCGTGTATGGCCTGGGGCTGGTCTCATCCCATTGAACTAACACTGTTCGTCCCAGAGCCGTTTTGATAATGGAAGTGCTGATGTCTCCTCCGTTGTATTCCAATTTATTCCATTTATGCTCTTTGTCATAATGCTTTGCAGCATAAGCCTTTCGACCAATGGCCGGAGAAGAAAATGAGACCATTCTCGAGAAATTATCCTCACCTCTTGCCAGACTCATGTATTGTGCAACCGGCCCCAATCCATGGGTTGGATAGAGATTGCCATTACGCTTTGCATAATGGTACGTTCTCCAGGAACCTGTGCCACGCTCTACCTGATCCATTTGCCCCCGTAATTCATGAATATAAGCAGCCTCTCCATGAAGCAGTTCTCCTAGTAGACCTTGTCTGCACATATTTAGATATATCAATTCCTCGCGCCCGTAATTGACATTCTCCATCATCATGCAATGTTTTTGAGTTTTTTCAGATGTGTCGATAATTTCCCACATTTCCTGAATGCTATATGACAATGGCACCTCTGAAAATGCATGAGCCCCCTGCTTCATTGCTTCTATTGACATGGGTGCATGTAATACCCATGGTGTGCAGATGAAAACAGCATCCGGCTTCACTTCAGTCAGCATTTTCTTCCACAGATCTTTACCTCCATAATAAAGCGCGATATTCTCATGTCGCTTACCGCCTCCTTTTTCTTTACATTTTGCCTCCGACTTTTTAGCCAGGTCTTCATATATATCGCAAATTGCAACAACTTCAGTTCCTTCGATCTCAGCGATCTGCTGGGCATGACCGGAACCACGAGATCCTACTCCAATAAATGCGCAGCGGACAGTCTCTATTTTGGGTGCTGCAAAATCTCCCATGTATTGAGCCCCAGCAAGACGGGCCGGAACTTTTATGTCTTTTCCTTCAGAAACTTCAGTTACTTTTTTTTCATCTGTGCTGCAACCGACCATAGCGCCAGTGCCCATCATTCCTAATAATTTGATAAAATTACGTCGCGATTCGTTTAGAATTTTCATAGCTTTTTTGTTTATAATTTACTTATATCGTTACCAGGGTTAATAATCGTTTTTTACTCAAATAGAACTATTTATCGCAATGGATAGAACATGCATCTTGCAAGTAATAATAAAAAAATTTGGGTGAATTCTATTCCCTTCAAAAAATTACTCAATAAAAATGTTTTGTTACAATTTGACTGTTCGAATCTAAGCAACTGTGGACAATTTTATAAGAAAAACCTCTTATTATTTAACTAATCAAAATTCAAACATTCATTTTTACAAATACACTTTCTATTCAGATTTTATTCATTTTAAAATTTTATCAAAAAAATATGAATAATGATTTAATTTTTAGTTTAGGATTGTTAACTTTAATTTAGGTTCCAATCCATAGTCACATGAATTTTTTTAAAAATACTTTGTCATTTTCGGCGTTGGGTATAATTTTTCTCATTTTAGGATTAGCCATGAGCGATCCCCGCCAATTTAGTTTCGGAATAGTCTGGCTACTGATTGCTACAGCAAAGCATGTACTTTTCAAAACGAAAGAAAAACCCAATCGTGCCAACTGAATTATTTTATTTTGATCAATGTAAATGAATGATTTATTGGTTACTTTATCGATAGATATTATAAAATCCTAAAATAATAAAACATGAAAATGAACAAACTCATTGCCTTATTGGCAATTTGCACAATCCTAATTGCTTCAGCTTTTTCTTTGAAGGAAAAGGACCCGAAACTCAAAAAAATATTTAATGGTAAAAATCTCGATGGATGGGTAGCACCGGAAGGAAATATATGGTGGAAAGCTGAAAAAGGGATGCTTTCTGCTAAGAGTGGCCCTGATAAAAAGGGTTCTATATTATGGACAAAAACTGAATATAAGGACTTCATCATCCAGATGGATTTTCTTTTTGGTGAAGGCACCATTGATTCCGGAATATTTTTACGCACTGACAAGCAACAAATTCAAATCGGCGAATCCGGTTCATTGAAGAGAGACATGACTTGCTCTCCTTATATTCCAGGTAAAGGATATCCGGTAGAAGCTGCCAACGTAAAGGAACTTTTGAAATTGAAAGACTGGAATACCATCAGGGTGAAAGCTGAAGGTAGTGTTTATACTATCTGGCTTAACGGCGAAAAAGTACTGACCTATGACTCAGATACTGCTATAGAAAGAGGGCCGATAGGATTGCAGTTGCATCCTGGCCGCAACATGAGTATTGATTTTAAAAATATTAAGCTGGCTGAGTTATAATATCTTTTCGAAAAACGTAGAAGCAAAAACCTGGAAATATAATTATCGATATCCAGGTTTTTTTATTTGCATTGGAACTCACAATTTTTTAACGTAAATTCAATGTGGGCATAGATATCAATTTTCGCAACCAAACCTTCAAGGATTTTTAGCCTGATTTATCTTTGATTTCAACAATTAGAGAGCATTTGCAACCGAATCCTTGAAGGTTTTTAGCGCATTAATAGTTAAATTTAATTCTTCAGGAAGATAAAAAACGATCACCTCATGAGAATCCTCCTAACAGGTGCAAACGGTTACATTGGCAAAAGATTGTTACCCATATTGATCAATATGGGACATGAATTGATCTGCTCTGTTAGGGATAAAAATCGAATGACCATCGACCCGGAATTTGAAGATAAAGTTCAAATTATCGAGGTGGATTTTCTGAAATTAAAGACGCTGGACAATATCCCAACCAATATTGACGGCGCCTATTACCTGATACACTCTATGTCATCAAGTACAAAAAATTTTAATGAGCTGGAATCCGTAACTGCCTACAATTTTTCGAAGAAAATTGAAAAAACCAATGTCAAACATGTGATTTATCTCGGCGGAATAGTCAATGAAGATAAGCTTTCCAAACACCTGGATTCCAGAAAAATGGTAGAAAAGATTTTGTCAAACGGTGCATACAACTTTACCGCTTTAAATGCCGGAATTATACTTGGATCAGGAAGCGCTTCCTTTGAAATAATCCGGAATCTTGTGGAAAAATTCCCAATTATTATTGCGCCTAGCTGGTTATTGACCAAATCTCAACCAATAGCAATACGTAATGTAATCCAATTTCTGTCGAGGTCTATGTTTAACGAATACACCTATAATCAGCGATTTGACATCGGTGGGCCAAATATATTAACATATAAAGAGATGTTGATCAAATTTGGTAAGGTCAGGAATTTAAAAAGACGAGTGGTTGTATTCCGATGGATGTCACCGGTGTTATCTCCATACTGGTTGTATTTGGTGACCTCTGCGTCGTATAAACTTGCTTTGAATCTTGTTAATAGCATGGACGTTCCAATTATTTGCCACCAAAATGATCTGGCGAAAATACTGAATATTGAACTGCTGGATTTTAATACTGCCATTGAGAATGCCTTTCGGAGAATTCAACAAAATGAAGTGATATCCAGTTGGAAAGATTCTATGGTAAGCGGTAGAATGGATACATCACTGTCAAAACATATCCAGGTTCCGAAATTTGGCTGTTTTACAGATATTAAAAAAAGAAAAATTTCTGATGTCGATAAAGTAATAAAAAATATCTGGTCCATTGGAGGTGATACCGGTTGGTATTATGCAAACTGGTTGTGGAGATTGCGGGGGTTTATGGATAAAATGATCGGAGGTGTCGGGTTGAGGAGAGGCCGTACCAACCCTGATTCTATAAATCCGGGAGATGCACTGGACTTTTGGCGGGTTTTACTTGCAGACCGTGAAAACCGGCGAATGCTTTTATATGCAGAAATGAAACTTCCGGGAGAGGCATGGCTCGAGTTTAAAATCGATAATAATAATTATTTACATCAGAAAGCCACATTCCGACCAACAGGTGTGGCAGGCCGACTTTATTGGTACTCCGTTTTACCTTTTCACTATTTCCTTTTCAATGGAATGATAAATAATGTTGCCCGGGAGTAGGCAGTTAAAACGTACGGAGATATTTCCACGTGAAATTTAGATTAAACTTTATTGAACAGCCAGAAAATTGAAATGATGAAAAAACCACCCACACAATGAAATATTGCATGAATGGCTTTTAATCCAACTAGTTATTATCAAAGATTAACGCAATATCCATTGATGCACGCCTTTACAGTTCCTGCTGCCCAATTAGGTTGAAATGTCACCTTACCTGAAGCAAGTTTGTTCCCAAATGCCCCATAAATTGTCCCTGTTCCGGAAAGGCTTACTGCTGATTGAGTAACAACAACATTGATTTTTGTTACTAAAAATTTGGATTTATGAGTATAGGATCCTGTCATTCTGAACGTTCCATTTGGATTGATGGCTCCTGTTACATTAGTTGAAAACTGTTTTAGGTTAATTCTGCCACCCATTTTTACACCGGATATTGAGCTGGCATTTATAAAGGAATTTGAAAATGCAAAGTTTACTCCAGCGATTTTTATACTTGATGCCATGGTGCCTGACATTTTAATCTCTTCTTTTGTGATGCTGCCTGCCATTTGAGCTGTTTTCAACCCATAGGGTAATGAGAATTTTCCGTTCAATTCCATCCCGGTGTTATTCAGAGACAATTGACCATTTGAAATAGGAAGATTAACTCCAGCAAAATCTATAGTGCGATCCACCTCTCCGGAAAAACTAAAATCCGAAATATTATAGGCCCCTGTCACTTTATTGTACCCAATATGAGGAACATCCATTTCTCCGGCATAAGAAATACCTTTGTCAGGATCAGTTGATGTCATAAAAGTCATCGATCGTGAAGGGAGATCATATCCATAACCAAGATCGAGGCCCTCTGAAAATTCACCTTCAAATGATACCTCTTCATTGGTAAAAGCAGCTTTGAATTCAGCGCTAACAACTCCTAAGGGAAGTTCTGTAGATCCTTCCATATTCAACCCATCTTTGCTGGATATTTTCAGATAGGTGTTTTTTGAAGTCAATCTTATGCCATTTGGCAAATTTATCTCTTTATTATATTCGCTTTCAAGATCATACCTATCAGGCCGTATGGACCCGCTGATCTTTTGATCAAATTTGAAAACACCATCATATTCGGGCAGGCCAAGATGACCTTCTGTGAATATTCCATCTTTGCTAACCAGGAAATAGCTATTGGAAAATTCTATATTTCCGATCACAGGAACATTAATTTCTGCATTATTTTCGATAAAAATAGACCAATTATCCAGATTGTCTTCAATGTTAAAGTATAAGAAACCTGTAGCGCCTGAAGCGGGAATAAACCTGGAAATTGATTCTCCGAAAAAAGCCGAGAGAATCGGAGTCCTAAATTCCCCCCCAAAGCGGACAAATGAAGTTGCTTCTCCTTTTTCTCCAGCGCTTTGCTCCTGATAGGCTGCCCCCAACAGATCGAAATTGGCTTCATTACTTAACACATCATATCCAAGCGCCTCATCAATTCCGTTCAATATTCCAAAAACAAAACCAATCCCTTTGCCCCCGAAATCCATGGAACCATTGATGGTTCTTGATACCGGCCCCAGCTCAGTTTCATTGAACCAGTCAACAAAGGCATTTTGTCCGTCATCAATTATGTTTCCCGGAGCAGGACCGCCTTTTTCGAGTGGCCCGTGGACATACATATCTCCTGTGAATCTTAAAATGACTGTTTCCGGTATTGGTATATTTTTTAATTTAATATACCCGTTAGATCCAATTTCATCAAAGCCACTATATCCATATAATTCCTGGAATATTTCCGGTTTGCTGAATTCGTAGCTGCTTGAGTTAATTGTAGCCTGATTTGAAATTCCGATCACTATGCCCGGGGCACTTGCATATTCTACTGCTGCTTTTCCGGTGGCTTTCAATTTTGCGAATAATTTTTTCGCCACACTGGTCGCTTCTGATTTCGAGCCGGAGCCTGGTTTCCACAGCTGCATCTTAAAGAATACAGCCGGATCATTGATGTCCAGATAAAAATCCGTGAAGTTGTAAACGATCAGATTCCCGAGATGCTTTAACGTAAATCCCTCTTCATCATTCTGATCAAATACCTGAAAATGAAAATAGTATCTGTCATCGTTTAATGGAATGTCCGTATTATATGTGTCCTTATAAAAACTCCCCTTTTCATATTCGATATGAGATTTGATCTTTTCCCATGCGAAAGACTCGCGAATTTTCTTGAAAACACCCACATTTGGAAAATCAACTGTACCTTCACCCGTGATTTTGGTTATATTTCCATTTCCATCTACGGTAAAAACAAAATTGCCTTTGGCAATGTCGAAAGTGCCTTCGATTTCTACTTTGGCGCCAATGGAGCCTTCCAGTTTATATCCGTTGCTGATCTCGGTTACGGCAGTGGCATCGGTAATTAATTCTGCTGTTCCTTCATTGCCTTTCAGATCAAGTTTAGCAACATCTTCTTTCAATTGTGGACCATCAGTTATCGGCAAAATATCTTCCTCTTTTTTACTACAAGAAATGGATATCGCCCAGATAAGAATAAATAAGAAAACTTTAAACGAATGATTTTCAATGGAATTTTTCATGGTTTTATAATTTTAGTTAGTAGTTGGATTTAAACTTTAGCTAAAGGTGGGTTTTAAAACCTTTGAGTACCTATCACATTTGTCGCATATGCTGTAAATATTGTCGAAAAAGGCAGTTTTTTATAGTTTTTGAATACTTTTCTACCTATTTCACAGAAGTGTTAAGAGGCTGCGCGTGGATTTCCGAAGGTGGGTATCCATACTTTTTATGAAAGCATTTGGTGAAATAGGATGGACTGCTAAAGCCTACCTGATAAGCAATTTCAGAGGCCGTTGCAGCCTTTTGTTTTAGCAGGTCATGCGCTCGTTGCAATCTGAAATTTTTGATGAATTGGTTCGGCCCCCGACCGAGCAATGCTGTTAGTTTCCGGTGTAATTGTGACCGGCTCATTCCCATTTCAATTCCCAGTCGCTCTACACCAAATTTTTCATCGCTCATTTGATACTCCACAATTTCAATCAACCGGTTGAGGAATTTTTCATCAACAGTATTCGTTGCAATCTCCTTTGGCCTGAGAACATCTTCCTTTTTGTATTTTTCTTTCAAAAGTTTGCGTGACGCAATCAGGTTTTCTATTCGTACCAATAATTCCCTGGGCACAAATGGTTTGGTAATATAATCATCAGCCTTCGTTTGTAATCCTTCAATTTTGTCGTCCGTATCGGATTTGGCAGTCAATAATACTATCGGAATATGGCTGGTTTTTTCATCATTTTTCAGTATTCCGCATACTTCATAGCCATCTTTTTTAGGCATCATGACATCTGAAATAATTAGATCGGGTATTAATTCCATCGCTTTAGCAATGCCATCCTCACCATCGCTGGCTGTAATCACATTAAATGTGTCATTGAGAATTTCATGAATATAGGCTCGTACATCTTCATGATCTTCAATTAATAAAACTGCCGGATTTCCGACTTTTAAAGCCCCGTTGGGGATATCGGTTCTCTCATGGGTTTCAATTAACTTTTCGTGGACTTTACCATGTTCAACAGCAACTTCAGATTTTAAAAATTGAAGGTCAACAGGAATGTCAACAGTGATTTGAGTACCCTCTCCCACCTTGCTTTTAGCAGTAATTTTGCCTTCATGAAGTTCTACCAGTTCTTTGGTCAAAGCCAAGCCAATACCTGAGCCTTCCTGTTGCAATAATTGGTTTGTATCCGATTGATAAAAACGATTGAAGATTTGATTGATGTCTTTCCCCGGAATACCGGTTCCATTATCAGTAACAATTATTCTGAGAAATTTACGACCTCCCGGTTTATTGGGATTCTTAATAACATTTGAATCAATGGTTAACTTTCCTTTTTCCGGTGTAAACTTAAAAGCGTTTGATAGCAGGTTGGTTAAAATTGTCTCAAATTTTGCTTTATCAAAGCCAATTTCAAGGTGTTCCGGGGAAATATTTAATTCCAGATTTATTTGCTTTTGTTCAGCAATGGAGTGAAAAGACATTGAAATCCCTTTTATGACCTGGATGATATCTGACCTTGTAATATTTAGTTGCAGCTTTCCTGACTCTATTTTTGACAGATCCAATAGCTGATTAACCAAATCGAGCAATCTTCCGGCATTTCGCTGCATTACCTTTAATTGCTTTTTTATTTCTGTTTGCTCAATTTTTGAGATCAGGTTATCAAGGGGGCCGAGAATCAGGGTGAGTGGTGTCCGAAATTCATGAGAGATATTGGCAAAGAATCGAGATTTCATTCGATCAACTTCTTTTTCTTTTTCGAGAAGCAAGCGATCACGTTTCGCTTTAAGTCGCTGAACGTAATACAATAATCCCCCAAGAATTAAAAATGAAATGGCTATTGTAGCATATGTTCTGTTTTTTAACCTGGCAGTTTCATTTATGGTTTTAAGGGCACGAATCTCTTGCTCTTTTTTATCAGCTTCATAAGATTCTCTCAGCGCTTCAATTTGTTCCGATTTTTGCCTGTTGAAAATCGTGTCATTAACTGTAATGTAGTCCAACAATGACCTATGGGCACTTTTATAATCTCCTAAACTATCATAGATCTGCGCCAGTATATAATAGGCTACTTTTTGTTCAGAAATCAACTGGCTCGAAATTGCTAATTCCTGTTGTTGCTCTCCATAGATTTTTGCAGAGTCAAACTGGCCCATGTATAAAAAATTTTCAGCCAAATTACCAGTTATATAAACTGTTCTGGAGTTTTGCCCGGACGCTTTGGACAATTGATAGGCTCGTTTCAAATAGGAATTCGCTGTTTCAAAATCGTTCTTCAATGAGTACTTTCCTCCTATATTGTCAAGACAGGTAAGTATTAATCTATGATTGTTAATATCTTCGGCAATAGCTAGTGAATTTTTATAATACTGCAGAGCGGTATCGGTCTGATTCAATCTACTATACACTACTCCAATATTTACTAAAGACCAGCCTTCACTGTATTTATTACTTGTTTTTTTGTTAATCTCAAGCGATCTTTTCAAATACTCCAAGGCCTTGTTATAGTTTCCTGCCAACTCAAAAGTATGCCCAAGATGCATCAAGGCAAGACCGGTTTTTGAGTCATCGCCGAGATCTTCATAGTACTGCAGAGAATTCATGAAATATTCAATCGCCTCAGAATGTAATCCTTTTATACCTTTAAGAATTCCAAGATTATCATAAGATTTGGCGATTAGTCTTTCCGATTTCAACTCTTTTGAAATTTCAAGGGCTTTTTCTGCTGCGATCTTTGCTTCCGCATTGTCTCCTTTCTGAAAAAGAAGCGTAAACAATTTATCATAACTTTCCGCCAAAAGTTGTTTGTTGTCAAGTTGCTCACTTAGGTGAATTGCCTTTTTGAAAAATCCAATCCAATATCATATTTGCCTAGTGAACCCTTAATGTAGGTTAGGTGGTTAAAATTTATAATCTTACCTTCCGGGTAACTCATATGATCTAATAAATTCAATGCTTCCCTTGCGAGACTATCGGCATGAATCAGGTCAGAGCTTGCATATAATCCTGAAAGTTCATTTAATATATTTATCCTGGTCGTATCTGTTGCTTTGGCTAATCTCTTTTCTAATTCTACAATTTTGCCAGGGTCAGCAATGATGGAGGTCCATATAAATGAACATAACAGAAGTGGCAATATGGTTCGGGTCAATAATTTTAGCATAAGCAAACAACTCATTACCTAAATTGAGTAATTTATGAAAGCAATAAACACTAATGTATTGAGTTAAAAAGACTTCTAAAAATACTCGTAAGACCCCTTGGGTATTCCTGCGTTTTTTATAAACTTTTTATTCTCAATCTCTTAGCACTTCTCATCTTCCCTAAATCGCTCAGTTTAGGTATTAATATAATTATTTATAGCACAACTTGTTTGCTATTTTCGATTTAATCATTTTTATGATGCCAAAACTCCCACAATTTTTTAGCACTAAAATATTTACTATGAAGTATTTACTCGCGATTTTTTTATGCTTGTTTCAAATTGAATTAGTTGCCCAATCCACTAAAAAGCCACTTGATCACAATAGCTACGATTTTTGGAATACGATTGGAGAAACAAAAATCACCAATGACGGAAAGTGGATAAGCTATAAAATCCAACCCGGCCAGGGTGATCCAGTAGTAAATTTGTATAGTGGAAATGGTACTGAACAAATTACTTTTGAACGGGCAAAAAGCACTGAATTTTCATGGAATTCAGATTTTCTGGTTTTTAAAATTACAGCTCCTTTTGATACTGTAAAAAGTATGAGAAGAAGAAAAGTAGATGATGACGAATTGCCGAAAGACACCTTGGCTATTTACAATTTGAAATCTCTGAAACTTGAGAAAATCCCAAACGTCAAATCAGTTGCACTTCCAAAAGAATGGTCAGGAACCCTGGCTTATTTGCTGGATCCTGTTAAAATCCCCGAAGATAGTACGCTTGCGGATAGCTTGAAGGTGATTGGAAAATTGAACAATGATGAAAACGGATTTACCCTAATTGTAAGATCGTTGGAATCTGCAAAACAGGATACATTCAGATTTGTGCTTGATTATAAATTTTCTAAATATGGAAATCAGTTGGTTTTTCATAGTTCGGGCGACAGCACTTTTCACGCAGGTGTATATAAATTCGATTGTAAAAAGGAGATATTGAAGCCACTATTCCGGAAAGATGCGAAATACAAGAAATTAGCTTTAAGTGAAGATGGATCACAAGTTGCTTTTCTGGCAGATCCCGATACGGCAAAACATACCATTCGATATCATGGGCTATACTACTGGAATGAAAAAATGGATTCGGCCCGGTTGGTCGCAGATACAACGCATTCAGTACTCAAGAAAAATTGGCTGATCAGCGAACATGATAGTGTATTTTTTTCCCAGAATGGCGAACGACTATTTTTTGGCATCAGCCCCGAACCTTTACTACCTGATACCACACTTCTGGAAGAAGAAATTGTCAATGTGGAGGTCTGGAGCTACAAAGACGAAAGATTGCACACACAACAAAACATTGAACTTGAACAAGACAAAAAGAAGGCTTATCAATACTGGTTCAATCCATCGGATTTCAATATAATTCAATTTTCCAATATGGAAATTCCGAATGTTTTATTGGCTGACGAAGGCAATAGCACCAATGCAGTCGGATTAGCGAATGATCACTATCAAAGATACAATTCGTGGGAAGGAACCCCTTTACGCAACGATTTCTATCAAATTGATCTACAAACCGGAAACCGGAAAATATTTGAAGAAAATTTACGGAGTTATTCTTTTGATCTGTCACCAAAAGGCAACTATTTCTATTGGATCGATACCCAGGATTCAGCATGGTATTCCTATGCTTTTTCCACTGGAAAAAAGGTTAAATTAACCGACCAAATAAATGTTCAATTTACCCATGAAATTCATGATGCTCCAACTCCACCTCCGCCATACGGTATTGCCGGCTGGACAGAAAATGATGAATTTATCCTGATTTACGACCGCTATGACATCTGGCTGATTGATCCAAAAGGACAGAAGGATCCGGTGAACTTAACCAATGGAAGAAATGAAAGAAAGGTATATCGCTATTTAAAATTAGATCATCGGGACAGGTACATCAATCCGAAGGAGCCATTGCTACTTCATACATATAATGAAATCTCCAGGGAAGAGGGTTATGCTCAATTGGGCATAAGAAAACCCGGGCGGATGGTCCAATTGATGGAAGATGCATATAAATATTCGAGACCGGTAAAAGCGCTGAAATCGAAAGAATTGATTTATACAATACAAAGTTTTGTGCAATTCCCTGATTTGATGCTTTCAGATATTTCTTTTCGACAATCAAAAAAGATAAGTGATGCAAACCCTCAGCAAAAACAATATAGCTGGGGAAGCGCTGAGATTTTCAAATGGACAAGCCTCGATGGAAATGCACTGGAGGGAATGCTCTTTAAACCGGAAGGATTTGACCCATCAAAAAAGTACCCGATGATCGTAAATTTTTATGAGAAAAGTTCGCAAAATCTCCACAACCACAGGTATCCAAAACCCGAACGTTCAACGATAAATTATGCGCTTTACGTAAGCAATGGCTATGTAATCTTTAATCCTGATGTTTATTATCGAATAGGCTATCCCGGCGAAAGCTGCTATAATTCGGTTATTCCGGGCGTAACCAAACTGATTGATGAGGGTTTTATTGACAAAGACCATATTGGCGTGCAGGGGCATAGTTGGGGAGGTTATCAAATCGCCTACCTGATCACAAAGACGGATATGTTTGCAGCAGCAGAAGCCGGAGCGCCGGTAGCAAATATGATCAGCGCATATGGAGGTATTCGATGGTGGACAGGCCTAAGCCGGATGTTTCAGTACGAACATACTCAGAGCAGAATTGGTGGTACACTGTGGGAATATCCACTGAGGTTTATTGAGAATTCTCCTATCTTCTTTGTGGATAAAATCAATACACCATTGCTGATTATGCACAATGATGCGGACGGCCATGTCCCCTGGTACCAGGGGATAGAATTGTTTGTCGCCATGCGCAGATTGAACAAACCTTCCTGGATGCTGAATTATCCGGGTGAACCTCATTGGCCATTAAAACGACAAAACCAAGTTGATTTTGATATTCGCATGATGCAGTATTTTGATTATTATCTAAAAAATACCAAGGAACCTTCATGGATGAAAAAGGGAATACCAGCAGAAGAAAAAGGCATCAATCTCGGTTATGAGTTGATTGAAGAGTAATTGTGCTATCTGACTCGCATTTGCAATACATGCCTATCTATAAAATAAATGAGTCTTCAGGGATTTGTAATCTTGTGATACTTCTGCTGAGGTGTATTCGGACTTTGAGTTTCCTTTCATCTAAATATCTGCAATGACCTCAACCACGAAAAATTGTTTCCTTTTGGTTTGTATTGAGGGCATAATTCGCATTTCAAATGCCGGACTAAGATTTCAATCGCAATGCAATTGCGATCGAACTGGTAAATATTGAAAACGCACGCCATCAAACTGATTACAACTCAATTTCAGGAAACACATTTATTAAAATATTCAAATTGTTTTCTACCATTGTGTCGCGTTGCTCGGCACAAAGCTGTGTCCTACCTGCATCCTCCGGTGTGTTAAGCACATAATCAAGCAATTTTTCAATAGTTGTTGTGGCAACATGCATCCTCGTATCCGAAGAAGCATAATAGATAAACACTGTTCCGTCATCGTTGAGTATCCAACCATTGCTGAAGACGACATTAGAGACATCCCCTACCCGCTCATCATCCAGTGGCTCAATAAAATGGCCGGATGGTCTTTTGATAACTTTCCATGGTTCTTTCAGATCAGTCATCAGTAAATAAAGTGTATATCTCAGTCCCGCTGCAGTTCGCCGCACACCATGAGCCAAATGCATCCATCCTTTTTCTGTTTTAATCGGTGGTGGGCCCTGGCCATTTTTCACTTCTTTTACTGTATGGTATTTTCTGGGATCCATCATGGTTTCTTCATCAATTATGGCATTATCCATACTTTCAGAAAAACCTACGCAAATCCCACTGTCGCCAGTTTCGATAAAAGCTGACTGTGGCCGTGTATATATCATGTATTTCTCATTGACAAATTCGGGGTGCAAAACGCAATTACGCTGCTGGGCTGCATTGGATTTCAAATCGGGTAGTCGTTCCCATGTTTTGAGATCTTTTGTCCTTGCTATTCCGCAGCTTGCCAAAGCGGCAGATGAATCATTGGGTTGAGAGTTATCTTTTCTCTCAGCACAAAATAATCCATAAATCCAGCCATCTTCATGATGAGTCAGCCGTATATCATAGACATTCATTTCAGGATCATCCGTCATCGGCATTACGATTGGATGATCCCAAAACTTCCAATGATCCACACCATTGGGACTTTCAGCAACACCAAAAATAGATTTCACATCAAAGCCTTCTACCCTGACAACCATGAGATATTTTCCATTCAGTTTTATTGCCCCGGCATTGAAGGTTGTATTTACACCCAGGCGTTTCATCAAATGCGGATTTGTCTGATAATTCAAATCATACTCCCAAAAAACAGGCACATGATCTCTCGTAATCGCAGGATAAACATACCGGTCATAAATACCATTTCCGTCATCCTGCTTTATATTTTCCCTATTGATGGTCTGATCATAAACCTTAAATAGCTCTTTTACTTTGTCGTTAAATTGTTCTCTATCCATTGCAGATTATTTATTGGGCTGTACAAAGGTTTAAATGAAAATAAAAAATCTCCATAAAACAAATTACAAGCCTTCCTGCTGAAAATGGATAATACTCAATAACTCAAATTCCGGGAGACAAACTAATATACCACAGCAAATTTAACATTCCTTCAGTAGATAAACTTAACGAAACTATTCGTATGCTGGCAAAAGTAGGTACGTATTGCAATGGGTGCCTACAGTCAATTGAAGAAATTTCCGACCAAACGCTTTTATTCTACAAATGATAATAATCGACACATAAGCCCTTTAAATCTCTTCACAAATTTAGATAAATATCATTCTGTGCAACCGAGCGATTGAGATAAGGTTTATAGGGCAATAATACATCGGACATGGACGTGTTACTGAATTATTATCCAGAGGACTTTCATTAAATAAATAAGAATTTTGTGAATAGTTATTAATAATTGATCTTTGCAGCATGAAAAGGGGAATTTTAGTAGGGGTGTTAGTGATTGTTGTCGCAGTGGTTGGTTATTTCGTAATTGGAAAAATCAGTACTAATCTCCAAAACAGGTCCATGGAAATGGATGCTGAGCTTGCCTCAATTGATTCCACGGTAATTGAAATTTTTGAACCAACTATACTTTTTGGTATGGTAGTCGATTCAATGGTGGTCATCGAAGATCACATCAAAAGAAATCAAAATCTTTCCAGTATTCTGGAAGGCTATAATGTCTCAAACCTGAAAATACACCAGCTAGCCATTTCTTCAAAATCAGTTTTTGACGTTCGGAAAATGGTTGCAAATCGTAAATACACAATGATCTGCTACCCCGATTCAATGCGTACTGCCAAGGCAATGATTTACGAACCAAGCCCAAGCGAATATGTGGTCTTCAATCTTGATGATTCGGTGAGTGTTGAGAAGGTGGAGAAGGAGGTTGTGGTTGTAGAAAAAGAATTAGCGGGAATCATTGAAATGTCCTTGGCCGTATCCATGTCTGACTTGGGAGCCAGCCCACAGCTGACTAATGATTTCGTAGATGTATTTGCATGGCAAATTGATTTCTTTCGATTGCAAAAAGGAGACAGGTTCAAAATGATTTATGAAGAGAAGCAGGTTGAAGGAGAAGCCATTGGTATTGGAAAGATTAAAGGTATTTACTTTCAGCATTTCGGCAATGACTACTATGCGTATTACTTTGACCAGGGAAGCGGCATAGATTATTTTGACGAGAAGGGAAATAGCTTGAGAAAAGCATTTTTAAAATACCCGCTTGATTTCACACGCATTAGTTCTCGATATTCAGGAAACAGGTTTCATCCGGTTCAAAAGAGATGGAAGTCTCACCGAGGAACTGATTTCGCGGCCCCCAGAGGAACTCCAATCAGGTCTGTTGGTGATGGTATAATTGTCGAAGCCAGGTACTCAAAGTTTAATGGCAACTTTGTGAAAGTGAAACATAATTCTACCTATTCCACGCAATACCTTCACATGAGTAAAATTGCATCAGGTATGCGTCCCGGGAAAAAAGTACAACAAGGTCAAACCATAGGTTTTGTGGGCAATACCGGATTGGCAAGGGGAAATCACCTTTGCTATCGCTTCTGGAAAAACGGGGTACAAGTTGACGCATTAAAGATAATCCTTCCTCCTTCCGAGCCCATTCGTAAAGAAAACAAGACGAAGTTTGAAGAAGCCCGTGATATAATTAAGCTTCAATTGGATGGCATACAAATTCCATCTCCCATTGTTGATATGTCCTCAACTCTTGAAAAAATAAAGGAATCCTAAAATCTTCCGTGATATCCTGGGATCCTTTCGACAATCGTTCGCATTCTGCGAGTGATGAATATTCACATATCCACATCCCATTTTCAATAAAAAGATAATTGTCACTCGGTGCAACCGAGCGACTGGGTTAAATTGTACATCGTGGTCACCAAAAAAATACATAGGCTGAATGGACCACCTTGCAATGGCCTGTAAGCCTCAGGCCAAGGTTCGTTGTATGAGCTTAGATTTCGGTCGCAATACAATAGCGACCGAGCAACGTACGATTTAAAATAAAAGACTGATTTTGAATGGTAGTTACACATTGTCATGCGTACTCGCTAATCCTCCTCAAGCTTATCATACCAATTTACTTTTAAAATTGCCATGGTGATCAATAATATCCCAATCGCAATTGTCATGCTCATATATTCTCTGGTTACAAGGTAAATCGGTATGAGAATAAGCATCATTTGCCAGATTACTGCCACCAAAGAATTGAACATATCCCTTTTAAATGATTTATTTCTTTCAAATCCAGGGTCCTGAGCTTTAACCTTTTCATAAACCGGCCCCCAGAATCCCCATGGTCTTACACTTGTATAAAAGCTCATCAGTACTTGCTCGTCATCCGGTTTGGTCAGCAAGGTTCCCAATAAACTTCCAAGAGTGGAAATTGGTAAAATAACCAGTGGAAAGGCATAGATAATGGACATATCCGGAAACACCTTTGGCACTAAAAGGGATCCAAACAATCCGGCTACCATCCCCCAAAAATATCCGTAGCCGTTGAATCTCCACCAAATCCATTTCAGGAAATTGGCTGCGGCATAACCACCAAAAAGCGCTGCGGTGATCCATTGGAGTATATCGTTGATGCTGGTCACGAAAAATCCTACCGAAATCCCAATGACCACCATCAGTACTGATGATAAATAACTCATTCTAATTAAGGTCTTGTTCGAGGCGTTGGGATTAATAAATTTCTTATAAATGTCATTGACTATATATGCCGGACCCGCATTCACATTGGCGGCAAAAGTTGACATGAAAGCTGCAATAAGTCCGGCCAAGATGATTCCCAGAACACCTGTTGGTATAAAGTTTGATAAAGCGAAGGGAAGAATCTTTTCAAAATCCAGGGCCCCTTCGCTAAACAAGGTATCCGGATTGAAGTAAACAAGGGCGATAACCCCTAATCCCGCGATCATTAGATATCTTGGGATAAACAAAACCAGCGATACCAAACCGCTCATCAAAGCAGATTCTTTGGGCGTTTTCGCCGCCAGTACTCGCTGCATATCATATCCCGGTACCGGTCCCGCAATACTGACAAGAATGCCTCTCAGTATCACGATCATTATAAAAATGCTGAACAATTCATACCCGTCACTTGAAATTTTATCATTCAATGCCCGATTAACATGTTCAGAGAACTTTGTCCATTCGAGATCCAGTTTCCATCCAAAAGTCAGGCTCTTCCAATCTGCCGGAATCACTGCGTCAATTTGTTCGGCAGATACCAGCTTCATGGCGATTACTCCAATGATGATACAAGCAACGGTCATTACTAAAAATTGTAGTACTTCAGTAATTACCACACTATACATCCCTCCTTTTACCACATAAAGTGTGGTAAAACTCATGATGATCAATGCATACATATGCTCGGAAGATATGTCAACTCCGGCCAGGGTTGTGCTTAGATCCCATGGCAAAAACATGACGACAAATTTCCCGATCCCCTCAAATGAATAGGCAATGAATCCGATGACCGCAACCAGTGCAAACACAACCACACTGATGTGAGAGAGCTTTGATCCCATACCGTTGCCAAACCTGGTTCTCAACCATTCAGCACCTGTGAGCACGTTTGATCTTCGCATCCAGATGGCCAGAAAAATCATAAGAAAAACCTGGTTCCAAACCGGCCAAAGCCATGGAAGTAAAGTGCTTTTTACCCCATAAACAAAAAGAATCGCGACCATCCACATGGTGCCTGTGATGTCAAACATCCCTGATGCATTTGATAACCCCAGCAGGTACCATGGCATAGATTTGCCCCCCAGAAAATAGGAATCCAGGTTTTTACTGGCTCTTTTAGAAATCCAGAAACCGAGGAAAATAGTTAAAATCAGGTAGCCAAAAATTATGGAAATATCTAAGGTGGTTAAATTCATCAGTAGTGGATTAATTGGATTTGGTGACTTTTAATTCATCGAAGAAAATATCATTATTAGGCACATCAAATTCAAAACCGGTAACCTTCATATTGTTATCATGATGAAATTGAATTGTACCAAAATCAAACCAGGCATGGACTTTATCCCATTTTATTTCCCATGTGTCGTAATGCCAATGCTCAAGTTTCGCCGATAAATCTGGTGCATTGTCAAACTTCAACAGTAGCTGATTATTTTCCTGTACGATATGAATCGGCCCCAGCATGTCCGTATGATAATCTCCAGAAAACTCACTCAATTCAAATGATGGTTTTGTATCCATCACCCTGGCAGTTTTTTGAGCTACTATTCTCCTTTGCATAGAGTTTTGCGAGGGTAGTTTTTCCAAAGCTTCTTTTGACCAGTCCTGTACGTCTTTTTCAATAAATGCGTTGATGATATAATTTCTCAATGGCGTCGCGATACTTTTCATGGTATTGGTTAGAATTACGATCCCAAGTCCCTGTTCAGGAACCAGCACAACCTGGGAGTACATCCCATCATAACCACCACCGTGGGTGATCAACCTGTTCCCAAAATAATCGCTTGTTCCCCAACCCAATCCATAGCCCTTATAATTAGTGCCGGGAGTGCTTTTTTTAGAATTCAGGCTGACGATATAATTGTTATGTGGCGTCCAGAGGATGTTTTGAATGGAAGGGTTGAGAATTGTATCATTTTCCCATACGCCGCTATTTAATTGAAAAATCAACCATTTCGCCATATCTTCTGAAGATGAGATGATACCTCCAGCAGCACCCATATTGTCCCAGTTAACCCAATCAATAGATTGATTGATTTCATTGATGGGTTTATGAGGTGTAGCAAAGTTTCCTTTTAAATTAAGATCATTTGTAGAAGTTATGGTACGATTCATTCCCAGTGGCTGAAAAAACCGTTCTTTCACAAATTGATTACATGTTACACCGGCTGCAGCTCTGATCACTTCACCGGCAGTAATAAACATGAGATTTGAATACCCATACCCATTTCTGAAACCATAATCCTGTGGTACAAACCTGACCTTTTCAACAACTTCTTGTGCGGTAAAATTCGTTTTATACCAAATCACATCTCCACTGTAGGTACCCAATCCCACCCTGTGACAGAGCAAATCTGCGATGGTCGTTTCATTTGAAACATAGCTGTCGTAGAGCTGGAATCCCGGGATATATTTCTGAACTTTATCCGCTAAATTCAGCTTACCCTCATCCTGCAGAACTCCAATTGAAGATGCAATAAAAGCCTTGGTATTCGAAGCTATAGCGAAAAGTGTTTGTTCATCAACTTGTTGATTTTCACCTTCTTTCAATACTCCATATCCTCGATTAGAAAAGACCTCCCCATCTTTAACAATGGCCACTGACATACCGGGAATCCCCCAGTCCTTCCTGGCTTTTTCTATATATTTTTCAATTTCTTTTACTTTTGGTTGGGTGAACCCCTGTTGCTGAAAAAAGAAGAGTAAGTAGAAAAGTAAAACGATAGAATATTTCATGATTTAAAATTTAATCGTACATAAGCACACAAATCTAAGAATCCATTGCAAATTCCTGTTTCATTTTGTTTTAATGTTATAGTTTTATTGAAATTTTTTCGCGAATTAAATACGCCAAAAACCAATGTTTAAAAAGGTACTTTCCTTTATCGTTTTTTTTCTTGTTGCTTTTGTGTCATATCTGCTTTTTAATACAATAACTCTTAAATCAAAACAAATCAATTATTTACCGGCAGAGAAAATTGATATCAGTGATTCTGCTATTCATCATTTGGCAAGAGCGATTAGAATAAAAACAATATCACCGGGAAAACCATTAGAGTTTGACAGCACAGAATTCTATAAATTCAATGATTTTCTCACGGCAACCTATCCCCTGACTTCGTTGATTCTACAGAAGAAATTAATCAATAATTTCAGCTTACTATATAAATGGGAAGGAAAGAATAAATCACTTAAACCGGTAGTTTTGGTTGCACATATGGATGTAGTACCGGTGCCGGAAGAAGATCTCGAAAGATGGACTGCCCCACCCTATTCGGGAAAAATAGTAAACGGAATGTTGTGGGGTCGTGGGGCTGTGGATGATAAGGTAGGTGTAGTTGGAATAATGGAAGCTGTTGAGCAGTTGGTTTCATCAGGCTTTGAGCCAGACAGAACAATTTATCTCGCATTTGGTCATGATAAAGAAATTGGTGGACTGAATGGAGCCCGGGCAATTGTTGACTATTTGAATAAAGAAGGAATTGAGGCTGAATTCGTTCTGAATGAAGGATATACTATAGCACGAGGTTTGGTGCCCGGTGTACTCACAGATGTCGCCCAGATCGGGATAGCCGAAAAGGGATTTGCTTCGATACGGCTCTCAGTTGAGTTGGGTGGAGGTAGTTCTTCTATGACAAATGCAGAAGTAGCCAGCATTGTAATCGATAAAGCGAAAACTAAATTAGAAAGCAATCCATTTCCCCCGGAAATCACAAAACCTTTGCGACAATTTCTGAGGCATGTTGGTCCTGAAATGCGATTTCAGGATGAATTGATTTTTGCAAATAGCGACTTGTTCACATCGGTGATTATAGGAAATTTTCAGCAATCCGAGGCGGACAGGGCCTTGATTCAAACAACCATGGTTCCAACAATATTTAACAGTGATTTTACTAACAACACCAACTCCACCAAGGTAACAGCTACCGTCAACTTCAGAATTCTTCCCGGTTTAACGATTGAAAATCTAATCCATCGGGTGAAGGAAATAATTGATGATGACAGAATTCAAATTACTTTAAATGACTTTCATAGTGAGGCGAGTACGGTATCCAGCACCGATTCCGAAGGCTATGCCATCATTAATCAATCGATAAAAGAAATTTTCCCGGATGTAATCACCGTCCCTAACCTGGTAACCGGTGCTACCGATGGGCGATATTATAGTGAAATTTGCGACAATATTTACCGGTTTCTTCCCATTCGTCTGAATCCGGATAATATAAAGGCAATACATGGTATGAATGAAAATATCCCAGTCGATGAGTTTAAAGATGTCGTTCGGTTTTATATGAGATTGATAAAGAATTGTGATTAGCTCAGATTTTTTTTAAAATACTATATATAGAAATAGTTACCTGAAGCAACAATAACTAATTCATAAATAAGTTATGTTTACGTTTTTACAAATTCTATTATGCTTATAAAGCATGTTTTTTTAATTATTGTTTTTTACTTAATTTTTTAGAACTGAGTCGGTATAGTTGAACTTCCGATTTTTTTGAACTTTTTATGATAAAGATTATTCTACCCTGGTTTATTTTCATTTTATATGTGCCAATTAGCAATTCTTATTGCCAAATAAACACTCAACCAAGTCCTCACTGGGTCAAAAAGATTGAGGTCGATCCGGAATTAAATATTGACCAATATAAAGGGAAAACATCTGATGGGCTGCTCTATCTAATCATTGACAAACAAGACCATCTAAAAAATCAAACCAGTTACCGACATTATGCCTATCAATTACTTACTACCAAAGGTGTACAAAACTATTCGGAAATAAGTGTCACATACGACCCTGCATATCAACGCGTCTATTTTCATAAACTATTGATATATCGTGAGGGAGCTACTATCGACAAATTGACTCCGTCAAAATTTATCACCATTCAGAAAGAGAAGTCTTCAGAGCGTCTGGTATATGATGGTTCTTTAACAACGTTTATCAATCTTGAGGATGTAAGGGTAAATGATATTATCGAGTATTCATATAGTATCATAGGCTTTAATCCCATTCTTAATGGTAAATACGCCGCGCAATATTTACTTGAATTCAGTATTCCGGTTGACCAGGTTCATTTAAATATTTTGACTCCGGTTCAAAGCCCTATCTTTATAAAAAATCACCACTTTACAAAAGAACCCACTATCTCAGAATCAGGAGGAATAAAGACATATACATGGTATGTTAAAAAATCCTCGGCCATCAAAAGAGAAGATAATATACCTGATTGGTATAGTCCTTATGGAGCGGTTTCCGTTTCACAATATAAAAACTGGGAAAATGTAGGAAAGGAATTTGCAAATTTCTACTCCTTCGATTCAAAGAATAAACGTATTGTAGAAGTTGCCAATGAGATTAGAAAAAATAATAACAGACTTGAAGACCGTATCAACAAAGCCATAAAATTTACGCAAAATAATATCCGATACCTCGCATTAGAAAATGGAATAAGTGGATATAAGCCAAGATCTCCACAAAAAATAATAAAACAAAGATTTGGTGATTGCAAAGATAAATCATTGCTCCTTGTTGCTCTATTAGATCAGTTTGGCATCCCAGCAAATGCTGTCCTGGTAAATACTATTAGCAAAGGGCGAGTCACCAATTTATTACCTAGCCCCGGTAGCTTTGATCATTGTGTAGTGATATTTGAACATAATGATACCACAATATGGATTGATCCAACCATTCGCGAACAGGGCGGAAATTTTGATGGAAAATATTTTCCCAACTACGGTCAAGGACTTGTGTTAAGTAAACATGCACCAAAAATAGATTCAATTCCCACTTCCGTCATTTCTAATATTAAAATAGAAGAAGAGTTGGACATCTCGTCTATTGCTGAGGATCACAGCCTCGTAGTTAAAACTACATATTTTGGAAATTCTGCTGACCGAGAGAAAAAGAATTTCCAGGAAAACAGTATTGATGAGATCAGCTCAGGCTATATAGATTACTATGCAGAACTGTACGGAGACGTAAGTATTGCTGATAATCTGAGTTATTCACAAAATGACACACTCCATACTTTTACCGTCTTCGAATCCTATAAAATAAAAAATATATGGAAAAAAAGTCCAAAATCCACCTATGATCTTGAAGCTGATATATCCAATACGCTTGTAAGCACTTTTTATAAAGTACCAGACAACAAAAATAGAAAGATGCCTTATGCTATTACCTATCCTAAAATTTTAGAAGTAAAAACATTACTCAACCTACCCGATACTTGGGATAAGGATAATTTGCTTCAAAAGATTGAAGCGCCAGGAATTCAAGCAAGAATAAAAAGAAAGTACAAGGGAAAAACCTGTGAGTTTTATTTCAATTTGAAAACAACCAAAGACCAAATAGAACCAGGGGAAATTGCTGATTATGTAGAAAAGGTGGAACAACTTGCCGATTATGAAGGAAGAACATATTATTTCTCACCGGATTCGGATAATAATGCAATTTTTTATTCCAATTCTTCCTCTATATTATTTTCCTATTCAGTTGTAGTTGTTGCTATTTTAGTATTCTTAGGCAGGTATTTATTTTTCAATTTTAATCCGATGCCAAGATCATCAAGTCCAGAATATATGAACATTGGAGGATGGCTTATACTTCCTGCTATTGGCATAATATTGGCGCCTTCTCTTTTTGCTTTAGGTTTGGTATTCAACGACTATTATAATGACAGCATTTTTGATATGATACTGGATAGTCACAATGAAGAATATAACCCAACTATGGGTATTATCTATATTTTAGATTATAGCTTCGATTTAATATTATTTGCATACAGTATATTAATACTATTTATATTCTTCAAAAAACGATCTAGTTTACCCATATTAATCATTATTTATTATGGATTTAATTTTTCATTCATAACAATAATGGTATTACTGTCAAAAAATTATACAGTAGAGATAATTAGTGAACCCTCAGATATGATAACCGCATTGGTTGCATGCGTTATCTGGATCCCCTATTTTCTAATCTCCGATCGGGTAAAAAACACGTTTACAGTAAGAATCTAAAAATGTCATTGCGTTTTACATACAATTGATTCAGAATTGTGATGGATGACATTAGGTTCCAGGTTCAAAGGTTTAGAGGTTTGGGGTTTAGAGATTCGTTGGTTAAAAAATTATCAACTTAGTGTCAACCATTTTCATGAATGGGTAAGGAATAACCTGGAACCTTAAACCCTGAACCTGATAACCACAGTAACCTCATTTTATCAACAAAAAGAAAATTATCATTGATTAGGCAACAATTTAACAACCTATCTGTTGTCTTTATAAATAAATAAAAACATATATTGCATTTCTAAAATAAGAAAACATCAAAGAATGAAAAAAATATTAATTATCACATTCATTTTATTATCATCCCACAGCATTTTTGCACAGGTAGAAATCTCTGGTTTTGGTGGTTGGTTGTGGACTGGAAGTATTCCTGCCTGGAGGCAAGACATAAAAGTGAGCGATAAAGGAAATTATGGACTAACTGCAGGGGTTAGAATAAGAGAGGAAATGATCGTAGAATTTGAATGGAATCACTCGGAGAATTCGGCCACCTTTAGAGAGTATAACATAGATGGTAGTTTAGGTGATATTCAAAATGTTCCAATGGCACTTAATTATTATATGTTGGGTTTTAATTACCTCTCTACTTTCTCTGAACCGCTTGTCCCTTATGGACTGGTTAATGTTGGTATTTTAAATGTGAAATCAGATTCTTTTGGAACTTATGGAAGTAACAGCGAAAACTACTTTACTGCCGGCTTTGGAGGAGGACTAAGATATTATTTATCTGATCGAATTGGGATCAGGCTACAGGCGAGACTTCTACTACCAATGCAATTTGGGGGTGTTGGATTTGGATGTGGTATCGGAACTGGTGGCGGTGGCTGTGGCGCAGGTGTAAGCACCTATACCAATATCATTCAAGGAGACTTCACAGGAGGGATTGTAATTAAACTTGGCGGAGAATATTAAAGATCTACCTAACTACTACTAATCAGGGAGGCCCAAAAGGTCTCCCTTTTTTTATTCTACATCAAACCAATTGGCTATTTCAAGCTTTAGGTCCTTCTCTTTAGTTTTGTGAAAAAACTCATTCACCTCTATCACATAATTGTAGTCTTCGATCCATTCATGTGCATACAATGAAACTTCCTCAATGGCATCTAAAATAGTTTCAAGCTCAGCATCTGTCATGGTCGGGTGAATGGAAAGTCGAACCCATCCTGGTTTTTCCGAAAGGTCACCTTGTTTTATTTTATCAGTGATTCGGTGCGACATCTCTTTATCCATATTTAACAGGTAGTGCCCATAAGTACCGGCACATGAGCAACCTCCCCGAACTTGAATCCCATAATGATCATTCAATAATTTAACGATCAGATTATGGTGAATACCTTCAATATAAAATGAAAATACTCCTATCCTTTCCTGATCGTTATCGCCAAGTATATTCAATCCTTTAATTCTCTTCAATCCGGCGAAGGCTTTCTTTATCAATTCTGCTTCGCGGTCATGGATTTTTTGTGTATTCATCTGCTCTTTAAGCTGAATACTCAAGGCCGTCCGGATAGCCTGTAAAAATCCGGGAGTTCCTCCGTCTTCGCGAATTTCAATATCATCAAAATAGGAATGTTCGCCCCAGGGATTTGTCCACAGCACCGTCCCTCCTCCGGGATGGTCAGGAATCCGGTTTTTATAAAGGCTTTTGCAAAATACCAAAACGCCAGAGCTTCCGGGGCCACCAAGAAATTTGTGTGGCGAAAAGAAGATGGCATCCAGCTTTTGTGCTTCTTTAGGCGGATGCATATCGATATTTACATAAGGAGCTGATGCCGCGAAATCCACAAAACAATAGCCGCCAAATTCGTGCATGATCTCTGCGAGTTCATGATAGGGCGTGATGATTCCTGTCACATTGGAACATGCAGAAAATGAGCCGATTTTCATCTTGCGGTCCTTGTATTTTTCAACCTCATTTTTGAGATTTTCGGGATTAATAAACAGGTTTTCTCCAGGTTCAATTACTACTACATCGCAGATAGATTCCAACCAGGGAGTCTGATTGCTGTGGTGTTCCATATGTGTGAGAAATACCACAGGTTTTTCATCGATGGGGGGTTCATAATAACCAGCCAGTCTTTCGGGAACCTTGAGACCAAGAATTCTTTGGAATTTCGCCAGGACTGATGTCATTCCAAACCCTGCGGTAATAATCACATCTTTTTCATCTGCATTCACATGCTGTTTTATGAGCTCATGTGCAAGGTGATAGGCGATTGTCATCGTGCGCCCAGTCTCGCTTGCTTCAGAATGTGTATTGCCTATCAATGGGCCAAACTGGTTTTTTATCTTATCTTCAATGGGGCCGTATAATCTTCCACTGGCAATCCAATCTGCATAGATAACATCCTGAACCCCATAAGGCGATTCAAAAGACGCATCAATACCCACAATGCTTTTTCTGAATTTCCCAAAATATTCTTGAAGATCCATAGTATTTAATTCCTTCCGCTCCATTTAACTATCATTTACTTATAAAATAATGGATAAAATTTCTGCGAATTTAGGTGATTTTGTCCTTTCTATTTAATGTTTGTGGAAGATATTTTATGTTGATACATACCGTTGTTTTGTCCTCTTCCGCAGGTGTAGGTGTAATATCAGATACTTAGATGAGATTGAATTGTCAACTTTTTTGTGATCATAGAAGCAACCTCTTTGATATGATTTGGAGTTATACTATGAGAAATTTCAATATCTGTCATGGCTTAAATTTACTTTTCTGTTTAAAAAATATTTCCTACATCAGCTTGGCTATAGCCTGGCCTATTTAGCATATTTGGTTATTTAATAATAAGATTAATAATTGCAAACAGTTATTAAAACACCAATTAATACATGGTATTTCCATTCTCCGAGCCTTTGGGAATTTGCTGCATTGAGTCCCAATGTTCAACAATTTTTCCTTTGTCATCAATTCTAAAAAAATCCATAGTGACATATTCTTCATCTCCAGGCCATATTTGGTGTGTGTGCAGGACTACCAAATTCCCCTCAGCAACAGCTCTGACAAATTCAATTGATTTATCGGGATACTCTCCTGCCATTTTTTCAAAATACGCTATGAACGGTTCTTTCCCATCACCAACCAAAGGGTTGTGTTGAATATATTCATCACCTACATACAATTCCACTGCATTTCGTGGATTACCATCATATGCCATTCTATAAAATGCAATGGCATTCTTTTTATTTATTTCTAAATTTTCATTCATAAAAAAAACTGATTTTTGTTTCCAACTGCATAGTTTAAATTTAATACAATATTGAGGTAGTTCTGCACAAGAATTTATATATTTCTTAAATTTATCCGGCATTCTAATTTATTGAATAAATTACCATTTTCCTCACACATGATAATATGAATTAAAGATGAAAAAAAAGCTCATCATAACGCTGTCAGTGCTCATTGTACTCATAATCTCCGCCTACGAATTTGTACCCTATATTGTGCTGAACATGATTACAGATTACGAACCTTATTCATTCGAAAAGGTGTTTGACGATTCCCAATTGCGTGAACATTACGGGATTTTTAACAATAGAACACCGGGTGATTATGGTTATAAAAATTTTGACATCATTGATTTTCAGTCATTAGATGGCACAAATCTCAATGGCTGGTATGTTCCATCGGAAAATGAAACTCAAAACTGCCTGGTATTGGTTCATGGCAGAACGTCAAACCGTTTGAAAACCATGAAATACCTTGCGTTGATCGATTCACTGCAGCTCGACACCTTATACAATATTTTTATACCAGATTTAAGAAATTCAGGAAAATCCGAACCGGCAAAAACTTTTATGGGCTATAAGTTTGGAGAGGATTTGACCGCCTCTATCTTATTGATGGACAGCGTATTTAATCAGCAAAATTTCATATTGTATGGTTTTTCCATGGGTTCCATGGCAATATTAAATACAATTGGAAGAAAGGAGTTGAGGAACAGGCTTGACAAAAAAAATATCCGGATTAATAAAATTATATTGGATAGCCCTTTGTCCAACGTAAAGGCCACACTCAAGGTTGAGACATCAAATGCACACGTGCCTCAGTTTATCTTTTCAAAAGTATTCAAATTATATTCCGATCAAATTAACGGATTTGGAGAAAGTATGAAGATTTCATCACTTTTAGATGCGAATATTCCGACGCTAATATTAGAAAGTAAAGATGATGACACAACACCAGCCGCAATATTATTGTCAGAACTGAGTCAGATGAAGGAATATGCAAATATCGACCTGGAAATTTTTGAAGGCCCCGGACACGTAAAATTATACCAGGATGAAAGGACGAATTTGCGGTATATAAATTCCGTAAGGGCATTTCTGGCAAAATAATCAAGCACACATTATCTTTTATACCATTTTACATTAAAGACTTATGGGGATATCTAAAATTAACTTATTGAAATTCAGATAGATGTGTTATCTTAGCATCAAAGAATATTAGATGGCACAAATATACAAACCCACTGGCACAAACAGTTTATTTCCCGAAGAATTCAGGTTGGAAAAACT
>JAJRQT010000193.1 GCA_024280115.1 Bacteroidota bacterium | reverse complement strand
TTAGCTGAAGGAAAAAATAAAATGTCAATAATCAATGCTGTGAGGAATAAGCTGATCCATAGAATTTTCGCTTGTGTTCAGCAAGATAGAAAATATGAAAATTCTTATGCTACAACGCTTGTTTAAATCATAGAAATCCGGCAAGGCGGGCGTAACGCAGATAGCAGACTTTATGGAAAGGCACTAATTGGATCTAATCGCCACTACAGGATCTAACCTTGCCGCCATCAATGCGGGAATAATGCCAGCTGCGACACCGACAAAGGTAGAAATGCCTATCCCGAGTACAATATTTTTAACCATCAGTGTAAGTACAAAAGAGCCCAGGGGAATATAGGTCGCGGCATAAACCAACAACAGCCCAAAACCACCACCAATTAAGCTTAGAAATATCGCTTCAAATAAAAATTGAAAAAGAATAAAATAGTTTTTGGCCCCGAGCGACTTTTGAATGCCAATAATGCCTGTCCGTTCACTCACCGTCACAAACATGATATTTGCAATACCAAAGGCACCAACCAGAATGGAAAAAATGCCAATAAACCAGCCAGCCATGGTCAGTACATCAAATATTCCCTGTAAGGAATTCATAATTGCTTCGGGGCGATTAATAGCAAAATTATCGTCATCCTTTGGTCTAAGACCGCGAAAATTTCGCATCAATCCTCTCACTTCATTTTCAAGTTCGATTAATCCCACATCATTTTCCATTCCTTTAATCCAGATATTTGCTCCTACACCTCTTCTTTTCCCGGTATAGTACAGTTTTTTAAAAGAACCAAAAGGAACAATCACGGATTCATCGTTACTTGGTGTGCTAAAAAGCGTTTCTCCCGCTTCCTTCATCAAACCAATGACGGTGTATTTTAACCCTTTAATTTTTATTTCTTTGCCCAGGGGTGATTCATATGGGAAAAGTGTGACCTTAACATCATGACCAATTATTGCCACATTGGTGGCATAATTAAACTCCCTATTGGAAAAATATCTACCATCAATAATATTTAATTCAAATAGATCACCGTGATTTTCTGTCGCTCCCCAAAAATTTATACCTCCGATACTGCTGCTCTCTCTTTTAATGGTCCTTCCTCCTGTTACCGAAAAAAAAGTTATGGCTGACGCCTTACTTAGGTTCCTTTCCAGGTACTCATATTCAGTGTAAATTACTTGCGGTCTTTTATAATACTTCCACCATGGATAATTCGGCGTCATCAACATAGGCCATTTCTCAACATAGATCACATCTGACCCAAGAAATGACAGGCTGTCTTCTATATTGGCTTTGAGTGAATCGACAACTGTCAGGGCGGCAATAATGGCAAATATTCCGATGGTAACACCGGTCAGGGAAAGTATTGTCCTGAGCAGATTCTGCCTCAAGGCATTCAGGGCAAATCTAAAACTCTCAAATATCAGTCTAATTATTATCAAGGTTATATAATTTATTTAAAAGACTTTACTAATTCATTAACAATAACCAAACAAATTATTAACTTTGCAGCCTTTTAAAATTCCATACACTTTATACTATTTAATACCGTAATATTAAATATGAAATTATCTGAATTCAAGTTCGAATTGCCAGTTGGCTCAATAGCTTTATATCCGGCTGAAAATAGGGATGAATCCCGTTTAATGGTCATCCATAAAGATTCCGGAAAGATTGAGCATAAAACCTTTAAAGATATTATTGATTATTTCAGTGACGGGGATGCTCTTGTCTATAATGATACCAAGGTGTTTCCGGCCAGACTTTATGGAAATAAGGAAAAAACCGGAGCTAAAATAGAAGTATTTCTATTGAGAGAACTCAACAGTGAAATGAAACTCTGGGATGTCCTGGTGGATCCCGCAAGGAAAATCAGAGTTGGTAATAAATTATATTTCGGAGAAGGCGACCTGGTTGCCGAAGTAATCGATAATACAACCTCACGAGGTCGTACAATCCGGTTTCTCTATGATGGATCCGATGAGGAATTCAGAAACCTGATTGATACCTTAGGCGAAACACCATTGCCAAAGTATATAAAACGTGAAACTGAGCCGGAAGACCGGGAAAGATTTCAAACCCTATTTGCAGAAAATATCGGTGCTGTCGCTGCCCCCACTGCGGGAATGCATTTCACAAAACAACTCGTGAAAAGAATGGAAATAATCGGTGCAGACATGACACCAATTACATTACATATTGGCCTTGGATCCTTCAGGCCTGTGGATGTAGAAGATCTTACAAAACACAAAATGGATTCTGAAAACTTCCGCGTCGCTAAAGAAACTGTAGAAATCGTTAATAGAGCGCTGGATAATAAAAAACGAGTCTGTGCAGTGGGTACAACCTCAATGAGATCATTAGAATCTTCAGTTTCCGCCAATGGCAGATTGAAAGTGCGCGAGGGATGGACTGATAAATTCATTTTCCCTCCTTATGAATTTAAAATTTGCAACGCACTTGTCACAAATTTCCATATGCCGGAAAGTACCCTGCTCATGATGGCCTGCGCTTTTGGCGGGTATGAATTGGTTTTAGATGCATATCAGACTGCCATAAAAGAAAAATATCGTTTTTTCAGTTATGGAGATGCTATGCTAATAATATAACCCTAACCGGGCAAATTATAAAGGCAAAAATCGCTTAATTGCTGAGTTTGGGAATAAGTTTGAAAAGCTTCGTGAATCGAAGCTTTTTTTTATAAAAAATGTTCTGAAATTACCCATACAATCAATACTTCACTCCATGAAAAATTGTACATTTATTCCGATATCACAATGATGAAATATGGATAGAATAAATAAAAATCTCAGATACTCGACTGGCGTATTCATCATTATTATTGCAATCATTTCGATAATTTTTCATTTCCCAATACATATAACCGATGCTCTTACGCTGGAGATGGTAAAGAAATTTGGATTAAAAATTTCTATCTGGAGAATTTTATTTGAACCGGTTCTTGGCGTCTTACTCTTTTTTAACCGTTCACTCTATGCACTCACAGAGCAACAATATTTGCTGGTTTGGATAATAACAATTTTTATCTTTTATAGTATTTTTATAATAATTACAATAAAAGATAGACAGACTAAGAGAAAATTTATCATCACCCAATTGGTCAATTTGCCGATTGTAATTGGTTTGTGGTTCACCGGTTTTGTAATAATGCTATTCATTCCACTACCAAATAATACTATTGTGAACAAGACCACTGATTCAATTCTCGTTACCACTCATTCGCATACAAAGTACAGCCATGACGGACTGATTTCGCAGGAGGGTTTATGGAAATGGCATAAGCGCAATGGGTTTGACGCCTTTTTCATAACAGACCACAATAACCATGACAGAACTCTGGATCTTGTTAAGGCACAGCGAAATAACAAATTTCCAATAGAACCTTTAGTAATTTGTGGAGAAGAGTTTTCAGGGTCAAATCACCTAAGCCTACTCGGTCTGAAAAGGAAATTTGACACAAGTGGATATGAAGATTCTACCGTTATTGATTCGGTTCGTGCAAATGGCGGTGCTGTTATCGTAAACCATTGGTTTGATGGTGAAAAAATGTCACTGGATTATTTTAGAGAAATTGGTGTTGATGGTTTTGAGATTGAAAATACGGCTACAGATAAAACTTATAACAGAGATGTTTATCAAAAAATAAAGAACTATTGCGGTGATAATGGCCTGATAATGAATGGCGGTTTGGACTTCCATGGTTACGGTAATGTATGCACTGTTTGGAATGCCTTTAAAATTCCCGATTGGCGCGATTTAGATCCCAAGTCAAAGGAAGAAGCCATATTACATATCATCAGAACGCGTGACCAAAGCAAGCTCAAAGTTTTGCTTTACATAGACAGACCATATTACGACAATAAGTATCTGCTTTTAAGTCCGCTCTTTACAGTATTCAGCTATTTCAGAACTTTGAATTTATACCAATTAATATCCTGGACATTCTGGGCTTTTGTATTTGCCCTTGTTAAAACAGATATTTCAAGAAAAGTAGAATTAAAAAATCAATTATCAGCCGAAAGACTTATTCCGGTTATCGGTATAATTAGCGCTTTATTCTTGCTGTCGCTGGGTATTTATTATTATTCAGAAATCGAAGATATAGCTGGTTTTAGTGAGGTGTATGCCGAATACAGCACACTATTATTTTATGTGGGTTTAATATTTCTGTTCTATTCAGGGTTGGTATCATATTTTAAAATCCTCAGGAGAAAAACCACCTAATACTCAGCATGGCAGAGATCATTCTTTTATTTTAATTGTGGAAATGATTAAAACTCCCTTTGATAAAAATACTGTTTTTCCTATCCCTATTATGTATTCCAAAGCCATGGTCTGTGGCTCACAGACCATTAAGTTATTCAAATATTCGGTCTGTAAGCCACAGACCGAGGTGTAAGATGTTGAATTTTTCTAAAACCGATTGTCTTTGTTTTTCGCATCCCGATGATGTAATACTGATAATATCAGTTAAATTCAGGTCTCAATTTATGAAGCTACTTTTATGAAAGAATATGCAATTGTTGTTGCGGGGGGTAGTGGCGCCAGGATGCAAAATGAAACGCCAAAACAGTTTTTACCATTAGCAGGCAAACCGGTATTATTGCATACTATCGACGCATTTGTAACTTATTCCAGTGATATAACAATAATTTTGGTACTTCCTTCGATTGAAATTTTACGTTGGGAAGAAATATGTAATGCATTTAATGTCAGCACCCCGATAATCCTAGCTGAAGGGGGAGCCACCCGGTTCCAATCCGTGAAAAACGGCCTCTATAAAATCGATGACGATGAAAGCCTGGTTGCCATTCACGATGGTGTAAGACCTCTAATCCAACCGGAGATCATTGATGCCTCATTTAGGCTTGCCAGTATCCATGGTTGCGCTGTAGCCTGCACACGACTCAAAGAAAGCCTGAGAATAGTCGATAAAGACCATACGAAAACAACTGATAGAACTAAATACAGATCTATACAAACCCCTCAAACCTTTCAAACAAAACTGATAAAAGCGGCTTATCGTAAGTTTAATGACGCACAAGGCTTTACTGATGATGCCAGTGTATCGGAGAAAAATGGCCAGATGATTTCGCTATTCGAAGGAAGCTATGAAAACATTAAAATCACCACTCCGGTTGACTTACAATTTGCAGAAGCTATAATAGAAAACAGAAAAAAAAGGTAATGAATACCATCCATTACCTTTTGAAGTTTTTCGAATTAACCGGCGTCAATATTCATCCTCATTAAAAAAGAAGTCCTCTTTTGTCGGATAATCCGGCCAGATTTCCTCTATATTTTCATAAGGCTGTCCATCATCCTCCAACTCCTGCAAATTCTCTACAACCTCCATCGGCGCTCCTGAACGGATTGAAAAATCAATCAATTCGTCCTTTGTGGCGGGCCACGGCGCATCTTCCAAGTATGAAGCTAGTTCTAATGTCCAGTACATATTTTTATGATTTCTAAATAATCGTGCAAAAATATGATTTTATTTTTAAAATCAAATAGGTCACGTATAATTTAATGACTAAGATGTATTTAATAAATTTAAGATAGTATAACGATTTGTCGTCATTATCGTTCAGCATGCAATTACCAGGTGGAAAAAACAGAAAAATTGGGGAAATAGAGCTGCACCCTAAAGTGAGATTTTAATAAATACAATAACACGATGCGGATATCTTTAAAATCAGGTATAGAAATACGTTTCACCAAGAGAAGGACGATGTATTGAAATTAAATAGTTCAAGCAATAAAAATGCACCACATTTTCGCTTTCATTATGGTTTTTTATAATTATCATGGCACCTTTAAAATAATTTCAAATCTGAAGTTAAAAAATGGCTTACCAGTCCTAATAATCCAATTAATAAACAACATAAACCCTAAAATGAAAAATAAAGGAAAGTCACTTCCCCTTTATAATCAATAATGTAAAACTAGAATATATATCATTATTGAAAATAATTCATGTATCCTATTAATTAATTATATTTTTAATATATTTGATGCCGCATGTTTACAAAAACCGTAATATAATAGATAAAATGAATAAGAATTTTGATATAGACAACGTGGACTTGAAAATCCTTGCGTTGCTAACCGAAGATGCAAAAATGCCCTATACGGAGGTTGCTAAAAAAGTTTTTGTATCCGGAGGTACAGTACATGTCAGAATGAGGAAAATGGAAGAGATTGGAATTGTGAAAGGCACGACTTTAAAGATGGATTATTCTAAAATGGGTTATGATATCACTGCTTTTTTGGGAATATATCTTGAAAAGAGTTCTTTATATGATGCTGTAATAAAAAGATTGCATCTTATTCCTGAGGTTGTAAAAATCCATTATACTACAGGAAATTATAACGTGTTCATTAAACTGCATTGCAAAGACACCAATCACCTCAAGGATGTGCTTCACGATAAAATCCAGCAAATTGAGGGAATTGAGAGAACGGAAACAATTATTTCACTTGAGGAAAGCCTTAACAGGCACATTCAGTTTACGGATAAATAATTTATTGTCAATGACAAAAAAAGCCCGTTTTCAATAATGAAAACGGGCTTTTTTAATGAAAGATCTCCGTTGGGAACCTCAATGTTGAATCTTCTTTTTATTTCTTGCGTGTTGCCGACATTGGAAAATCATTGTATTCTACAGAACATTTGCCTGTAAATGCGTCTCCAACAAATTTACCGGTCATATCTATGGTATATCCGGCATAATCAAAAGTGCATTTCAATTCATCATTTTCAATAACCACACCGTTCAATGGTGCATCTCCCTGGGCAGTGTGCAAGGCTCCCGTGTAATTATCTCCTTCCCTCGTAATAGTAAACGTGCCTTCAAAATCCCCTTCCGGAGTATCACTAATTACATATTCCCACTCTCCGACAGAAATATCCACTACCTTTTTAGAAGTAGCACAGCCATAAGCAATAAAAGCTGCAATCATAAAAACTAATAATCTTTGTATCATCTCAATAAAGTTTAGGTTAAATAGAATTCTTGTCCAATTTATATATTTTGATCTTCAGCCGCGTAAAGTTCTTCCAATTTTTTACGCAAAGCATCTCCTCGTAAATTTTTTGCAACGATAATCCCCTCCCTGTTTAACAGTACTGTTGCCGGAATAGAATTGACAGCGTATAATTTTCCAGCAGCCGAAGACCATCCTTTCAGATCACTGACATGAGGCCAGGTCAATTGATCCTGATGTATTGCATCGATCCATTTTGAACGACTCTCATCGAAAGATACACCAATTATCTCAAATCCTTTTCCTTTAAAATCATTGTAAAGATTTACAACATTTGGATTTTCACGACGACAAGGCGCACACCAGGATGCCCAAAAATCGATCAATAGATATTTACCCTTAAAAGAAGAAATAGCGATAGGATTCCCAGTCGTATCATTCAATGCAAAATCAACTGCCGGATTTCCAATAGCTACACTTTTCAGTGTTTTTATTCTCTCATCCAGCGCCTGATAGTCCTCTGATGGATGTATTGATACACTTAATCCTGATAATAAACTGTCCAGCTCCGGATAATCCATTTCGTAGGAGAGATATCTCCTGATAATAAAAGGAGAGATGAATGATTCATTCTTACTGGCAACAAATTCCTTTATTCGCGCTACTTGCTCCAGCCGGATTCCTTCGTACTTTTGCATAATCTCATTCATTTTTTCAGAATCTGAAATGGCAGCAGCAGCCCTGTATTCTTCACCCAATTTATTAGATTTTTCATCAATTGGCTTCATAAACTCTTGAAATGCGATTAAATCATCATGTGTGCCCGATCCTTTTACTTCAACATTATCGAGATCATTTATATCAGCTTTTATAGAAATTGAACCGCTTTCTCCAAAAATATTAATCATCTTTCTCGAGTCGCCGATTTTTAAATAAATCATTTCCGGGTTTTCCAGATCCCCTGTAAAGCTGACTCTGGATGACACAATTTGTGCAGAATCTACAGGCTCCAACTTACCCTCCTTGACCATCATCAGGTAAATGATGGAGGAATCATCAACTCCTGTGATCTCCGCATTTATGTCAAATGATGAAACACTATTTTCCTTTGATGAATCACATGCATAGAAGGTTAAAACTATTGCAAATGACACAATTAATATCTTTTTCATATCTTCTTTTATAATTTACTTCTTAAAATTTCCACAAAAATAATTCTTCTTAAGGAATTTCTCCTTCAACGCTTTCCTTTTTTCGATGAAATCCCGATATATCACCGATAAACTCCATTGTTACTATGAAAATGCCGTTGTTTATTTTATCATTCTATAGTAAACCCAGGCACGTTTTCATACGCAGAATCTTCTTTACAGATTGATCGACCTGATTACGGAATTTCTCATGCTCCATATAATTTTTATAAATGCCTTCAAGTAATTTCATCTCGTTTGGCTCCATCAGGATCATATCACAACCTGCCTCCACTGCTTTTAGTGATGCATTTTCAATTTTCCTCAGGGCTCCCATGTTCATTGCATCCGTTATCACTATCCCACTAAAGCCCAATTCATTTTTTAGCAGATCGGTAACGATACTTCTCGAACAACTTGACGGTAAACCATTGGTATTATATTTTTCATTATTCATAACTGCTATATGACCAACCATGATACTGAGGACGCCATTTTTAATCAACGGAATATAATTGCTGACTTCCTTCATTTCTCCATCAATCGTCACGAGTTGGTTATGTGTATCTCCACTCACCAATCCATGCCCTGGAAAATGCTTAGCAGTAGCAGCTACTCCTTTATTCTGAGAGGCTCTTATGAATGCCCCGGAAAGGCTGACAACTTTGGTGCTATCATTTCCAAATGTACGGTTGGTAATTGCCACATTATTAGGACTGAGGTCCACAACAGGCGCATAATTATGTTTAATTCCCATAGACAACAATTCATCGGATATGATGTCAGCTACAGAATCGCACATTTCAATAGTTTCGAGTTCTACTGTTTTTGGAACAGGCCTGGTCCCTTTAATTTTTCTATTGATCAGGCTTGGTTCTGCATCGGAGCTGTACATTAAAGGAATTGATCCTTGTTGAGCAGATAAACTATCAAATTTCCGGACCAGTTTAATAATTTGATCTTTCTCACCACTTAACATCAATACCCCTCCAACTGCTCTTTTTCGAATCAGATTTTCAACCGTTTTACTAGGTTTGCCTGTGGTTCCGCCGGCAACTACAATCATTTGAGCGATACGTTCTTTCGGATCGAGCCTATTAAAAACCTCCTCTACCCGATTATCTAAAGATTTGTTGGTAGAATAAAAATCATCTAAAGTGAAATTTTCCATTATTGTATCCTTTATTTCCGGAGAGGAATTGCAACATAACATAAAAAGAGAGCAACCAATAATCAGCCTTATAATCATGGGAAAAATGAAATGAATATGAAACCATTTTTAACAAAACCCTGCAAATATACATGGATTTTTAACGCTTTTTAGCCTTTTATATTTACGGATAGCAGTTATAACCTTTTCATATAAAAATTGAATAAAGGATACTACCACGATTTTAATGACCCATTGAATAATGAGATATTAAAATAGAGATGCAACGAAAAACGTAAATTTCATTAATATATTGGAAAGGATTCAATATAGGCTTCTGACAGAGGCAATAGTAAAAACTAAATCCTATATCGCCTATAGGTTGTTGATGTCAAAAGTGAAAATTATTGTAACATTAAATCATTCATGCATTCTCAAATTTACTTATTATATCATTCTTTTTCCCGGAAACTAAGCCGAAGACCGTCCGAACAAGTTTACTAATTCCTCAAGCTTTGTCCACCATTGTTCCCGGGGCCGGATGTGCTCCAAATCAACCGATCTTTTCAAGTCTTCTATATTCTGATACTCTATCTGTCCTCCATGCAATCCGATATTAACTGCATTGTGCTCCCCCTTGGTCGCTTTTTCAACTAAAAAGTCAATACTTTTTGCTGCGAGCTTAATCGCTATCGCTCTGTCATAAGGGCTTGGATTCCCTCCCTGCTGTACATGGCCCAAAATTGATTGTCTTACATCAAAAATATCTCCGCCATCTTCCTCAAAGAGTGCACTTATAAAAGGCGTAGTATAGATTTTATTTGCGTATTCGCTTTTTAGAACCAATCCCATTCTTTTACCTTCATTGAATGCTCTTTTAAACATATTCACATCATCCTGGAGATCTTGTAAAGTCAATCCGTTTTCATGTAAGTAAACTCTTTCTGCACCAGTAGCAAGTCCACTCATCATTGCCAGATATCCACAATACCGGCCCATAACTTCCACGACAAAAACACGCTTATTTGCTACTGCAGACTCCTTGATTTTGTCAACAGCTTCAATAATACTGTTGAGAGCAGTATCGGTGCCAACACTGAAATCTGTTCCCGGTAAGTTGTTGTTAATCGTTGCCGGCAGGCAAACTATTGGAATTTCAAATGCTGGAAATTCATTTCTCTTTTCATTAAGTAGAAATGCAGCCTCATAACCAACCATTCCTCCAATAATCAACAATGCATGAATATTGTTTGATTCCAGGTTTTTGGCTATTTCATAAAAATCCCTGTTTATGGGCATTTTTCGATTTGTTCCCAATTCAGAACCACCGAGAACCGTCCATTCTTCCACATCCATCCACCCCAATTCTTCAATGTCATTATTTATTAATCCTTTAAATGCATTCCGTACTCCCAACACACGATGGCCTTTATCCATTCCCAGACGGACAGCGGTACGGGCGGTAATGTTCATACCCGGTGCGAGGGTCCCGGCATTCATCACCAGGATATTGAGTGTTTCGGAAGACTTTTCTTTTGGTTTTGGAGTTGCGCTACTCAAAGTATTGAAAATATCCAACGAATCTTTAAAACTTCCACCTCTTAATTCGATGGCTTTATCAAAATTCTTGCTTGATATAAAATCAACAATTGATTGAGTTTTTTTAATACTCTCCATGAGTGGAATAGCTTTCACTCTATTCTTTTGCAAGCCAATGATCATGGATTCCTTATCCTCTTCTTCATCTATCAAATGTTGAACTGCCGCATACCCCAAAACAGTACTCGCATACCTATCAAATGCAGTCGGAGACCCTCCTCTTTGAACATGCCCAAGTATTGTCAACCTCGCATCTTCATCGATTCTCTTTTTCAATTCCTCCACAACCTGAAAACCGCTTATTGGAATCCCTTCTTTGTCTCTCGCTCCTTCAGCAACAATAATCAGGCTTTTCTTCTTGCCTGCTTTTTTATTTGCTTTGATTTTATCGCAAAGTTCCTGAGTCCAGTCATCAGCTTCAGGTGGCCTTTCCGGGATTAATACATAATCCGCCCCGGATGATAAAGCGCTCATAAGCGCCAGGTATCCACAATTCCTACCCATTACCTCTACAACAAATGTCCGTTGATGACTTGCCGCAGTACTACTAAGAGCGTCCAAGGCTTCTGCAATTCTTCGCAAAGCTGTATCCGCTCCAATGGTCATATCTGTTCCGGATAGGTCATTGTCAATAGAGCCTACAAGACCCACAATATTTAGTTTTGGATGTTTTAATGCCTGCTTTTTGTTTATTTTTTTCTTTTTAAGCAATTCTTCCAAAAGAGACGGCCATTCTTCACTGAATAAGTTGGCCCCGGTGAGACTGCCATCTCCACCAATTACCACTAAATTATCTATTTGTCTTTCAATCAGATTTGCAGCAGCTTTCAGCCTTCCTGTTCTCTCACGAAATTCCATGCACCTTGCAGAACCAATTATAGTTCCTCCTTTATGTAAAATTCCACCAACTGATCCCCAGTCCATCTTTTTTATTGCATCACCGCCGTCCAACATACCTTGGTAACCCTGATAAAAGGCATAAACATCTATCCCAATGGATAGGGCAGTTTTCACAATGGCTCTTACTGCAGCGTTCATTCCGGGAGCATCCCCACCGCTGGTCATTACTCCGATACAGTTTATTTTACTTTTTGTCATTAGAGATTAGTTTTCAGGAACTTCTTTTTTACAAAATTCAGGCTTAAAATTGATAAAAGTTCACGGATATTGAATCATGACGGAATGGTTTTTTACTTAATAATATGAGATTGATCAAAAAACAAAGAGAACAACATGATCAATGAATGACAAAAAAGGGAATATGTACATACCTTGTTGCAATTATAGTATGACCGTAGCCACACTGAACTGGATGTGTTTCCATCAAATTTCAGATTATTCATATTTTTTGAAATTTCCATTAATTTCGAATCGTAAAAGTAGATTCCGGAGGGAAATATTATTTTCTATATTGAAGAATATGAAACTTTCCTAATTTTATGAAATGGATAAAACGTCATTTGATATCGAACTAAAAAAATTGATGGAGGAACATGAAGCCCTCCTTTCAAAACCAAATACTCCTATAACATTATCCAATGGCATCTATAGCCGCTATGAAAACCCGGTGGTTACCGCAGCACATACACCTCTTTTCTGGAGATATGACCTTAATTATGAAAGCAATCCATTTCTTATGGAGAGAATGGGCATTAACGCCGCCTTCAATGCGGGGGCCATTGAATTCCGGGGAAAAATATGCCTGGTGGTCCGGGTAGAAGGATGGGATAGAAAGTCATTTTTTGCTATTGCAGAAAGCGACAACGGTATTGATAATTTCAGGTTCAGGGATTTTCCTATCTCTATGCCGGAAACTGATGATCCGGATATAAATGTTTACGACATGAGATTGACCAAACATCAGGATGGATGGATATATGGTCTGTTTTGTACAGAAAGAAAAGATCTCCATGCGCCGGCAGGTGACAATTCTTCAGCGGTAGCTCAATGTGGAATTGCCAGAACGATGGACCTGGTCAATTGGGAAAGACTCGACGAATTAAAGACTCCTTCACCGCAGCAGAGAAATTGCGTATTACACCCGGAGTTTATTGGCGGAAAATATGCGTTTTATACAAGGCCTATGGATGCCTTCATCGAAACCGGCTCCGGTGGAGGGATCGGTTTTGGTCTGGCAGAAGATATTGAACATGCTGTTCTTGATAAAGAAGTGATTATTGATCAAAATATATATCACAATATCAATGAAGCTAAAAATGGCCAGGGACCGCCCCCGATCAAAACAGAGAAAGGCTGGTTGCACCTTGCACATGGCGTACGCAATACAGCCGCAGGTCTGAGGTACGTGGTGTATGTATTTCTTACTGATCTTGAGGATCCATCAAAAATGATTATAAAACCAGGAGGATATTTTATTGCTCCGGAAGGTGAAGAACGGGTTGGAGATGTTTCTAATGTGATATTTTCCAATGGTTGGGTGCGAAAGGAAAATGGTGAAGTGTTCATTTACTACGCTTCATCCGATACAAGAATGCACGTGGCAACAACTACAATTGAAAAATTACTTGATTATGTTTTCAATACCCCTGAAGATGGCTATAACACTGGAAACTGCGTGAAACAACGAGTCGATTTGATTAATAAAAATTTTGACACAATGATGTCACTGCGAGCTGATGGGAAAATCATTTAACTGAAAAAATGAAGAATTTAAACTTAGCCCACCGACAAAAATCAGAATTTTCTAATCATCACATTTTCATCATTTCCTTAATCGTACTTTATACGCTGCTATTTTGGAAATGCAGCTCACCAAATGAAGATTATTTAAACTGGCAGGTATATAGTGGAGATAGCGAAGGCACAAAATATTCGGCTTTAGATCAAATCAATAAAAAAAATGTCAATGATCTTCAGCTTGCATGGACCTATAGTACCGGTGATATGAGGGAAGCACCCCGCACTACCATTGAATGCAATCCGATTATTATTGGTGAAAAAATGTTCATCACTTCGCCAGGTTTAAAAGTTATAGCACTCAATGCTGCTACCGGCAGGGAGCTCTGGAAATTTGACCCTTTTAATGGGGAAAACGCCTATGGAGTCAACAGGGGAGTTACTTACTGGTCAGATGGTATGCAGGAAAGGCTTTTCTATGTCGTCGGATCTTATTTGTATTGTTTGAATCCAAACTTTGGTACCCTCGTAGAATCATTTGCTGATTCCGGCCGTGTCGATCTTTATGAAGGGCTTGGACGAGATGTGAATTTCATGTGGGTAACAGCAGCTACTCCGGGCATTATTTACAAAGACCTGATTATAATGGGATCCACTTTAGGTGAAGGTCCTAACCCAGCAGCACCCGGACATATTCGCGCCTATAATGTGAAGTCAGGAAAAATGGAATGGATCTTTCATACAATTCCCCATCCCGGTGAATTCGGATATGAAACCTGGCCTGAAGATGCATGGCAAAGAACCGGCGGGGCAAATTCCTGGGGAGGATTTACGCTCGACGAAGAACGAGGCATTGTATATTGCGGAACAGGATCCCCGACGTACGATCATTGGGGTGGCGACAGAAAGGGTCAAAACCTATTTGGAAATAGCATACTGGCACTAAATGCTGCGACAGGAGAGCGAATATGGCATTACCAGGTGGTGCATCATGATATTTGGGATTACGATATCCCTTGCCAGCCAAACCTTGTCACAATACATAAAGATGGAAAAATCATAGATGCGGTGGCTCAACCTACCAAAATGGGACATCTATTTATTTTGGACAGGGAAACGGGAGCATTATTGTTTCCTGTAGAAGAGAAACCTGTTCCTCAATCTGACATCCCCGGAGAAGAAACCTGGCCTACTCAACCTTTTCCACCACAATCACTGGTTTATGCAAAACAATCTTTTACGAAAGATGATATAACAGACCTCACTCCGGAAGCAACTGAAAAGGTATGGGATATAGTTAAAAATATGAGACTTGGAGATTTGTTTATCCCGCCAAGCATGGAAGGCTCCATCATGCTGCCTCAGTTTAATGGCGGTACCGATTGGGGTGGTGCAGCTTTTGATCCGGAAAATCAACAACTCATCGTCAATTGCAGCAACGAGGTAGAATGGATTTCCATGATGCAATCAAACCCCAGGAAAAATATTACTCAATATAATTTTGGCCAGCACTTGTATCAAACCATTTGCTCCGTCTGCCATGGTTATGCGAATCCCCGCAACCCGGGTTCTCCTTCTCTCGATAATCTGAAAAAGATCCGGGACGAAAGGACAAAGGAAGATATTCTCCAGGTACTAAAAGAAGGTAAAGGTCAAATGCCAAAATTCACCACACTGACCAATGACGAAAAAAACGCAGTTATCGCCTTTCTTTGGGATGAAGGTAAAGATGAGAAAATAGATACTGATAAGATCAGAATGAGCTTTTCCTCACAAGTACCCTATGTGGCAACCGGGCACAGAACACTCAAAGATCCGGAGGGTTTCCCGGCAAATAAACGCCCCTGGGCCACGCTCAATTCTATAGATCTAAATGAGGGTACAATAAAATGGCAAATTCCTTTAGGTACCTATCCGGAACTGGAAGCAAGAGGATTGCCTCCAACGGGCACTTTTAATATGGGAGGCCCTGTTGTCACAAAAGGAGGTTTGATTTTTATCGGCGCTACCATGGACGAAAGGTTTCGCGCTTTTGATAAAGATACCGGAAATTTGCTCTGGGAATACCAGATGGATGCAGGAGGATATGCAACTCCAGCGACCTACGAAGTAGGTGGTAAACAGTTTGTTGTCATCGCTGCTGGAGGAGGCGGAAAACCCGAAACCAAGCCAGGCGACAAATACTATTGCTTCTCCATTCCTTGATGTAATAAAAAATCACTTTTTAAATAATAAATATAACTAATCAAAGATTACCTCGTTTGATTTGAAAGTATATACCCATACATTCAGAAATTGGAAACACACCATTGTCTGAATTTTTAGCAGGTATTTTCAAATTAAAAGAGAGATTATGACAACGTTGGGATTTAGTAAGCTGCCTCAAGAAAGCCAGATGGACCATATGAAAAGAACATCTACCCTTATCCACAGAATTGTTAAAGGCAACATGATTGTTTCTCTCTATTGGAGCAAAGAATTCATTTATGAAGTTCTAAATCCCAAGAATAATATGAGCAAGTATGAAATAAAATGTTTCGATCGATATAAATACGTTCAATCATAAAAATATTCTTTCAGCAATTTCGAGTAATATCCCAGCACTTTTAGAAAATATCAGCATAATCCTGAATTTCATATCACCGATTCCCTTCATTCGCCCTTGTTGTGTCTTTTGACCAACAAGCAAATGATGCTCGTTTATGTTTGTTGGTGACAACCTGCCTACCGCAGGCAAGCACCAACAAAGGCTCGAACGGGTAATTTGATTTTCTGATGAGTATACCCCAGCACATTTAGAAAATATCAGCTTAGACCTGAATTTCATATCACCTAAAGCTGATTTGAATAGAAATTAGATTTACCTTCCTTTCAATTTACCCCAAACCTTTTTCTGCATATCTTTCAATCTAAGCTCAACAGAAGCAATGGGAGGTAAGTTATTTGTAGGTTTATCCAAATAAAAGTAGGCTGTGGCAGAAACATCGTCACATCGATAGTAATTTGTAGAACCTCCGGCAGGAAAATCATCGCTCATGACATCCGGTGGATGCTCCATATCTAAGAATCTGACATGTTCTACTGGTTTTCCTATTGCTTTAAGAATGTCCTGCCCATGAGTTTCCAAATGCCAGACAGGTAAAATCTCCATGCTATTTATCTTCATTTTGCGTAAATTGGTACGGTTGGAATTGCCCATCTGCTGGATGGTAACTCTTATATCTTCATGGAAATAAACAGCATCTGCAGTATGAAATCGATAGAAAGCATATATGTCGTTTTCCTTATCTGAAATTAAAGAGCCAAACCGAAGTCCATGATAAACCCCCTGTCCCCAACCTGATCCAATGTAGTCTTCAGTTCCTGTTCCCTGGAGGGTCGGGTTATCCATGTCGCCATCGAGATAGACTTTGACTTCCCCTTCGCCAAACCACGATCCCAAATATCCCTTGTCTCCAATGACGCCAACATTTATTCCTAAAAATCTACCTTTCCCTTCAACTTTTGGCAAGATTTGAAAGTCTTTTCCTAATTCCGTTTTGAGGTCTCTGCTCCAACAGGCATGAAAATACATAGCGTAGTCAGGCAGTTGATCCATTTCCAGGTAATTGATGTCATACCAAAATAGCACTTGAGAAGAGGACTCATTTACAATTTCGATTTTTGCTGCTGTACGAAAAGGCATTGGAATGGCGAAATTAAATGACCTGCCTTCCGGACTGGAAAACAACTCATTATCATAGCTCGCCATCAATCCCAGGCCAACGCCGAAGAAATCTCCAACAGGCGCTGAAACTGCCGGTTTTTCTGATTCATCCCAATACATGTTGATTACAACAGCTCTACGTTGCTCGGCATTTTTAGCGATGGTTCCACTCATCCACATACGCTGAACAATACCAGCACCCTTCACATTCATGAGAATTTGAGTATCTCCAGGTTGAATGATATAAAACGCATTTCCCTTGGCTCCTTTGTTGGTCAACCCCCCTTTCCCTTTCTCACCTGTAGGATTTTCAGGACTGATCCAGCGGGTTTTTGTACTGGAATTTGGAGCAGTGAAAAGTTCCTGGGCAATTGAATTATGAATAGTTATCCCTCCAAAAAGGAAAATTGATAATAAAGTGTATTTCGTAAATAAGACCATTCCAAGATTTGTTTATCCCCAGGCTCCGATCCGGGCTTTGTTCGCTATTGAATAAATTATTAAAAAAACCATTTACTAATGCAGCTGATCACCGAAAACAAATGCCGGAACAAGTCCGGCAATACTACCAACTACCACTTAGTCGCACCGTGCCATCACCAATAACAGGAAAGGCGCTAATCCGCAAACGAGCAGCTTCCATGGGAATTAGTTCAATTGCTTCTTCATAATTCGGATAATTAATAAATATTATATATAGTTTATTCTGAAAAGATCAACCTTGGTTTTTTTGCCTGATTAAAACTCCACACCCATTTCTTGAAAGTTGCTACTGCATGCAGGAAATGTGCTGCAATCCAAAACAACGTCCTGCTTTCGAAATATCCCCCACGAATTTCCATAACATCATATTCTTGATTGAAAATGGTTTTATATTAATTCCTCAAATTAATTTTATTCATTTTGTCATGAAATTCCATGAAACATCACCGTAAGTCCATGACCCATCAACCTTCATATTTTCAATACTTCCTTCACCATTCAAGACCTTTAATTTCTTTATAGTAAACTCCCCTTTTTGATAGTCAAATGTAAGCCCGTCATCATCGTACAATTCAAAATCACCATCTTTCTCCCCAAAAACCCGTATCTCCAAAGGCATATCTTCCTTCCATTCGGATGTTTGCCTGATTGCCGGCATCATTGGGATAATTGCGCCATCCTTTACAAAAAGAGGTATTTTATCCAGGCCAGCATCAATCTGTACTATTTCTCCATTACCAACAAATTTACCGGTATAAAAATCATACCAATTGCCCTGGGGCAACAGTACATCCCGTTTTGTATTCCACTTGAATAATGGCGCAACAAGCATACTTTCACCCATCATATACTGGTCTTTAATTTCTTTTTTTACAGCAATAGCATAGGGGTTCTCATCTGAGCTAATCTCACTTGAACTTGCTTTGCCAATATCTTTAAAGCCTTCTTCCATTGCCATTGCACGGAAAGGTGGAATACCTTCAAAATGATATTTGGCAAATGTTGAATAGATATAGGGCAACAAGCTCATTCTTAAAAAAGCAACATCCTGGCATTGTTCATACACCTCCGGAAAGGACCAAGGTTTGGTGCCATCAGCCCATGCATTGATCATCGCCATCGGAGAAAAACATACGGTTTGCATTCTTCGGAGCCATTCCTCCGGAGTTCCGCTTTTCCTGACTTCCGGTGTCCAGAGTACTCCAGAGAAACTGCTATTGATCAAAGCAATGATAAAATCTTCATGGCGGTAATAATCATTATAGATCACATAGGGAAATGAAGACGCCCCGGCGTTGGAAGCTCTGACTAACCCATAGGTTCTCTCATTTCTCGCTTTATACAATTCATTGCTCCACTTTTGTACCAACAAACCATAAACCTGTCGCATCGTCTCACCATCTAATCCGGAAGGGAATGTAGCATTATCCGGCCAAACCCATTGGTCAAAGCCATCTACTTCATCAACCTTAAATCCGCTCACTCCAACAGCCAGAAGTTCCTTATTGAAATGTGCGCCCATTATTTCAGATGCTTCCTTTGTTATAAAGTCAGGGACTATTCCATTCCAGACAGTATGTGTTCCCGTATAAGGTTCTATTTTTTCATAAAGCGAGCTTTCAGGCGAAACGTATGGATTGAGCCAGAGATTGACTCTAGCACCTTTATTTTTTAATTCATTTATAAAACGCCCGGGATTTGGATATCTTCCCGTATCCCATTCAAATGTGCAAGGATAAGAGCTAGAATGCCAACCGGGTTCAAGGCCAATCACGTCTAATGGGAAATTGTGCTTTTCAAATTCATCCACCTCATTTTCCACCTCAGCATCCGTAAACAACGTTGGTGTACGTTGCCAAAAACCCAGGCCCCATTTGGGAGGAAGGTAGCCACCCCCACAATACAAATTGTACCGCTGCACTACTTGCTGAATATTTTTCCCGGCAAATACAATGACTTCTACCCCTTCCCCAGGCACAACCACTTCCACAATTTCTGAATATGGTGCTGCCGTCCAGTCTTTATCTGTATTCCGGTCCTGGGGGTTTTCAGGAGTTTTGCTGTCTTTTCTAAGCCCGGTTCCGACATAGATATCGATATACTTTGCTGCATTGATCAAAACGCCATAACCTAAGGAAGAAATATAAAATGGTACGGGAGCGTGTGTACGACCATTATCTCGCCCACCATAATGATCAACATGCAATCTATAAATCTTGCCGCGCTGATGTACATTTTTAAAATTCAATCCAAGACCATAGATCTGTTCCTCTTTTTCTAAGGGAAACTGAAGATATGTTTTACCGCCCCGCACTTCTACTTTAATATCAGTTTGGTTCAAAGGAAATTCTGGTTTACCTAACTTTTCAAGTGCTTCCACTTTCGGTTGAATACCTGCCACAGATAGTAAATTGATAGACGCCGGTGTTCCAATTACAGATTTCCATATTCCGGCATATTCATTTTGCCAGGTCGGATTTCCGGCAATAAAAATCGCTTTGTCATCATTGCAACCAACAATGACTAAAGCTGATATCAACACTAAAAATAGATGTCTCATTTTTTATTAATTAGAATAGACATGAAATATATTAATTAATCCAATTTATTTTTGATAAAAAATGAAATGAATTAACAGCCAATCATCTGACTCAGTGGTATTTCATTAAAAATATAGCCAGAGTTGGCGCTCCATAAAATGTCACATTTTCTGGCAAACTTGAAAATACATAGATACTGAGACTACTTAGAGCCTGCCTATAAACTCGGTGTCTGATTCAGAAAGTTCACTATCAAGCCTCGCCTTCCTTAGTACGAAGTACGGCGGACAAGGGCTTGCGTAGCTCGAAAAATGTGAGTTTACATTTCGTAAATGACCATTTTGAGAGCAAGCCTGCCTCGTCGGCAGGCGGGCATAACGCAGGTAGCGGACTTTATGGACAGACACTACTTATTTCTTAAAATAGTAAACTGAACAAGGTCATTCAGGGAGTTTTTGAAATCGGATTCATTAAAGGATTGAAGGATTTCCAGCGCTTCGTTGTAGAATTTTTCCATGATTTCCTGGGCATATTCTATACCACCGGATTTTTTCACAAACTCGATCACCTCATGAACCTTTTTTGATTTGTGGTTCTGGTACCGGATTTTATAAATTATTTTTTTCTTTTCGATCATGGAGGCATTCCGGAGCGCATAGATCAGCGGCAGGGTCATTTTCTTTTCCTTTATATCAATACCTAAAGGTTTGCCAATCTCAACAGTTCCGTAATCAAATAAGTCATCTTTAATCTGAAAGGCCATTCCCACCTTCTCGCCAAAAAGCCTCATTTTCTCAATAATATCTGCATTAGCTCCTGAAGAGCAAGCACCAACTGCACAACAGGAAGCGATTAATGAGGCAGTCTTTTGCCTTATAATCTCATAATAAATCGTCTCATCGATATCTAATCTCCGCGCTTTTTCCATCTGCAGCAGTTCCCCCTCGCTCATTTCTCTCACTGCATTGGAAACGATTTTCAGTAAATCATGATCTCCATACTCCATCGAAAGTAACAATCCCCTTGACAGGAGGTAATCGCCAACCAACACGGAAATTTTGTTCTTCCATATGGCATTGACGGAGAAAAACCCCCGGCGATAATGCGCCTCATCCACCACATCATCATGGACAAGGGTCGCAGTATGCAATAGCTCAATCAGCGCAGCGCCCCGATAAGTTGATTCATTGATTTCCCCGGTAACTTTCGCGGAAAGAAATACAAACATCGGGCGCATTTGTTTTCCTTTGCGCTTTACGATATAAGTCATTATTTTGTCCAGCAGAAAGACTTTGCTCTTCATCGAATCACGGAATTTTTTTTCAAAATCCGTCATTTCCTGGGCAATGGGGGCTTGTATTTCTTTAAGATTTAGTGACATTTAAAAAATGTTGCTGCAATTATAATATCAATTTGTTCGGAAGCAAAGTTTCTGGATTTATATGTTTAATATTTACTTAACAAGTACAAATGAAAAATATAGATATCACTTTAGTTTCAAAGCACAACAATAGGAAGTTTAAAGCTGACGCCAGTTTTGTACAAGACAACAAACCAAAACCGATCATCATATTCAATCATGGGTTTAAGGGTTTTAAGGACTGGGGGCCATTTGGCATGGTGGCTAACAAACTTGCCGAGGCTGGTTTTGTCTTTATAAAAATGAACTTTTCTCATAACGGTACTACTCCGGAAAATCCAACGGAATTCGCAGACTTGGAAGCTTTTGCCAATAATAATTTCTGCATTGAGCTGGACGATACCGGCGTTTTAATTGATTATATTTTTTCTGATAAATCCGCAATCCCTTCCAATGAAATTGACTTGGACAAAGTATTCATTGTTGGTCATAGTCGTGGTGGAGCTTCAGCTATTCTGAAGGTGAATGAGGACAAAAGGATCAGAGGTATTGTAACCTGGGCGGCTGTCAACAATCTGGAATCCTGGCATTCAAAAGAAGAGTTAGAACACTGGAAGAAAAATGGCCGGTTATATATACACAATTCACGCACCAACCAGGATATGCCTCTGGACTATCAATTGGTGGATAATTTCATGAAAAACAGAGATCGATTGAATCTGAAGGAAGCTGTTAAAAATACTCAAATTCCCATGTTGGCCATCCACGGTTCTGATGATCCAACTGTTCCTGTTTCTGCTCTAAAGGGAATAAAGGCATGGAATCCGAATGCAGAAATTCAAATCATTGACGGCGCCCAGCATACCTTCGGCGGTACCCATCCTTTTGAAAGTGATGAATTGCCGGATGACCTGGAAAAGGTTGTTAAATTGACTATAGATTTTTTTAAAACAATTGGTTAAAATGGAAATCCTGAGAATCGCTTTAAGGTGGAGTATTGAATAATGACAGGCGCCCTCGTTTTTACAACCCATCATAGATTATTGGATAGTCGTCACTCGGTGCAACCGAGCAACTGGATTGTGGTGATTTCGGCGAGGATTGGTTTACTTTAATTTCAATTCTTGTTGAGTTTTGTCTAAAATTAAATCCACTAACTGTCATTTATATATAACATGTTTTTCCTAAATTGTTAAATATTCATGAACCAAATCTTCACAAAATGAAAATCTCAAATTTTACCTTCATTTTCATACTCGGTATATCAGCATGTTCAGCACAAGAAAACCTGGATACTGATATCCAAATTCAACAAGCAATACTGGCCCTGCCTGAGGAATTTAGGGAAGGCGCAATGGTTCTTGGCTATAAAGGTTCGTCGGAGCTGACAGTAATCCGGGAAGGAAACAATACCATGATTTGTTTAGCAGATGATCCCCGAATGGATGGCTTTAAGGTAGTAGGTTATCACAAGGATCTCGATCCTTTTATGCAATTAGGCAGAACCCTAAAGAAGGAAGGTAAATCGGTTAAGGAAATTTTTGAAATAAGGAAAGATGAAATTAAGTCCGGTAACATCAATATCCGCGATGGTAGTTTGTTGTATGTGGTATCATGCCAATATGATGAGCAAGGGCAACCCATTGACCTATATCAGCGATTTGTAGTTTATATGCCCTTTGCAACAGCAGAAAGCACCGGATTGGCATTGACTCCTTCTTATCCCGGAGGGCCGTGGATTATGGATCCCGGGACGCATCGTGCTCATATCATGATCAATCCTACAATGGTAGAACAAAAAGAATAGATGAATGCAATTACCGGTGGTATGTTGAATGCGTTATTTTTGGTCGATTGGTTGAAAATGAAACTCCCGAATAAGAATTTTGCTTTTTAATGACCTTCAACGATCAGATGATAATTGTCACTCGGTGCAAACGAGCAACTGGGAAAGGTCGAGTGACCATGCAATTTGATTAGTTATTTTGAGTTTTTGGGATCCATCGAATTGCAAAATATTCGCAAGGACCGTTACCTATATTGCGAATGCCATGAGGAATATCAGCATTTAGAAAAATCAAGGAACCTGCTTCAGCACTATACGGCTGATTATCAATTAATTCTTCAACCTCACCTTTTAATACCAAAATAATTTCTTCATCGGCATGGGTATGCTGATCGTGACTTTTCATGCCTTCATTCAACGTAGTCACATGCATTTCCAGTTCATCGAGCATTATGGTCGGTTGTCTAAGTACGGCTCTTCTGCCACCTTTTGAAGTCTTTTTATAGTCAAAATCCTTCCAATCTAGCATTAGAGAGGATTGCTGTCCCGTGTTTGAAGACGCTGAAAAATCATTGGTTCTCCATTTAATAATATAATAGGTAGCGTTTGAAGTTCCTGCATTGGAAAGCCCATGTTCATCCCCTGGCATTGCAAGGATTACACTCCCGGGCCCAAGTATTTTTTCCTCCTTTCCCACAGTTTGTTTTATCAGCCCTTCCTTCACAATAATCAGCTCTTCAATATCCTGATGTGTATGGCTCTTATGTGGAGCTTTCCCGGGTTTGAGTGTAGTTGCGTGAATTTCGAAATGATCAAAAACCTGTGTTTGTCCATTGAGTATTTGCCTTCGCTCTCCTGAGCTCGTTGCCTGTACTTCCAGTTTATTCCAGTTATGTACCATGGATTTTAGATGCTCCCTGTTATCTGATTTTATTATAAAAGAAGAGAAACTCAATATTGCTAAAATTAAAAAGGTCCGTTGAAATTCCATAAGATCACAAATTGTCAATAAAAAAATGTTTCGAATAAATCTACGAAGGACAGATTGCTAATCAAAATAGAATTTCACATTCAATTGCTCGCATCCTACGAGTGATGATTATTGAAAGGAATTAGATAGATTGATATTCGTCACCCGGTGCAACCGAGCGACTGGTGGGCGCTATTTACCCACACGTTTATAGTTGCCCTTGTAGTAATTCATTTTTTCTTCAAAAGCCTTTTCGTCTAATTCATTCTTTTCTTTTTTTAAGACATCAATCGCATTCAGATATGCCTGTTTCGCTTTTTTCAAATCTCCAATTGTTTCATAAAATTCTCCCTGGCTATCGTAAAGATTATGTTCATCCGGGAATTTGTGTATTGCCCAATTGATAACAATAATGGCCTGGCTTGGCTTGTTTGCCCAAAAACATTCGTAAGCAAACATATTTGTGTTTTCAGGATTCAAGGAAATCAAGTTATTATTTGCTAATTGATCATAGTACGCGGTTATGTTTTCGCCTGTCCTAAATTGATAGTCAATATATGCCTTGAGGCCATAAAATACACCAATCGGATAAGTTGAACTATGATTCTCAGTATCAGAAAAGTCTTTTGTTTCTAAATGTATTTTTGAACCGAACTTTTCATTTTTAAGAATGTCAACTATTTTTTCCCGAGACTCTGCCCAACCATTCCACCTTTCCTCAGTTTTACTATTTTCATTTGCGTTGCTGATAAATACGAATTTTTTTAAGTGTAAATCATTTGGATTAAACTCTCTAAACCTATCTACCATTTGTCCCTTGTCATATGCATAATTAGGCGATATCGCTATGAAAGCATCAAATAAATCAGGCTCTGTCAATAGACAATAACTTATGAAAGTTCCACCATTTGAATGCCCAACAGCAACTCTTGTAGGCAATGTTCTGTAATTTTTGTCGATATATGGTACTACTTCATTTTTTAGAAATAATGAAAAATCACCGGCGCCACCAAATTGCCCACGGCGTTTTTCAATTGTTTCATCATTTAATGGCTGTGGCAAAAAGTCTTTATTCCTGCTTTGGTTTGTTTCTTCGACATATGGTGACTTGACCCCCACGACAATGAATGCAAATTCTTGTCCACCTAAAAATTGAAGTGTGGAATGAACCTGATCAAACATTTCTCTTGCCTGGGCATCAAATACATAGATTACTTCAAATTTTTTCTCAGGAAACTCGTCATATTGCCACGGCCAGTAAATCAGCAGTTCTCTTTCCTGGCTAAGAATTGACGAATTTATCTTCTTCGTTTCAATCGTTTGTGCCAATGTTGAAAGCGAAATAAATGTCAGGAGAATTGTTATATATTTCATTGGTTGGTTTTGTTTAATTACATATAACTTCATGGTTAGGATGTAAGAAAACTTTTCCGTTTTCTCTGGTACGAACCACACGGATTTTTTGATTTTTTAATGTGCGAAGTTTCCAAGTGCTAACAAAGTATCATTAACGATAAAACCCTATATATTAATAGCTATTGTGTTATGCCTTAATATTTTCCAGTTTCTTCTTCTTGAAAATTCTCCTCAATGTTGGAGACGAATCAAACCATAAAATAAAACCACTCATAATCGTAATCAACCCCATAAGTGAAAATATCCTCAGCAAATATGAATTAAAATTATCTCTGCCCTGGTAATCCATTGTATGCGTCATCCATAAAAAATCAAACCATCTCCACCCCCGGTATCTTACAGTCTGAAACTTTCCGTCTGCTTTTGAAACATATGCCTTTACATTTTCCTCATGAAGATAGCTTATGACATACGCAGGCAAGATTCTTCCTCTGTATTCATGATGATTATCAATCTGAGTAACAAGTTCAATATCCTTTACTACAAGCGATGATTTTACATGCTTTTCCGCTATTCTTAAAGCATCCTCTTTGGTTACACCGTCTTTTATTTCGCCAGTTATCGCGTTGAAAAGTTGTTCGTTATTTATCCAATAATAGGGAGTTTCATCGATATCTCTAAGTTCAATTCTTTGAATGCCTCTTTGAATATTTAAGTCTCTTAATTCAACCAAATCAGTAAAATAATTTGGTTCGTAATCTAATTTTTTAAAATGATCTCCGTGGATTTCATCAATGTTAGTCCAGCTAAAATATAATCCACTAATCGTCCAAAACAAAAATTGAATCCCTAAGAATATCCCTAAGTATCTGTGTGACTTTCTAATCAGTTTTACTCTATTCATATATTTTTAATAAGGCATGACATTTTGGATAACACAATTGGCACTGTTATTTCCCTTGCTTCATGTGCGTAAAACTAATTGATTATCAACAGAATTGAAAGATGCGTAACCTTATGAGAAATTTGCCAGAGGTTTGTCAAAAAGCAGGCTTGGTGCCCACTCATTCAAGTTGTCCTGATATCCAGAATACATCTTAACTGTAATAGAAAATATACACAATCGCTCGCATCCTGCGAGTGATGAATATTGAAAGGAATCCGGTTTTTTGGGTCACCTTAGATAGATTGATATTCGTCACTCGGTGCAACCGACCGATTGGTTGGAGTGTGGAATGAACCTGATCAAACATTTCTCGCGCCTGGGCGTCAAACACGTAGATTACAGCAAATTTCTTTCCTGATTAAGTATTATGGAATTTATCTTCTCCTTTTCAATCGTCTGTGCCAATGTTGTAAGTGAAATAAAAGTCAGAAGAATTGTTAAAATTTCATTGGTTGATTTTTTTGTCGGTTGACGATTTGATTTGCTCAAACTTTTCTTTAATCCTTCTTATTTCCTTGAATTCTAAATTGTCAAGATTGATAATCTTTTCAGTATCCAAGAGTTTTAGATGAATTTCAAATAGGTTTATTGAAACATTTTTAATTTCAGATATGGTTATAGTTTCAATATTTTTATTTTTTGGCAAAAAATAATTCAACTTGTTTTCATCCCATTCAATGTAGTACTTTTCAGATCACAGGTTTAAATAACCTAAAACTATAAATAAGCTCCCCTGCAAAATAAATGTTAAAGAATTCCAATCAATAGCAGAACCATCTAAAAATATTTTTATCAAAAATCCAGCCCCAAGAATAAGTAAAACTCCACCGAAGATGATTAAGAAATATGCCAATCCCTTCTTTCTCTTATAAACTTTAAATCTTTCCATTTTTCTTATACTATTTCATTTGCGTCAACTGAATGTCTATCACACGTTGTTTGGGTTGTGTCTCGGTTTTTCGCTAACATGGGCGATAGATGGTGTTGACAACTGTAATTTATATACAAGGATCATTCTCAAGATACCACATAAATTTCATCGCCATATTAACCTTATAGCCCAATTCCTTGGACCTCTTAAAATATTCACAGTAATCTAATTTTTTTTCCTTTAGTATTAATCCCTTATAAAATAAAGCTTCTCCATCGTTCGAGCGTTGCTCAATATACTTATCCATAATTATTAAAGCCTTATCAAGTTTACTTCTTTGTAAATACAGTGTACTCATCACTTTTGAGATTTCAGGAATTAATAGTTCTTTATTCTCGATGCTTTCATATAACATTATTGCATCTGTGCCTCTAATTTTACTTAGTCCCATGGCACCCTGAACAACTCCTGTTTTAAGTAACAGTGACTCAAGTTCTTTAACTTTTTCATTTTCTGAATCATCAATACATCCGAAAAATACTGAGAATAATAATCCAAAATAAACGGGAATTAATTTTCGCTTTTTCATTTCAATTTAATCCTATAGTTGACAAAATTTTAAGTAACAAATACAAGTTAATGATTTTCATTGCATAATGTGGCGATCATGAATAAAATGATATTCGTAACCCGGTGCGCCCGAGCGACTTTAAGAACATCACTTTTTCCGAAACATGACAACGACTTAACTGACGAAAAAGGCAATATTATTATCCTGCTTCTTAAGGGTAAAACTGCTAAATCTGGTCTTATTTATTGAACCATACCTCTTAATTTTACTAATTAAAATATTAAAACTTTTCACTCATTTATTCATATGAAACTACTAAGCACTTTTTCGTTATCGCTATTTATGACAGTGGCTGTCATTTATTCCGCACATAGCCAACAGCACGACTGGGAAAACCCTGAAATGATCGGGCAAAATAAGCTCCCTGCTCACAATACCTCCATTTCTTTCACGAATGAATCGGAAGCATTAAAAGTAAATATTAAAACATCATCCAGATATAAAAGCCTGAATGGTAAATGGAAATTTGCCTGGGCGCCCGTACCTGAAAAAGCTCCTTCGGAATTCTACAAAGTAGACTATCAGGATGGAAGCTGGGATGAAATCAATGTTCCGGGTAACTGGGAATTACAGGGCTACGGCACAGCAATCTATACCAATGTGAGATATCCCTTCCCTGTCAATCCGCCATTCTTACCAAAAGACGACAACCCGACCGGTTGCTACAGAACGGTATTTGAAACTCCGAAAGGCTGGGAAGATATGCAGATCAACCTGCATTTTGGCGGCGTTACTTCAGCTTTTTATGTATGGATTAATGGTCAAAAAGTCGGTTATAGCCAGGGAAGCCGGTTACCGTCCGAATTTGATATTACCCCCTATCTGAAAAAGGGCAAAAACTCGTTGGCGGTTAAAGTATATCGCTGGAGCGATGGCAGTTATCTCGAAGATCAGGACCACTGGAGATTGAGTGGTATTCACAGGGATGTTTATCTCGCCGCTGCACCAAAATTCCAGATATATGATTTTTTCGTAAAAACTAAGTTTAATGCCCACTACACTCAGGCCGAATTGCAGGTACATACCAAGGTAAAAGGTTTTGGTGTGGAAAATCCAAAAGGGTGGTCTGTTGAAGGCCAGCTGTATGATAAACAGGGAAAACCTGTTTTGGATGAAGTCATGTCTATTGAGACAAACCGGTTGACCAGAAGACCGTGGCCACAAAGGGACAAGGTGCCTTTTGCTGATCTTAAAGCTACGGTGAAAAAGCCTAAAATGTGGTCAGCGGAGTTTCCTAATCTTTATACCCTTGTTTTAAACCTTAAAGATGATGATGGAAAGGTGATTGAATCCAGAAGCTGTAAAGTGGGATTCAGAGAAGTGAAAATTGTGGATGGAGAATTATTTGTAAATGGAAAATCTGTGCTTCTTTATGGTGTTAACCGACATGATCATAGTCAGACAGGAGGCAAAGTGATTTCTGACCAGGAAATGCTCAATGATGTCCTCCTGCTCAAACAATTCAACTTCAATGCCGTTCGCACTTCCCACTACCCCAACAATTCTAAATGGCTGGAACTTTGTGATGAATATGGCATTTATCTGATCGATGAAGCAAATTTAGAAACTCACGGTGTAGGTGGCTGGCTGTCCAATGATGCTCAGTGGCACAATTCATTTGTTGAACGAGGCATTCGTATGGTTGAAAGAGATAAAAATCATCCATCGGTTATATTCTGGTCATTGGGTAATGAAAGCGGCTACGGACCTAATCACGCTGCGATGGGTGCATGGATCAAAGATTATGATGATACGAGGTATATCCATTATGAAGGTGCACAATCCAATTATGGAAAATTGGACCCTCCCGGAGTGGATATGATCAGCCGTATGTACACTCCCATTGACCGGATGGTGTCATGGGCCAATCATCCAGTGGACAACCGACCGGTGCTATGGTGTGAATATGCGCATGCCATGGGCAATTCCCTGGGCAGCTTCTATAAATTCTGGGATGCCATCAGGGCAAATAAAAGAATGATTGGCGCTTTTATCTGGGACTGGACGGATCAGGGAATATTACAGACAGATGCCAATGGTAAAAAATACTGGGCATATGGTGGAGATTTTGGAGATAAGATCAACTCGGGAAATTTCTGTATTAATGGCGTGATAGCTGCCGATCAAACTGCGAAACCAGTTACCTGGGAAGTGAAGAAAATCCATCAGCCCGTGGTGATGACAGCCGCTAAATTATTGAGAGGAGATATCAGAATTACGAACTGGCATCACTTTACCGATTTATCGATTTATGATATAAGCTGGGAGCTGGCAGAAAATGGTAAAATAATTCAAAATGGCATCATTGAAGCCCTTGATATCAAACCAACTGAAACAAAAAGAGTGAACATTCCCTTTGAAAAACCAACGTTAAAACCAGGAGCTGAATATTTTTTGAAGGTAATATTCAAAACCAATAAAGATAATAGTTGGGCAGAAAAAGGCCATATTGTCGCCTGGGAACAATTCAAAATACCTTTCAATGTTGCCTCTGTTCCATTAGCTGATATTTCCGGATTCGGTAATGTAGATGCCACAGAAAACGAAAATTCCATAGTCGTAACAGGTGATGAATTTGAAATTGGCATTTCAAAGTCCGAGGGTCTGTTTTCTTCCTACAAACTTAACGGTAAGGAAATAATTTCCGCTCCTTTAGTTCCGAATTTCTGGAGACCTCCAACTGATAATGATATAGGAAGTGGTTCACCGAGAAGAATGGGTGTTTGGAAAGAGGCAGGAAAAGAACGAATTGTAAAATCTGTTAATCTGGTTAAAATCAGTGATAAAGTTGTCAGGATTTCAGTTGAAACTATTCTTGAAAAAGTCAATTCCAGCTTATCAACTTCTTATACCGTTTATGGAAATGGAGAAGTTTTGGTGAACTACAGCTTTGTGTCCGGCGGAGGTTTACCCAATATTCCAAGAGTTGGCATGCAAATGCAAATCACTGATGATTTTGACAACCTTGAATGGTACGGCCCTGGACCACACCCAAGCTATTGGGATAGAAATTTAGGCTCTACCGTTGGAGATTATACCAAATCCGTGAAAAAGGATTTTTATCAATACGTAAGACCCCAGGAAAGCAACAATCACTGGAATACCCGATGGGCAAAACTAACCAATGGATCCGGCGATGGAATTATTATAAGTGCTGAAAATCTATTGAATTTTAGTGCATGGCCATACACCATGGATGATATTGAAAAGGCCAAACACATCAATGAATTGCCTGACAGAAACATCATTACTTTAAATATCGACTATCTCCAGCAGGGAGTAGGTGGTGATGACAGTTGGTCGCAAAATGCCCTTCCGCATCCGGAGTTCAGAATTCCGGCAAAAAATTATAGCTACAATTTTAGTATTAAGCCAGTGAAAAAGGAAGGCAATTATCTGTTACCTAAGCTTTAAATGATAGAAGGCTCTACCACGAATTAAATGGCAATGAGATAATGAAGGAATGATGTAATGCGATAATAAAAATTAAAAAATTGAGATTCGACAAATAAAGCTAATAGATATAAAGCAAATGTGATTTGGTTTAGCAAATCATTGTAGCATTTAAGCATTTCCACCAAAATGACAGCAATACCTGATAGAATATAATCCGCAAAAAAAATGTCATTTCAGATTCAAACTGAAATGACATTTTTTTCGGGGTGTCAATAATTTGTTTATTGAGCTATTACTTCATCGACCACGCGTATTTCGGAGGTCATTTCCATCGCCTTTCTATAAGTAACGCTTACCCCACAATATCGTTCTTCGGAAAGATTCACAGCCTTTTGCAGCTTATCCATAGGCAGGTCTTTTCCTTTAAATTCATAAATAACATGGATTTTGTGAAAATGCATAGGATGCTCCTCTGTCAGATCACCTTGAACTTTTACATTAAAATCCTCTACCTCGACGCGCATTTTCTTCAGTATGGAAATTACATCCATCGCAGTACATCCTCCAAGGGCTACCAGCATGAAAGGTTTTGGGCGCGGACCACGGTCCTCCCCTCCTACTTCAGGAACTGCATCAAGAATAATTTTATGTCCGTTTACTTCTGTAGAAAAGGCCATTTTATCCAGCCAGTTCACTTGTATTTCTGCTTTTGCCATACTTTTTTTATTTTTTAGTTAATAGTAAATAAATCAAACAGATTCATTTTATATCGACAAATAAAATATCATCTTCAAAAATCAATCTGGGAACTCAATTCTTCAAATATTCAACAGCAGATAGGGCTGCAATAGTTCCATCCGCGACTGCCGTTGTCACCTGCCGGTATTTTTTCACAATGCAATCCCCTGCAGCGAAAACCCCGGGAATATTAGTTTTCATTTCGGAATCAGTAATTATTTCATTTTTCTCATTCAGACTTATGACACCTTTTAGACTTTCAGTATTTGGTTTATAGCCAATAAAAATAAACACTCCATCAACATCCATTTCTTCAACATTTCCATTGGACAAATGCTCCATCGTAACCTGCTGAAGCTTTCCGTTTCCCATAAATTGACGGAGTTCCGTTTTCATAATAAAGTCAATTTTCGGATTACTTTTAGCTTCTTCTACCGCATGCTCGAATGCTTGAAAATGATCAAATTGATGAACGATTGTTACTTTTGATGCATAGTTGGTTAAAGTTACCGCTTCTTCCAGCGCAGAATTTCCCCCACCAACGACAATAATTTCTTTGTCGGTGAAAAAATCGCCATCACAAGTCGCACAATAGGAAATTCCTTTGCCCTGAAATGCACCTTCTCCCGGAATGTTAAGTGTTATCGATTTACCTCCAGGAGCAAGGATAACAGATTTAGCTTGAAATTTCCTCCCGTCTTTCAGCTCAACTTCCTTTACATCGCCATGAAATGCATATTTAGCAATACTGACATTGGACTTTATTTTGCATCCAAAATCTTTAGCTTGCTTTTTCATGGTATTGGCCACCTTGTATCCATTGGTAGTCTCAACTCCCGGATAATTGGCTATTTCATCAGTGAGTACCATTTGTCCACCCAGAGCGCCCTCGTTCAATATTAAAGTTGAAAGTTTTGCTCTAGATGAATAAATTCCGGCAGATAATCCAGCGGCTCCGCCTCCAAGGATCATTACATCAAATACATCATTCATCTTTTCTTTGCTTTATATCGATTAATCTAAAAAATAAAATTTTGTCGGTTATTAATATATTCAGCCGATTCAATAGTTATTTGAAATGTTCATCTAAAATTCCTGTGATTTGCTCCATATTCTGAATACTGCTCGTCGCTTTTACCGTTTGTCCATTTTTATAATACATCGTAAAGGGCAAACCCATAAACCCCCGGCATTCCGGCGCATTGATGATAACCTCTGCTTCAGAATTATCAAAAGCCATTGTGTAAAATTTAACGTTTTCGCGTTCTTCTTCCAACTCTTCCATCACATCATATACAGGAAGGCACATCGGGCCCATTCGCCCACAACAAACCATCACATTTTCGTTTTCATTGATAATTTTCTCCAGTTCTGATCTCGTTTCTACCTCCTTAAGACCTGTTTGTAGCATGTTCATAGTTCAATTTTTTTTATCTATATAATTTATTTTCTAAAATAATTGAGCACCTGATTTTTATTTGAGAAAATCAACATTGTTTGTTGCATTGTATTTATTCTGTTTCTCCGCAAATAAAATAATTATGCAAAACTAAATCTGTAAGGAAAAGCACACAATAAAATAAGGGTTGCAGTAAGAAGGATTTATATTGAAATATGACAGCAATCTTCCTGTCATAATACAGTATCGGGTTAAAAAATGGATTATTAAGTTTTCAAAGAAGCGTACTTTTTTCTTTTAGAAAAATACATGGCGAAGCTCAGGATTAAATATCAGTACTATTCACCTCATTTAAAAAAATTATGAACATTTGAAAACCGGATGCTGAAGCCTGGCTCAATGTTATACTTCACAATTCAAATATACTTTTGATCTTTTATTCACTTGTTCATTTTTTTTAGTGAATTGTACTACCAACATCAAACATGCTTTTCTGCATGATAGGAAGATCGAACAAGGGGTCCGGATTCCACGTAAGAAAGTCCTCTTTTCAAACCTTCTTCACGATATAATTCAAACTTATCAGGATGTACAAATTCCAATACCTCATGATGGAGTTTTGTCGGTTGTAAATATTGGCCAATAGTCATAACATCGCACCCGTGAGCTGCCAGGTCTTCCATGGTTTTAAAAACTTCTTCATCTTTCTCACCCAGGCCAACCATGATGCCAGACTTTGTTTTCTTACCAAATGCTTTTGTTCTTTTTATCTGATCGAGACTCCTTTCATATTTTCCCTGGGGCCTAACTCTTCTGTACAATCTTTCGACAGTTTCGAGGTTGTGGGAAACAATCTCCTGCCCTCCACTAATCATCCTGATCAATGCATCCCATGTATTCTTTACATCCGGGATCAGAGTTTCTATGGTAGTAGCCGGACTTAAATCTTTAATTTTCACAACTGTCTGATACCAGATTTCAGCTCCCCGGTCCTTCAGTTCATCGCGGTTTACCGAAGTGATTACAGCATGCTTTACCTTCATCAATTGGATGGCCATGGCTACTCTTTCAGGTTCATCCTCATCATACTCTGGAGGTCTGCCGGTAGCAACAGCGCAAAAAGAGCACCCTCTGGTACACACATTTCCAAGGATCATAAAGGTGGCAGTACCATTGCCCCAACATTCACCCATATTTGGGCAATTACCACTTTCACATATGGTATGTAACTTATACTGATCAACAAGTTCCCGGACTTTTAGGTATTCTTTTCCAACAGGTAGCTTTACCCTCAACCATTTTGGCTTTCTTGGTCTCAACTCCTTATTTTCATTCACTACCGGTGATTCTATCATTTTTATGATTTTAGAAATGCAAAGATAATAGCTTTATGGAAAAATTCTAGGTAACAATTGCCGGTTAACGCCTTGAGCCATAAAAGAGGGTTGCATAGGCTGACGGGAAAATGTTATAATTTTCAGTGGTTGGCATCATCATGATATCTCTGGTGAAAGCATCTACCTGAAATCCAACCTCTATTCCCACTACATTTGATTTAAAGGTTCCAAATTCGAAAGCCAGTCCTGCTTTGAGATTTAAGCCGGGAACTATCTTTGATTGCCCAACACCCTGAAGAATATTTCCTGTACCTATTATATCAGAATATTTATGTTTATTGGGATCATAGGGTTCTTTTACTGTAAACTGGCCAGCCTTTACTTCAACATAATAAGGTGCCTCAAGACCCAATGTAGGACCGGCGGCGATCAAACCATTTACCTGAACTCCCTGGGTATTGGCTTTTTTAAAGAAAGTAAATTCTCGTACATAGGAAAGCCGGATACTATATAAATAATTTTCTTTCCCCCATTTAAAAGTATTTCCCGACTCCGAATAATATCTTTGCTCTTGCGGATGCTTAATATTTACTATTTCCAATATCCCGCCATGAAACCTTCCTTCTTTCAACTCTTTTGCATATTTGAAAAGAAAACCTCCAATCAGTCCACTGTTCGTAGCTTTGGTAATACCCCAGATTTTTTCTGAACTGTAATCATAGTTACCACTGTATTGTGCATGCGACTTTTGGAAACATGACAAAACAAGTACTAAAGCTATAAATACGGTTGCTACTTTGCCCATAGAATAATTATTCATAGGTATAACGCCAATACACAAATTTAGTTTATTGATTGTAAATCCAAAATTAAAGAACTTATAATAATATTCCCTGCGCGACATTGAATATAAATAATTATTGATTCGAGCCGATAATTGTTGGAATGATTCTATTCGCAAATATTAAATCTGCAGAAAGTTCAATCGGAAAGTAAAGCGAGTTGCTTTTCTACAACAGGGGCTGAAATGTCCAGATGAGAGGTATTGAATACGCACTCACCTTTATGAATAATCAGCAATTGAGGAGATTGGTGTATTACTTTAAATCGTTTTTCAATCTCGTTTGAAATTTCCCGAAAGCCTATAATATCAAGAAAATAAAGCTCTGCTTCATAATTATCAGACTGCAACCTGCTCAATGCCAAAGTGCTTATTGAACATCTTGAGCTGTGTTTATAAACTATCAAAGGAGACTCGAATGATTGTTGGATCATTTCAGTCAGTGTTTCCGAAGATTCTAATTTATTCCATTTCATCAGCTAATACCAGATCTTTGATTCTCTTGTGTCATACTTAGGTTTTTTAGTTCTATTGTCAGTTTTTTCCAGTTTCCCGCTATTGTCAAACAAATTTAACCATATTCTTGAGAATAAACTTGTCTTTGGACCTCCCTGGTAGTTGTGAACTTTTGCCGAGATAATTTGCTCATTAATATCCTTAGCCAACCGCGTTTTTGTTCTGAAATTTCCCGTGATTTGCTGATTCCGGTCAGAGATATTTCTGTAATATCGTTCTCTTGCGTATTGTTTTTTAATCTTCAGATTCCCTGTGAAATTGTGAGCAGTCTTCGACATATGCTCAAACTGCCTTTCATTTGAATCTCTTGTAGCAACTTTAATATTCCCCTGGAAGCTTGCCATTTCAGCAGACTTAGCTTTTCTGCTATCCAACCACTTATTATACTTTTTAACTTTTATTTCTCCGGTGTAATTATGCTGAGTAATTGAAACATATTCATATTGGAGCTTATTCTTATCTCTGGATGTAACCACAACATCTCCCTGGTATGCTGCCATATTGGAATTAACCTTTGGTTGTCTGCTACCGGATTTCCTTTGATTTCTAACTTTTACATTACCGCTGTATTCAGCATAATTTAACGACTTCCCTTCAAGGGCCTGCTTTCTGTTTTTCGGTGAAATGCCTGTGAGGTTACCAGAATAACTACCCGTGATTTTCGAATCTCTTAACATGAATTTATCCTGCCTTCTTTTGGATAATACTTTCTGATGCCCTTCATAAGCCGTGAAATTCATGGATTTCCCCTGCAATTGCTGATCTTTGGATTTTTTAGATGTTGCCCGGATATTTCCCGAATAGCCACCCAGATTCTTAGAATTTCTCTTTTTATATTTATCCTGTTTATTTTTGGAATAAACCTTTATGTTACCGGCACTTTGTGTGATTTGAGTGATGCTTCCGGTATTGGGCTGGTTATTCCGCCTATTCAAATCTCCGGAATATTGAGTTAGTCTATTCGACTTATATTTCTGCCATTGCTTTTTACCTCTCTTATCATTTGACTTAATATCACCGCTATAATTGGAAGTATATTGAGGGCCAAGTACTTTGGAAGATCTTTTTACATCTCCGGAATATTGAGTTTGCTTATTAGACTTGTATTTTTGCCACTGTTTCTTCCCTCTTTTATCATTTGACTTGATATCACCACTCCAATTCGCAGAAAAATTAGGTGCAATAGATTTTGAATGCCCTTTTATATTTCCCGAATATTGTGATTGTTTGTTGGCCTTATATTTTTGCCACTGCTTCTTGCCTCTCTTATCATTTGTCTGCAAATCGCCACTATAATTGCCCGTGTCCTGAGGACCAGAAGTTTTCGATGACCGCTTTATATTTCCCTTATTTTTTTGAGCAACTTTAGACATATATTCATACCTGAGCCTTTTAGAATTTCTTGCCGGGAGCACTATATTACCCTGATAGCTTGCAGAAGATGCAGAATTATACTTCCTCCTGTTCTCAGCAGACTTTACTCCTCTTGCTTTTAAGTTGCCTGAGGATTTTTGAATTACCCGTGAATCATATTGCCCGGCCTGCTTTTTAGACTTTTGAGCTTTTACATTGACATCTCCCCTATAAGTTTGCGTTAATAAAGAATTGTTAAAAGCCCTTTTCTTTTTACGCCTTTGTCTGCTGGCCATGGTCTTTCCGGGATTTTTCTCTACCCTGGATTTTATCTCGTTGAAATCTTTTCTTTTGGCTGCGGGTTGCAAATATATATTGCCCGCATTTTTTTGCATTTTGCGACTTGACTTCTTATAACTTCTTTTCAAAGGCGTTCTTTTTATATTGCCTTTGCTTGAAGAAAGAATTTTGGAATTGTACTTAGAATTGAGTCTTGGATTTTTTCTCAAAGCGGCACTATTCCCAAAACTTTTTTGCATTTTATTAGAGCTCGCCCGGAAGTATGATTCTCTTGATTTATGAGATTTTAATTTTTTCCTTTCGGGATTTTTCTCTGTGCGCTCTTTAATTGCTGTAAAATCCTTCGGCTTTGGATCTAACGAGATATTGCCAGGATACCGTGTTTGATTTGATCTATTTCTGTAGTAGGACTTCTGTAAAAGATTACTTTTCCCCTTTAAATTGCCTTTGCTTTTTCTCTTCCTGGATTTCTCAGATGATTTGCGCTTCTTTAATTCGCGTTTTTCTGATTTTAATACTGATTGCGCTGATAAATTTGAAGGTATAATAAAAATCGCGCCCAATACAAAGCAGCAAAGCAATAGGACGCTTTTCCCCCCTTTCAAATATGTTAACCTGTTTATCAAAACTGAATTCGCGCTTTTTAGGGTGAATCTGATATCTATTCACACATTTAATTTCAAAGATATCAATTTCAATGTTCTATATAGTAATTACGCTTGTTTTAGCTGCCAATTGTAATATATGCAGGAAAATAGTATTCTTTTTTTCATAAAATCCTGCAACATCGACAATTACAGATTTATTCTTTATTTAATTGTAATTTTGACGCTTTCTCAAAAACATGATAAATTATAAAGAACATCTACTGCCAAACGGCTTGACTTTGATCACCCATATCGATAAAAGCACTCCCTTGGCTGTCGTGAATATTTTATATAAAGTAGGCTCCAAAAATGAGCATCCTGATAAAACAGGTTTTGCTCACTTATTTGAACATTTAATGTTTGGAGGGTCAAAAAATGTACCAGCTTACGATAAAAGCTTGCAAAAAATCGGCGCTGAAAACAATGCTTTTACCAATACTGATATCACTAATTATTATATTATTCTAACATCAGATAATATCGAAACTGCCCTGTGGGTGGAGTCCGACAGAATGAAACATCTGAACCTTGATAAGAAAAGCCTTATAACTCAAAAAAGTGTAGTTATTGAGGAATTCAAGCAAAGATATCTCAATGTCCCTTATGGCGATGTGTGGTTAAAACTCAGGCCACTTGCATATAAAATTCATCCTTACCAATGGCCCACAATTGGGAAAAATCCAGAACATATCGAACAAGCTTCACTAAATGATGTTCAGGATTTTCATGAAAAGTACTATGCTCCAAATAATTCCATAATAACCATTTCAGGAAATATCGAGCATGATCAGGCTCTGGATCTTACCGAAAAATGGTTTGGAGATATCTCATCATATCAAAATGGATTTGATCTTATTATTCCAGAACCTTCTCAAGTCGAAGGAAGACATTTTGAAGTTGAGTCTAATGTGCCCTTGAACTCAATCTATAAAACCTACCATATGCCCGGAAGAATAGATGATAAATATGTCACTGCTGATCTGTTGAGTGATGTGTTAGGAAGGGGAAAATCATCAAGATTATATCAAAACCTGGTGAAAAAACAACAAATTTTTAATTCTATCAGTGCTTACATCACTGGTTCTGCAGACCCCGGGTTACTGGTGATTTCCGGAAAAGTAAACAACGAAGTTGAGATTGGAGAAGCAGAAAAATTAATTGATGCAGAAGTGGAATCACTCAAAAAAAATCTCAAAGAAGAAGAAGTAAGAAAAGTTATAAACCAATCAGAGTCATCAACGTATTTTTCTAAAGTCGAATTGCTAAACCGGTCCATCAGTTTGGCAGTTGCAAGCTCATTGGGAAATACCAACCTTGTAAATGAGGAGATAGACATCATCAACAAAGTCACAAAAGACGATATAATCGAATCTGCCAATGAGATTCTTACTCCAAATAATTGCAGTACCATGTATTATAAGTCAAAAAAATAGTTGCTGATTGAAATTTCAACTGAATATTACAAGTGATAATTAAGGAAATTTATCATGCTTTATAAATCGATAATAGTTGAACTCCACTACCTCCCCTGCGTGGAGTATTTCGTCTATTTGAGTTCGTTCCAAAAAGTTATTATTAATATCGGAGATCTATATACAAAGCAAACCTACCGGAACAGGGCCAGGATCCATGGGGCCAATAATGTTGAGAATCTCATAGTTCCTATAAAGAAATGGCAAAATCAAAAAACGCTGACAAAGGATGTTGAAATTGATTACACTCAGAAGTGGTTAAACCGTCATATCAGGGCGATAAGGTCCGCCTATGGGAAAGCACCGTTTTTCGAATATTACGGAGACGAAATATTAGAAATCTACCATAAAAAGCATATAAAATTATTTGAGCTGAATATAGATTTGCTGACAAAATGTCTTGAAATACTGGACATAAATATAGAAATCCAGTTTATGGAAATAAAAAAGCATTTAGATGAAAACAGCTATTACAATGCTCTGAATGAGGTGAATCCTAAAAATGCAGCATCCAGAAAATCAATTTTTGTGCCAGAAAAATATTTCCAGATTTTTGGCAAAGACTTTGTTGAAAACCTAAGCATAATTGATCTGATCTTTTGTGAAGGGCCAAATGCAAGACATATAATAGAAAAATCCCGTTCAATAGAATAGACAAATTTGATTAATAACTGTTTAATTATTACGTTCGTTAAATATAGCGTGGCAGAAATAGATTAATTATCTAAATAGCCGTAAATTGGCAGGTTCACAGTAAAATGATATGGAAGCAAAATTTTCAAATAGAGTAAAAGAGGTTATTTCATTAAGCAGGGAAGAAGCTTTGAGATTGGGCCATGATTATATTGGCACTGAGCATCTACTTTTGGGGATGATTCGGGAAGGTGAAGGAGTTGCTATAAGCCTATTGAAGAAATTAGGAGTATCCCTTGATGAATTGAGACTCTCCGTAGAGCAGGCAACCAAAGGAACTGCTATCAGTAATGTTAAGAATCTGGCGAATATTCCCCTTACCCGCCAATCAGAAAAAGTTCTGAAAATCACCTACTTAGAAGCTAAAATTTTCAAAAGTCAATTGATAGGCACCGAACATTTACTTCTATCCATTTTAAGAGATGAAGATAACATCGCCACACAAATTCTTGAGAAATTTGACATCAATTATGAGGTCGTAAAAGAGCTGCTCGAATATCAAACCGAAAATCCTATTTCATCATCAGATACTGATGAAGGTGATGACGATTCTTCGAAGATATTTGGAGGCTCCTCTTCAGGTAGCGGCAGGGAATCATCATTTAAATCTTCAGAAAAATCAAGAACTCCCGTACTGGACAATTTTGGAAGGGATCTTACCAAGATGGCTGAAGATAACAAACTTGATCCTATTGTCGGAAGAGATAAGGAAATAGAAAGAGTTGGTCAGATTCTCAGCAGGAGAAAGAAAAATAATCCGGTGCTTATAGGAGAGCCCGGAGTTGGTAAAACTGCAATTGCAGAAGGTTTGGCGCTCAGAATAATTCAGAAAAAAGTCTCCCGGGTATTGTTTGGCAAAAGGGTAGTTACGCTTGATCTTGCCAGCCTTGTTGCCGGAACAAAATACAGGGGGCAATTCGAGGAACGAATGAAAGCTGTAATGAACGAACTGGAGAAGTCTCCTGAAGTCATTCTGTTCATTGATGAGTTGCACACCATTGTCGGCGCCGGTGGAGCCAGTGGTAGTTTGGATGCATCAAATATGTTCAAGCCCGCATTGTCAAGAGGAGAAATACAATGCATAGGCGCAACTACGCTTGACGAGTATAGACAGTATATTGAAAAAGACGGCGCCCTTGCAAGGAGATTCCAGATCGTGATGGTAGATGCGACTACTCCAGAAGAGACTATTGACATCCTCAATAACATCAAAGAAAAATATGAGGATCACCATCATGTAAATTATACACCTGAAGCAATTGACGGATGCGTTATGCTTTCTGACAGGTACATCTCCGACAGGTATCTTCCCGATAAAGCAATTGATGTTTTGGATGAAGCCGGAGCCCGGGTCCACATCAATAATATTCATGTTCCTGAAGATATCGAGAATCTCGAGGAGCAGATAGAGAATATTAAAAAAGAGAAGAACAGGGTTGTAAAAAGTCAGAAATATGAAGAGGCCGCCCAACTTAGAGATAAAGAAAAACGATTAATTGAGCAACTGGAGGTTGCGAAAAACAAATGGGAGGATGAAACAAAAACCAAACGCTACACCGTAAATGAAGATAATGTTGCTGAGGTGGTGGCTATGATGACTGGCGTACCAACTAAGCGAATTGCTCAAAATGAAAGTGAAAAGCTTATGGGCATGAACGATGAGCTTAGCAAAAAGGTGGTCGGACAAAATGAAGCCATTGAGAAACTTGTAAAAGCGATAAGAAGGACAAGGGTGGGATTAAAAGATCCTAAAAAACCAATTGGCTCTTTTATTTTCCTCGGTCCTACGGGTGTAGGAAAGACAGAATTGGCTAAGGTTTTGGCAACATATCTATTCGATAAAGAAGATTCTTTGATCAGAATAGATATGAGTGAATACATGGAGAAATTCTCTGTTTCGAGGCTTGTTGGAGCGCCTCCGGGCTATGTTGGCTATGAAGAAGGTGGGCAGCTTACTGAAAAGGTCAGAAGAAAACCTTACAGTGTTGTGCTTCTTGATGAAATAGAAAAAGCGCATCCGGACGTATTCAATATTCTGCTCCAGGTTTTGGATGATGGCATTTTGACCGATGGCCTTGGAAGAAGGGTTGATTTTAGAAATACAATTTTAATCATGACCTCCAACATTGGTGTTAGAGATTTGAAAGATTTCGGATCTGGTATTGGATTTTCTCCAAAATCCAGGGATTCAAGCGCAGATGATGTCATGAAATCAACCATTCAGAATGCGCTTAAAAAAGTGTTCAGTCCGGAATTTTTAAACAGACTTGATGATTTAATAATCTTTAATTCACTTAAAAGAGAACACATTCACGAGATTATTGATATAACACTCAAAAAGCTATTTGTAAGAATTGATGCACTCGGTTATAAGATCGAATTGACAGAAAAGGGTAAAGACCTTATTGCTGACAAAGGGTTTGACCCTCAATTCGGCGCAAGACCATTGAATAGGGCAATCCAGAAATATCTTGAAGATCTGATCGCAGAGGAGATATTGAAAGGCGACCTGAATGACGGAGATATTATTGTAGCCGATCACGATGGGAAAAGTGATGGTTTGAAAATTAAAGTGAAGAAACATCAAAAAAAGAAGGAAGAGAAAAAAGACGAATAATGTTAATTATTCACCTCTCCAATCATATTAGTAAAAAAGGAAATTCAATTGAGTTTCCTTTTTTTATATTCCGATGTTATAATTATCACAAGGCTATTTGCCTTAATCAAACTAAATAAATAAAACCCTGGCCTGTGGCTCACAGACCTATGCTACGTGATGTTAAATTTTTCTAAACCCGATTGCCCAAACAACTATTGTTGTTAAAATCTCTTTTTCAGAATAATGGTTTATATTGTACTGATAAAATCATTTTTTTGTAATGAACACATATTTTTATAGAATAGTTCTTTTCTCTATAACCATATTTTATAGCTGCTCGGTAAAACAACAAGAGCATTATAATTCCATCAGATCGAGAGATCAACAAAATGCTGCGTCAGTAAGACCATTCGATAGTGCTTGGAAATTTTCTAAAGGTAATATTGTACACGCTGAATCCGTGGATTTTGAAGATGGCTCATGGAGGGATCTCAATGTGCCGCACGACTGGAGTATTGAAGATTTGGATAAACCATCACAATCTGAAAGCGAAGAAGTTATAATTGGACCATTCTCAACAAAAAGTCAGGGTGGCATATCCACAGGATATACTATCGGTGGAACTGCCTGGTATAGAAAAAAATTTAGAATATCTCCGGAAGACGAAAATAAAATAATTTCCGTTCGATTTGATGGAGTTTATATGAATGCTGATTTCTGGATAAACGGGCATTTTCTCGGCAACCATCCCAACGGTTATACTCCCGTTTCTTTTGACCTTACACCATATTTGAATAAATCATCAGAAAACCTGATTGCTGTCCGCGTAAAAAATGAAGGAGAAAATAGCCGGTGGTATAGTGGCTCTGGCATTTATCGTCATGTCTGGCTGGAGGTAAATAATTCCATCCATATTGACAGAAATACCATCTTTGTCACTACATCAGAAGTCACTGAAATGTCCGCGAATATAAATGTGCGTTTCGATATTGTTAATCATGATGCAAAGAAGGATGGATTGAAAATCGTAAGCCTGATCTATAACCCTCAAGGCAGTCAGGTGGCAAAAACTATTGCAAATTCTCCAGAAAATGAAACAACATTTACTTTACAGCAACCGGAATTATGGTCCATCGACACCCCGAATCTATACCTTTCAAAAATTCAACTTTATAAAAATAAAAAATTAGTTGATGAGTTTGTTACTTCATTTGGAATTCGATCGATATCATTTAGCGTTGATAATGGCTTTTTACTGAATGGAAAATCAATCCTGATAAAAGGTGGGAATTTGCATCATGACAATGGCCCTCTAGGCTCAGCGGTAATAGACAGGGCTGAATTCAGGAAGGTAGAGCTGATGAAATCCCATGGATTCAATGCAATTCGAACAAGTCATAATCCTCCCTCTCCCGCGCTACTGGATGCCTGCGATCAGCTTGGGATGCTCGTGGTAGATGAAGCTTTTGATATGTGGGAAAAGCCTAAAAAACCGCTGGATTACCATCTCTATTTTGAGGAATGGTCCGAGCGGGACCTCCGGTCGATGATCCTGAGGGACCGGAATCATCCTGGTATTATCATGTGGAGTATTGGGAATGAGATTCCAGAACGTGCGGATTCTTCCGGTCTTGCCATTGCGAAAAACCTCATTGAAACCATCAAGGCATTGGATAAAACCAGGCTAATCACTCAATCAGTGTGCAGTTTTTGGGATAACCCAGGCAGAGAATGGGAAGATACTGAACCAGTTTTTGAGCTATCGGATGTAGGGGCATACAACTATCAATGGAAAAAATATGAACCAGATAATGAAAAATTTCCGAACAGAATTATGATGGGCGGAGAATCTATTGCCATGGAAGTATATGAAAATTGGCAACTTGTCCAAAAACATCCATGGATAATTGGTGATTTTTTATGGACCGGGATGGACTATCTGGGGGAGGCTGCCATTGGAAATGCCTTTTTGGACAATGAGGAAAAAAGCTGGCCCTGGTTTAACGGCAACTGTGGTGACATTGACCTCTGTGGAAATAAAAAACCACAGTCTTATTACCGTGATGTGGTTTGGAATATCAGTAATATTGAAATGGCCGTTCATGCCCCAATTCCAGAAGACCGAAAAGAGATTGTCAGCTTTTGGGGTTGGCCAGATGAACAACAAAGCTGGACATGGGATGTAAATGAGGGCCAGATGATGGATGTGCGGGTATTTACTCAATTTCCAAAGGTGCAGATTCTGCTCAACGATGAGATTATTGAAGAAAAGGAGCTATTTGATTCAAGCAGGTATATCGCTGAATTTAAAGTGCCATATAAAAAAGGAGTACTCAAAGCAATCGGCCTGCTTAATGGGCATAAGATGGATTCTATCTTTTTTGAAACAGCAGGACAACCTGCACATATAAAATTATCTCCGGATAGAAATGAGATCCTTGCCTCTGTTAATGACCTGTGTTATGTTACCGTCGAAATACTTGATAAGAAAAATATTCTCATCCCATCCAGTGATTTAAACATTGCTTTTTCAGTAAAAGGACCAGCTGAAATTATTGGGGTTGGCAATGGAAATCCTAAAGATATGAAAAGTTTTCAATCTACCTCCTGCTCAACTTTTAAAGGAAAATGCCTTGTGATCATCAGGCCTGTTGGAACTCCCGGTGAGATTATTTTAAACGCCAATTCCGGGAAATTATCAAATAAAATAACTATTGGGTTAAATGAAGAATAATTTCCTGTCCCCAACCTTAAATATTTCAATTACACATTTAAAATTCATAAATCCTTTCCGGAGTGATACACAAATCCAGTGGAATATCATGAGGATCTAAATCCGTAATTTTATCAACCGGCGGGAAAAAGCTCAATCCGGCCTTTATTGCTGATGAATCCAAAGATGCCAAAAACTTATCATAGTAACCCTTTCCATACCCTACCCGATATCCATTTTTGTCAAATGCCAAAAGAGGAATTACAATGACGTCAATAGAATTTTCATTTATCGATATGCTTTGTATTGGCTCCGGAACTTTCCATTCATTTTCCGTGAGTTGAGTTTCCTTCGTAAGTTGATATGAGCTTATCGTATCTGTTTTCGGATCCATTACAGGTACAACAACCCGAATACTCTTTGCCCACAATCCATGAATGATGGGCCATGTGTCAATTTCGGATTTTGACTGAATTGGTAAAAAGATGTGCACTGTTTTGACATCCGATGGTAAGATGTTTTCAAAATGAACTTTTATTTTTTTACTAAATGATTTCGCATTAATATCAGGTAAGGCTTTCCGCTTTTCCAAAAAGATTTTCCTTAATTCATGCTTATTCATCCTCAGTCAAAATATTGTATTTCAAATCAAAAGGATTTAGCAGCTCCATCAACTCATTGATAAATCCCGGATTGTTGATATAAAAATTTAAAAAATTATCGACTCTTTCCTGAGGATTGCCGTTTGGAAATAGTTTTTCCAAAATATCTTCAAGTTGCTTTATGCTTACTTCCTCCTTCTGTTCCTCCGCTTTTTTCAATCTTTTTTGAATATTTTCCACTCCCTTTTCAGCTTTCTTAAATTCACTCATCACAAACCCTTCCAATGATTTATCCAGAACTCCGGATTTTTCTTTTATTATTTGAAAAATATTTTTAATGGCTTCCCGTTGATCAGACAAATCATGAGCGGGAAGAGCATTTTTATAAAGCAATCGCTCCTTTAAAGCTGCAAAATCCTCAAAAACTGACTTTCCATCAAGTCCGAGTTTAATCATTTTTTTATTCACAGCTTTGGGAATGATCATAGCAAACAATCTTGGTAACAGCATTGGAAATGAGATTTCAAAATGATCAAATACACCCTTTAGCTGTAGCCAGTAGGAAACTTCGGCAGGTCCTCCGATATAAGCCAGGTTTGGTAAAATCACTTCCTGGTAAACAGGCCTTAAGACAACATTGGGGCTGAATTTTTCAGGATGTTCATCAATGAGTTTTTCCAATTCATCTCTTGAAAAAATCATCGAAGTATTTAGAATCCTATACTTTCCATCTACCTCCTCGATCCTTTCCCGGAGGCCATCTTCCATATAGAAAAAATTGATAGGCCTGGGAAATATTTGACTTTTATAACCCAATTCAATTAACTGTTCTGTGATTTTTTGGGTATGCTCATGAGCGCTATGGCTGAACAAGTCATCCCTGATGATGGACTTGAATTCAGATTTTAATTCCCGCTCATCGGCATCGAGAATCACCAACCCATAATCGCCGAATAATTCGTTTGCAATGTGCCTGGTCGCTTCTGATAAATTTTTACGGGTCAAATACCCATCAGAAAAGATCTTTGGAATATCTTTCATTTCATCGATCAGAGTCTGCAGAGATTTAGTTTTAAATTTACCGACAGGTCCTTTCTGTTCCGTATTCCAGACATATTTTTTCCCAAATAATCTGAAATTGTTAATCTCTTCGAAATCGTGATCTTCTGAAGCCATCCAATACACGGGCACAAAATGATACTCCAGATACCTTTCATTCAACATTTTAGCCATATTAATGGCCGCTGCGATTTTATAAACAAAAAAAAGCGGTCCTGTGAAAATATTTAGTTGATGGCCGGTTGTAACTGTAAAAGTATTGTGCTCTTGCAGTGAATCAATGTTATTGGAAACAGTGCTACTAATTGTAAAATTCTCGTACTGGGATTTTAAGGTATTTACCAGCAAAGGCCTTCGGCTATTATCAAAATTTCTTTTGGTTATTGCCTTTTCAAAACTTTCTATATCTGGTGGCTGATCATAGTAAGACCTCAGTTCCTTTTTGTTTTGAAGGTAATCTAAAAATATGGAGGAAAATCTTTTTGTCTCCTCAAAATCAATTTGAAGTAAGTTCATTTAAATGTTGGCTTTAGCCTGGATAATCCAGGAAATAATTATTGAAACGTTTAAAGAGTTGGATATCACGATACCTGCCAATAGGAAAGTTGACTTTAATTTAATTAACTTTTACTGAAAATATTCATGAATTATAAAGCTTAGGATTATCTACAATAACACCGAGAATATCTATTTGTTTTTGGCGGGAATTCCATAAAGGTCAAATTCCCTTGCTTCTGTAATTTCTATATTGGCAAAATCACCGATTTTCAGATAGTGTTCTTTTGCATCAATCAAAACTTCATTGTCAACTTCAGGCGAATCAAACTCTGTACGACCGATAAAATAGCCTGATTCTTTACGATCAATTAGCGTTTTATATGTTTTTCCAACCTTTTTTTCATTCAGCTCAAGAGAAATTTGCTCCTGGAGTTCCATCAATTCATTCGCTCTTTTTTCCTTTACTTCCTTTGGAATATTATCTTCCAGCTGATAGGCATGTGTTCCTTCTTCATGGGAATAAGTGAATACGCCAAGCCTTTCAAACTTCCATTTTTCAACAAATTCCATCAGTTCATTAAATTCCTCCTCGGTTTCGCCAGGATGACCAACAAGCATGGTTGTCCTGATAGCAATTCCCGGAACTTCCCTCCTAATGGTTTTTAACAAACTTTCTGTTTTTTGCCGGGTGGTTCCTCTGCGCATGATTTCCAACATCCTGGTTGATGCATGCTGAAGAGGGATATCAAGGTAATTGCATATTTTGGGTTTATTTGCCATCACATTGAGAATGTCTTCCGGGAAACCGGAAGGGAACGCATAATGCAAACGTATCCATTCAATTCCATCAATATCGGAAAGGCGATCGAGTAATTCGGATAAATTTCTTTTTTTATAAATGTCAAGGCCGTAGTAGGTGGAATCCTGGGCTATCAGAAGTAACTCTCTAACTCCATTTTTCGCGAAATTTTTGGCTTCTGCAATGATAACTTCAATGGGTTTTGAAACATGTTTCCCCCTCATGATTGGGATGGCACAAAATGAGCAGGGTCTGTCACAACCTTCAGAAATCTTGATGTAGGCATAGTGTTTTGCAGTCGTAGTGACTCTTTCACCAATCAATTCATGTTTATAATTGGCTTTGAACTTTTTTAGTAGCAAAGGCAATTCCATTGTGCCAAACCACGCATCCACGGATGGGATTTCGTTTTCCAATTCATCTCTGTATCGCTGGCTCAAGCAACCTGTTACATAAACTTTTTCAATTATTCCTTTTTCTTTCGCTTCTGCATATTTGAGAATCGTATCAATCGATTCCTGTTTTGCATTGTCGATGAATCCACAGGTATTGATTATTACGATATTATTATCTGTTCCATCCACTTCATGAGCCACAGAAATTCCATTGCCCTTCAATTGTGTCATAATCACTTCGGAATCCACCAGATTTTTTGAGCACCCAAGAGTTATCAGGTTTACCTTTGGTTTGCTTATGCCTTTTGTTTTCAAATTAATTGCATTTAGGAGCGCAAAATTAGCAAAAAATCCGGGCCTCAATGTTATGTTGATTCAAATGGTTCATATTAATAATGAAATGGTCGTAAATTCAATTAATTAGATAAATTTACGTTTCATTTGGAAATGCTGTTTATGCCTGCAGAAAAAAGAAGGTCCGTTAAATTTATATTTTGGGGTTTATTCATTTTAGGGTTGAATTTATTTTTATCCTGTCAGAATGAAAATTGTGTGTCTATAGCGAATAATGACCTGTTGATTGGTTTTATAAGAGCTGATACTTTGGATACCGGCGAAATAATATTTGATGAAATTGATACCCTTTTCTACTCTGCTACAGCCGATGGAAATGATTCGATAATTTATGATAAAAATACCGTACGATCTACTTTTCCATTTCCTGTAAATCCGGCGAAGGGAATGACTACTTTTCACTTGGAAATGATTGATTCTATAAGATACGACACACTGTCGATGGACCCAATACAGATTGATACCATATATTATATAAATCCGACACCGCATACAATTGCAGTGAGTTATGATAGATCTCAAAGAATTATATCGGAGGAATGTGGCATTGAAATATTTTATACGAATATAAAAGTGGAAGAGATTTCTTTTCCGACAACCAATTTGGCAGAAAACAAACTTTCAAGATTTAATGAAGTCAATATTGAAGTATTTTTTTAGCATCTTTTTATTGATTGGCATCAGTTTCAACCTTTTCGGCCAGAAGGGTAGGTATGCGCCTACTGCAATTAAACTTGGAATTGATCCCGGAACTTTGGGATACATGGTATTTTCAGAAAAGAGAGGCTTTCTTGAATTTGAAGGAGATATTGATTTTGACCGTTTTTTTGTCGTGGCTAATTACGGGTTATCCAATTATAAGCTTGTCGAAGATACTTACGTTTACGAAAATGACGGATCATATCTGCGTCTGGGTGCGGACATTAATTTTATGAACAAGGACCCGCACTTGAATGTAGCTTTCTTTGGCGTGAGATATGTCTCTTCCTCATTTACCGACAAACTTGATTACGATACACAAACAATTATCCAGACTAATACAGGTTGGCCAAATACCAGGGAATCCAATACAAACATCGATGGAAAAGCCAACTGGTACGAATTGAATACGGGAATGAAAATTCGGGTTGTAAAGCAGTTGTATATGGGCTTTACTCTTCGCTATAAATTTCTGATGAAAATTAAAGGAACAGAAAATCTGAGGCCCTACTATATCCCGGGATTTGGGAAAAACATAAATACTACAGCTTTTGGGTTTAACTATTATGTCTCATATAGATTGCCTTTCAGAAAGAAAATCATCTACACAGATAGTGACAAAAAGGTGATAAAAGAGAAAAAGAAGAAAGCTAAGAAAGCTAAGAAAGAAAAGAAGTGAAACCCAATATCATTTTTTGCTAAAAAAAGAATCCACAAATTCGTGTTTATTAAAAATTTGCAAATCGTCAACTTGCTCTCCAACACCGATATACTTGACGGGTATTTTAAATTCGTCACTAATACCGAGCACCATGCCTCCCTTGGCTGTTCCGTCTAGTTTAGTAATGGCAATTGATGTGACTTCGGTTGCTTTGGTAAATTCTCTTGCCTGGATAACGGCATTTTGTCCAGTGCTGCCATCCAGTACCAACAAAACTTCATGGGGAGCGTCTTCTCTGAATTTTTGAATGACTCTTTTTATTTTAGTCAATTCATTCATGAGATTTACCTTAGTATGAAGTCGCCCTGCCGTATCGATGATGACAAGATCGGCGCCGGTATTCACTCCCTCTTTTACAGCATCATAGGCAACAGAGGCAGGATCGGTGTTCATGCCATGAGAAATAACCGGAACTCCAGCCCTTTCACCCCAGAGATTCAGTTGCTCTACTGCCGCAGCCCTGAAAGTATCTGCGGCACCCAGCACTACTGATTTACCTCGCGCCTTAAATTGACTTGCAAGTTTTCCGATAGTCGTGGTTTTACCAACACCATTAACTCCAACAACCAACATTATATATGGTTTTATATCAGAAGGCAGGCTGAAATCTTCCTGGTCTTCATATGTATCTTCTTCTAAAAGATTGGATATTTCTTCCTTCAGAATTTTATCAAGCTCGTTAGTTCCTAAGTATTTATCCCTGGCAACCCGGGCCTCTATAAGTTCAATGATTTTGATCGTGGTTTCAACTCCCACATCAGAAGTGATGAGCACCTCCTCCAATTCGTCAAGTACCTCCTCATCAACCGTAGATTTTCCTACAACAGCTTTTCCAAGTTTTGAGAAAAAGTTGGTTTTACTTTTTTCAAGACCTTTATCGAGATTTTCTTTATTGTCTTTTGAGAAAAACTTAAACATTTCAATGGTTGGGGTGTGGAAGTAAAATGAAAAAATCCCTGAGTGTCAGGGATTTCAATAGATTGCTATAAAACTTATTAGTCTATTTTTTTGCCAACAGATCTTTTACGTGATCTGTAGAAACAATTTCTTCTTTAAAGGTGTACGCACCAGTTTTTTCAGATTTCATTGTTCTGATGACTTTGGCATAATTCTTTCCGCCTTTTGTTTTAAGCGTTGCTACAACCTTCTTAGCCATGATTATTTAATTTCTTTGTGAACGGTATATTTTTTCAAAATGGGGTTGTACTTTTTAAGTTGCAACCTCTCTGTGGTATTCTTCCTGTTTTTTGTGGTGATGTAACGGGAAGTTCCTGGCACGCCAGATTTTTTATGCTCTGTACACTCCAAAATCACCTGAACTCTATTCCCCTTTTTTGCCATTTTATTAGCTAATTATAATCTGATACTATACTAAGATATTGCCTTGTTTTCTCGCCTTTTTCAAAACTGCTGTAATCCCATTTTTATTGATGGTTCTAATAGCAGAGGCTGAAACTTTTAAAGTGATCCAACGATCTTCCTCCGGGATATAAAATCTCTTTTTATGAAGATTTGGATAAAACTTCCTTTTGGTCTTATTGTGGGCATGAGAAACGTTGTTTCCTACCAATGGTTTCTTTCCCGTAATCTGACAAACTCTAGCCATTTTTTAGTGTAAATTATGTCTATTCTCAAATTGGTCTGCAAAGGTGCGGAAAAAATGTCTAAGATCAAAACTACGTGAATAAATTTTGAGAGACTTTTTTATAGGGCAAAATCGTATTTTGGGGCGCTGACTATAATGTTATAATTCGTAAGAATCCTGAAAGGATTCAAGGTAATAGCTCAGGGTGTTGTGTAACGAACCCTGAGCACTGGATCAAATCTATTAAAAGAGGGCCGAAAGTCCAAAAGGTCATTTATTACAAAAACTTCAACTCAGCGTTTATCAAAAATATATTAACACCATTTATTAATCACAATATGTAAAGGACAATTGATCGCGGATGATTTAAGAAAGTACTTACAGTCGTGAATAATGGTGCTAAATTATACCTATATGTAATGGAGACCTCCTCCCCGAAAGTCTCTCAATAAAATCAATTTTAAAATACATATATAACCGCTTATCCGGTTATTCAATTATATATCTTAGATATAAATTAATACATTTACAACTTAACTGCTACTAACATGGATAAATTCTCATATATTTCAAATGCTGATGTGAGCTTCATTGATGATTTATATAAAAAATATAAGTCAGACCCGGAATTGGTAGATGTCAGTTGGCAAAGGTTTTTCGAAGGATATGAGTTTTCTCAGGAAAATGGTGTTTCTGATGTAACTACTACAACAACAGCGACTTCTGAAGGAATTTCCTTAAAGGAGCTGGGAGTTAGAAATTTAATTCATGCCTACAGGACCAGGGGACACCTCAAGTCTGACACCAACCCGGTTCGCCCTAGAAGAAAACACAAGGTGCTACTGGATCTCACAGATTTTGGCTTGTCTAATGAAGATCTGGATGTAGAGTATGAATATGAAGTTGGACACTCTATAGGATTGGGAAGAGCCAAGCTGAAAAATATTTTTGACGCTTTAAAAAAGGTCTATCTAGGGCCAATCGGTTTTGAGTATATGCACATCAGAAACCATGAAGTCATTGACTGGTTTAAAGAACAGGCTGAAAAAAAGTTTCTCAATTTTAATCCGGAAGCCGAAGAAAAAAAACGCATTCTTACAAAGCTCAACGAAGCAGTTGTTTTTGAAAATTTTCTTCACACAAAATACATAGGTCAAAAAAGATTTTCTCTTGAAGGTGGAGAAAATACTATTCCTGGTTTAGATAAGATAATCAGGACAGCTATATCTGATGGCATTGAAGAGGTAGTAATTGGCATGGCCCACAGGGGGAGGTTGAATGTGCTCGCTAATATCATGCAGAAAACCTATGAGGAGATCTTCAGCGAATTTGAAGGGACTGCAGTGCCAGACATGACTATGGGCTACGGCGATGTAAAATATCACCTTGGCTATTCAGGCAAGTATAAGAATGAAGACGGAAAGGAAATTTATTTGAAACTTGCTCCAAACCCATCACATCTCGAAGCTGTGGATCCGGTTGTGCTCGGTTATACAAGAGCCCAAATAGATGATGAATACAAGGGTGATCTCAAAAAAGCTTTGCCGATTCTCATTCATGGCGATGCAGCTGTTGCCGGACAGGGAATTATGTATGAGATTACTCAAATGGGCAATTTGCCTGGTTATACGACGGGAGGCACCATTCATTTTGTGATCAATAACCAAATGGGATTCACAACGGATTATGATGACGCCCGGTCAAGTATCTATTGTACCGATATAGGTAAAATCGTCGATGCACCTATACTGCATGTAAATGGCGATGATGCGGAAGCATTGAACTTTTGCGCTGAGTTGGCGGTAGCATATCGTCAGAAATTTGGAAAGGATATTTACATCGACCTGCTTTGCTATCGTCGCCATGGACACAACGAAGGTGATGAGCCAAAATTTACCCAGCCCAAGCTTTATAATGTTATTGCAAAACACCCAAATCCGCGGGAGGTTTACTCAAAACGATTGGTCGAACGGGGCGATACAGATGCTGAAATGGCCAAGAATATGGATAAGGAATTCCGTGCCTTATTACAGGACAGGTTAAACCAGGTAAAACAAAAGCCACTGCCCTACCAGTCTCAAAAAATGGAAGAAGAATGGAGGATGTTGACACAATCAGTCCCTTCGGATTTTGACAAATCGCCTGATACTTCAATTCCTGTGATAAATCTTGAAACGATAGGGAGAGCCCTGACCACTTTGCCCGAAGGATTTAAAGCTATTAAGCAAATTGAAAAGTTGTTAAAAGAACGTAAAGCTAATTTCTTTGAGAAAAAAATCTTAAACTGGGCAGACGCAGAATTGCTGGCCTACGGGTCATTGTTGCTAGATCGTAAAATTGTGCGAATGTCAGGGCAGGATGTAAAAAGGGGCACCTTCTCTCACCGGCATTCTATAGTTTTTGATGCAGAGACGAATCAGCCACACTGTTTCTTATGCAACATAAAAAAAGGTCAGGAGGAGTTCAAAATTTACAATTCACTGCTTTCTGAGTTTGGAGTATTAGGATTTGAGTATGGTTATGCAATGGCCTCTCCCAATGCATTGGTAATCTGGGAGGCACAGTTTGGCGATTTTGTAAACGGCGCCCAGGTATTGATCGACCAGTTTGTGACCAGTGCCGGAACAAAATGGCAGCGGATGAATGGCATTGTAATGCTTTTGCCTCATGGTTATGAAGGGCAAGGGCCTGATCATTCTAGTGCACGACCAGAACGATTTCTTGAATTGGCTGCTAATTACAATATAGTTGTGGCTAACATGACTACACCGGCCAATTTTTTTCATTTGCTTAGAAGACAATTAGCATGGAATTTCAGAAAACCTTGTATCGTGATGTCACCAAAATCATTGCTACGTCATCCGGAAATGATTTCTCCTGTTGAAGATTTTACCAGGGGAGGATTTAAGGAAATAATTGATGACGACTATGCAGATCCTAAAAAGGTTAAAAAACTGCTATTATGTACCGGAAAGGTTTATTTTGATTTGCTTCATGAACAAAGAAAATCCAAGAGAAAGGACGTTGCTATTATCAGAATAGAACAATTATTCCCTTTTTCTTTTAAACAGATGATTGATATTAGGAGAAGGTACAATAGTAACGCGAAAGTCTTGTGGGTTCAGGAGGAGCCAGAAAATATGGGCGCCTGGACATATATTTTAAGAAAGTACCGACGCAACATTGATGCAGGTATATTCAGAACGGCCAGCGCTTCTCCGGCAACAGGGTTCAGCCAAATACATCATGAAGAACAACAGGAAATCGTAAATAAGGCATTCGCCGAATAAAAAAAACAGATAATGAGTTTCGAAATAAAAATACCAAGTGTTGGTGAATCCATAACTGAAGTTACCCTTGGACAATGGCTTGTGGAGGATGGCGTGTTTGTAGAAATGGATGACCCAATCTGTGAACTGGAATCCGAGAAAGCTACTTTTGAGTTAAATGCCGAGGTTGCGGGTGTACTAAAGCGCATAACTGATGAAGGGGCAACCTTAAATATTGGCGATATTGTCGGTACAATTGATGAAAGCGCCAAGAGTGCTGCAGCACCAAAGGAAGAGATTAAAGCTGAAAAGGCTGATATTCCAGCCCCCGAAAACGAAATAAAACGGACTGGAAAAACCCTGGAAATGGTCGTACCAACAGTCGGGGAATCTATTAACGAAGTCACCCTTGGTTCATGGTCAAAGCAAGATGGTGATTTTGTAGAAATGGATGAGATAATTGCAGAAATTGAATCCGAAAAGGCAACTTTCGAGTTGACTGCTGAAGCCCAGGGATATTTAACCATTATCGCCAAAGAGGGTGAAACTCTGGAAATCGGTGCTTTGATCTGCAAAATTGAAGTAGCGGAAGGCGAGATAAAAAAAGCTGCTGAAGAACCTACTCAGGAATCATCAACCGTTGCAAAGTCCTCAGAAAGTTATGCCACGGGCCATCCTTCTCCCGCTGCCGGGAAAATCCTAGCCGAAAAAGGAATCAGCTCCTCGTCGGTTAAAGGAAGCGGTGTCGATGGCAGGATCACCAAAGAGGATGCAATGAAAGCTGAAAAATCCAAGGCGAAAGTTGAAACCAAATCTCCACAAGTGACACCATCTCCAACCGTTTCTATAAGCGGACAAAGAGAGCAGCGGCGCGAGAAAATGACGACTTTGAGGAAAACAATTTCCAGAAGGCTGGTTTCTGTGAAGAATGAAACAGCTATGCTCACCACATTCAATGAGGTAAACATGAAGCCGATCATGGATATCCGCTCAAAATACAAAGAGCAGTTTAAAGAGAAATATGAAGTCGGATTGGGATTTATGTCTTTCTTCACTAAAGCATGCTGCACGGCACTTCAGGAATGGCCTTCGGTAAATGCTCAGATTGATGGGGAGCAGATGGTGTATAGCGATTTCTGCGATATCTCCATAGCGGTTTCTGCACCAAAAGGATTGGTGGTTCCCGTAGTGCGGAATGCGGAATCCATGAGCTTTGAGCAAATTGAGAAAGAAATCTTGCGCTTAGCAGTTAAAGCGCGGGAGGGTAAGCTGAGTATTGACGAAATGCAGGGAGGCACTTTTACAGTCACCAACGGTGGGGTTTTTGGTTCGATGATGTCAACACCGATTATCAATGCACCACAGTCTGCAATATTGGGGATGCACAATATCGTCCAGCGTCCTGTGGCAGAAAATGGAGAAGTTGTCATTCGGCCTATAATGTACATCGCGCTTTCCTATGATCACAGGATCGTTGACGGACGGGAATCCGTAAGTTTTCTCGTAAGAGTAAAAGAACTATTAGAAGATCCGACACGACTTTTATTAGGTATTTAAATTGAATTTATGAGTTAATTCTAAAAAGGGCAATGGAGGACAATCTGAAAATCAGTCTTTACCCCAATCCCTAAAGGGAGTCCTGATTTTCAGCAACCACACCCTTTAGGGTCGGAGTGAAAAGGGGCTGAAAATCTCTCATCAATGCTTTTTAGACTGGAATTATTTTATAGGGTTACCCATTTAAGTCTCAAACGCTTGTTAACCAGGTAATTAATTTGTATCTTATAGAAAAGATATTGCATATGAAATTACTAAAAGAATGGGACAGAGAAGCCTTCAAAACTAAGTTTGGGACAAAGGCATCTTGCTATGAATACCTGGCAAATCAAAAGTGGGCAGAAGGATATTCGTGCAAGAAATGTA
>JAJRQT010000192.1 GCA_024280115.1 Bacteroidota bacterium | reverse complement strand
TAAAGTCGATAAAATTCAAAAAAATTAATGACTTTTTAAATAAACCCACCCCTACGCCCCTCCAGGGAGGGGAATATAGGTATTAATTTTTTTGAATTTACGAACAATCATAGTTTATAGACAGGCTATTCAGTGAATTGAGTGTATAATTGAAAATGACTGAATATGGATTTCACATAATTGACCGGCTCCTTTCCACGGCAATATCCATATTTCACAACCGGGTCTTTATAATATTTTGGAATGGATTTATTCAATAACATTTGTGCGACGTTATCATCCCATAATTTTGTATTCAGCTCGTACTTTTTTGTCAGGCGTATTGCATCCTGCACATGGCCCAAACCTACATTGTAAGAGCCCAATGTAAACTTTATAATTTCAAGGCTATCCGTAAGTTCATCATTCCAATGGTCTTCCAGCATTAGAAAATGTTGGGTACCCGCTTTAAGGTTTTTTTCCGGGATACCAAGCTCATTTGGCTGAATCCCATAGCTCTTCGCGGTTCTGGGCATCAATTGCATTAATCCCGTAGCGCCCTGCCAGGATTTAGTCTTTGGATTAAATTTCGATTCCTGATATATAGTGGCGGCTAAAAGACGCCAATCCCAATCCAGCACCTTTGCGTATTTCTTTATTAGTTCGTCATAATTGGAAATTTTGCCATCCTTTACAAAGTCATATTCTTTGGCAATAAACCGTTCCTTCCTTTTATTCATTTCGAAATACCGGTTATTAATCACGTTGAACTCAAGAGATCCTTTTTTCTTATTTAGCCAAGAATTTAGCTTTGACAGTAATTCAATTGATTCTTTATTTACAGCCCATGCAATTGGCTGACTCAGGCTCATGGGGGTCTTAATGTCAATATTATCATAATAAGAGTCGAATATTTGGGCCTTGTTCTGATCACAAATTGTATAATCTATTTCTTTGTTGGCTACCTTATCGATCAGGTTTTCTGTAACCAGGTCTCCGGGTGCCTGGATGAGGGAAAGATACATTCCGGTTTCATCCATTAAATTGTTGAGCATTAATTCATACGAAGAATTTCGCCTGACCATTATCTCCTTACCCGCAAGGTCTAACCTGTCCCGAATCAAACTATTTTCGATTTCATCACTTGTCAATTTGCTTTTGTTTTCAGGCAGTCTTTGAACCAAAACTTGCTTCGTACGGAAAAGCGGTTTTGTAAATGCAACTTTTTCCATTCGGCCCTTAGAAATGGTAAGATTGGCAGCCACCAGATCTCCATTACCCGCCAACAAGGAATCCAGAATACTTTCTACCTGCTTTACGATTTTAACCTCTAACTTCAGATCGTTATCTCTGGCAAACATGGCCAGCATCTCATATTCATATCCAAGAGGCTGACCCTTGTAAATAAAATAACTTGTCAAACTGTTGTCCATCAAAACTGTTAATATCCCCTCCTTTTGAGTATAAACAGGAATGTCAACTTTTGACGTCTCTTTTTTGGGTGCTTTTACACCGGAAGGTTTATCTTGTTGACATGTCTGAAAAACGAACATCAAACTGCAAATAAGTAGTAGGGGGTTTCTTTTCATGTTTGTGGTTTTATGCTAAAATAACAATAATTGAGAAAAATTCATTTTTATAGATTGATTTGCTTTTTCAATATTCGCAATTGAGAAATGTTCAATTCTAAATTCTAATTAGGTTTTGGGAGTAAATTATTCTTTTTCAAGAAATGTTGTTCCAAGACAAGGACTTTTTGTGAGTCCATTCCGATAAGGGGTTTTATACTTATCGGATTGGGCTCATTAATATTTTTAATAGTAACACACATCTAAAAAAGAGAAAAAAGTAAAGAAAATTATGTAAGTGATTGATGACACTTCAAAACAAACATTTATTCGCAGGCATTCTCTAAATAAATATTACCTATAATTTCTTTGCGAACTCTTTGTGAATATTGCATTTACTTTGAAATAATTAAATTTATAATTCAGAAAGTCCAATAAGCATTTTTTTACTGAGAACAATACTTTTTAACATGCCTGGATTCTTTACAACTATAAACTTTTTCAAGAGAAAGATAAGCAAGATGGCAGCTGGTAAAAGATTGAAACAACAGCTTTGTATTGCCGGACTGATTTTAGCGCCTTTTTTATGCTCATTTTCAAATCCCCAAAATGGCAACATTGTTTTGGAGTACAACACGGATATCAAAATAGAAAAAGGCAAACTGATTGAAGAAAAATCGATTTTAATTCAAATTAATAATAAAACAGCCAATTGGATTTCAGATGTAGAAATCACTTATAGTGAGGACGATAAATTGGAAATTTTAGAAGCTTCTATTCTAAATCCCAGTGGACAGGTCATTCGTAAATTAAAGAAAAAAGAGATTATCAGCAGAAGTAATATGTCTGATGACACCTTCTATGAAAATCTATTTCTTAAAGAATTTAAACTGAAATGGCATGAATATCCATACCTGATCAAGTATGTTTATAGAAAAAAAACTGATGATTTTTTATTTATTACCAAATGGTATCCGGTACTTTTCGAAAATGTACCTGTAAATAAAGCCACACTAAATGTTAGTATCCCAAAGGATTACGAGATTTTCATAAACTATTCTGAATCACTTGAACAAAGTACTGACACCTTAGAAAACCATTATACATTCGCATGGGAATCCAGCTATTTAAAGCAACTGAAAAGTGAACCGTTCGGAATCAATTTGAGAGAAAAACTCCCTAATGTAACGATCGTTCCAAAAAAGTTTCAATATGGACTTGAAGGCCATCATGATACCTGGTCATCATTTGGGGATTGGCAATCACAAATAATCACAGGTTTAGATGATTTACCCCAATCAGAAAAAATAATTGTCGATAGAATTATTGAAGGCCTGACGGATAAAAAACAAATCATCAACAAGCTTTACCGGCATATGCAGGACAACACAAGGTATATAAATGTAACAATTGATGAGGGAGGTCTTGTCCCCTATCCGGCCTCATACGTTTGTGAAAATAAATACGGTGACTGCAAAGCATTGACTATTTATATGAAAGCCCTGTTAAAGCAGGCGGGAATAGAATCTTTTTATACCTTGATTTATGCCGGAAGCAATCCTGTGAAAGTGAATAAAAGCTTTCCAAGTCAGCAATTTAATCATGTGATCTTGAACATCCCATTAGAAAAAGACACGATCTGGCTTGAGAATACTGTGAATTATTTTCCAATTAATTACCTCGGAACTTTCACCCAAAACCGGACGGGTTTAATGATAAATGGCAATGAAAGTAAACTCATCAATACACCCCGGTTAAAATCAGAAAACGTATTTGATAAATGTCAATACGAATTTAATTTGAATATTGAGGGAAATGGTACCTTAAAAGTTTCAAAAAGTTTAGGTGGACCTGAATTTGAAAGATACAAATACGTAAATGATGTAATTGCAGAAAAATACAGAGAAAATCAAATACGAAAGATTATCCCCATAACTGCTAAAATGGAATATTTCTCAGCCTGATCCCTACCAGGCCACAGTAAGGCTTGATGCAGATTTTAATGTAAATAGTCAATTTAGGACCCTGGGAAAAAGTATTGCAATTTCTCCTTTCCCGATTTATACTCAACCTTTTAAAAGTCATAATGAGAGAGAAAGCAGCGTGAGAATTAACTATCCGGTTAATAAATCTGATACCTTAAAATTCAACCTTCCATTTGTTAATCAATATCAAGTCAAACTTCCTTCAAACATTAATCTCACTTCAAAATATGGAACATTTAGGGCAACCTACTCTTTGGAAATGGAAAGAATAATAGTTACAAGATTTTTTCAATTGTACGCAAACCAGTATCCGGTAGAAGAATATCCGGAATTTTATTCATTTATCGAAACAATAGAGAAAAATCAGCTCAATTCAGTTATAGTTTTAAACCCAAATTAAATGAAATTTTTTACATGTTTTTTATTCGCATTTTTATTCGCTGTAAATTTTACTTTTTCTCAAAATTATCCCAAAAAATGGGGCAGGATAAGTCAGAAAGAAGTAGATTTAAAAGCTTATGAAAAAGATCCTGAGGCGGAAGCAGTAGTCTTGTTCGATATTGGCGAGTCCGTCTTTATCGACAGGGAAAATGGCTATAATATCCAATTTACGCGCACTAAAAGAATAAAAATCTTTAATCGCCCGGGAGTTGAGCATGCGAAGATTGAAATTCCATTTTATGTCGATGGATATGGAAAAACAGAAATACTTCGAACTATCGAAGCAATAAGCTACAATTTCGAAAATGGAAAATTGATTAAAAGTCTTTTAAATAAGGAAAATATATACGAGGAAACCGTAAACGATCACTGGAAAGTGAAAAAATTCGTGGTGCCGAATGTAAAGGAAGGAACGATCATTGAATACAAATTTGTGCTGGAAACACCCTTCCATTTCAATCTTCCCGATTGGGTTTTTCAGGATGTGATCCCTACAATGTATAGTAAATACACTGTGAAGATGATCCCCTTTTACGAATATGTTTTTATCGTACAAGGGAGAAATAAGTTTAGTTATCAAAATTCCGAAGCAGAAAAGGGTCTAAACAGAAGATTTGGAGGTCTTGAATTTCAAAATTATGTACATACCTATGTTATGGAAAATGTGCCCGCCTTCAAAGATGAAGCCTATATGACTTCAGCAAAAGATTATTTAATAAAAATGGATTTCCAGCTTGCAAAATTTACAAGTCCCCGTGGATCGAGTAATGAAATAATGACAACATGGGAAGATTTAAACAAATCACTATTAAAACACTCCAATTTTGGAAAATACATGAAAAAGAGTTCCAAAATAGCCGAACAAATTTTTGAAGCAGAATTGAATCTGGAAAGTATTGATGAAGAAAACAAAGTAAAAGAGATCGTTAATTATGTGAAATCTGCATATAGCTGGAACGGGTATAATTCAAAATATGCTTCAAAATCGCCAAAGGAGTTGTCAATCCAAAAAACGGGGAATTCTGCGGATATAAATTTATTTCTGATCGCTTTATTGGAAACCGCCGGAATAAATGTAGATCCAATAATCATTAGTACAAGAAATCACGGTAAGATTGTCGCGAACTATCCATTCAGCCACTTTTTTAATTATGTGATACCAATGGTGGAAATAAATGGAAATGCTTACTTTACGGATGGCACTGATCCTTTGATTGCTTACAATAGGATACCTCCGAGATGTATAAACGAAAAAGGACTTATAGTTGATGAGGAGGAAATTAAGTGGGCTAAGCTGTCAACAAATATTAAATCAGTGAACAGCCGAAATATCGAAATTCAAATTGACCCTAATTCATTAATTGCCCAAACGAGTGTAACAACTTATACTACGGAATTTGAATCTTTACATACTAAAAAAGTCTATAACAATGATACTACAAAGATAAAAAATCACATTCTTGAAAATGGCTTTGAAGCACTCTATAAAATTAAAACACTCAACTTTGAAAAATCTTCAGCACCTTATATTGTAGCCTATGAAGGTGAAACTAAAATTGAAAGTATTGACAATAAATTACTTATTTCACCATTTTTAAATTTTCCATTACAGGAAAATAAGCTGACACAAAAAAGCAGATCATTTCCGGTAGATTTCGTTTATCCTAAGTCTGAAACATTTAAATCAACTATCTCGATACCTGATAACTATCTCGTTGTTGATTTTCCCGAAAGATTTGAAATGAAAAATGATCTGGCCGTAATAACACTGGATTACAGTTTTAAGGATAATGTAGTTACAGTTGTTGGTGAGTATTCTTTTAAAAAAGCTGTATATCAGCCAAATGAATATACGAGGATAAAGCAATATTTAAACGCTATTGTTAGAAAATTTAATACACAGTTAATTATTACAAAAAGTGAAGAAATCTAACTAATCACGAATACATTTCAACATAACGAAATATTAAATTCATTTAACTGTATCTATGACATCTAACAGGCAATCGGGTTTAAAGCCAAAATAATTTAAAAAGCCATGGTCTGTGAGCCACAGACCGAGGTGCAGGATGTTGGATTTTTCTAAACCTGATGGTTCTTAGACTTCTAACGCATCAACAGGTTAGCTCATTATTTTTTCCATAAGTTGATATATTTAGTTTCATCTTTGTTTGCTCTTTTGGAATGTATTTTGGGATCTTTATTTTAAACGGTTTTACTTTCCAGATATCCTTGCAATATTCTCTTATAGTTCTGTCACTGGAGAATTTACCACTTCTTGCAACATTTAATATCGACATTTCTGTCCACCTGGATTGATTTCGATATACATTATCCACTTCATCCTGGCAATCTATATATGATTGATAATCAGCGAGCAGCATATACTCATCCTGATAGACCAATGATTCATAAATAGATTTGAACAAATCTTTATTTTCCGGCGAGAAATAACCACTGACAATCATATCGAGCGCCTTTTTCAGATCTTTATTTGATTCATAGTAACCGTAGGCATTATACCCCTCTGATTTTAATTCATAAACTTGCGCTGTCTTAAGGCCAAAGAGGAAAAAGTTATCTTCTCCAACTTCCTCCCTGATTTCAATATTGGCACCATCAAGGGTTCCAATTGTGAGAGCGCCATTCATAGTAAATTTCATATTTCCCGTTCCTGATGCTTCCTTTCCCGCAGTTGAAATTTGCTCGGACAGGTCAGCCGCCGGATAAATATGCTCACTGTTTTTCACATTGAAATCCGGTATAAAAACTACTTTCAAACGATCCCTGACATCTGGGTCATTATTCACCACATCGGCTACAGAATTTATAAGCTTGATGATCAGCTTAGCCATATAATAACCAGGTGCAGCCTTACCACCAAAAATGAATGTTCTCGGTACGATATCAATATCGGGATTTTGCTTGATTCTATTGTATAAAGTTATGATGTGAAGCACTTTAAGATGCTGTCTTTTATATTCATGAATTCTCTTTACCAGGATGTCAAACATAGAATTGGGATTGACTTTAATGCCCAATTGTGAATGAATCTGATCAGCGAGAGATTTTTTTACGAAATTTTTACTTTTTCTCCATTCATCCTGAAAAGTAGTATTCTTCGCAAATTTTTCAAGTTTCTTCAATTCATATAAATCTTTAATCCATTTTGTCCCGATTTTACCAGATATCAATTCTGTCAACTTTTGATTATTCAAAACAATCCATCTCCTGGGAGTCACACCATTTGTTTTATTACTGAATTTCTCCGGCCACAATTCATAAAAATCCTTTAATATGCCTGTTGTTAACAATTCCGTGTGCAGTGCAGCGACTCCATTTACAGCCTGGCTTCCCACGCAAGCGAGATGGGCCATTCGAATATATTTTTCTCCACTTTCATCAATAATTGACATTCTTGAAACTCTCGCTTCATCTCCTGGGTAGGTATTTCTAACCAATTCTAAAAAATGATGATTGATTTCAAATATTATTTCAAGATGACGAGGTAAAATGCTTCCAAAAATAGCAACCGGCCATTTTTCCAATGCTTCCGGCAATAGGGTATGATTGGTATAATTAATGGATTTGCGCGTAACATCCCACGCTAAATCCCAGTCAAGACGATAATCGTCCAATAATAATCTCATTAATTCCGGAACGGCGACAGAAGGATGGGTATCATTTAATTGAATGGTAAAGCTTTCATGAAATTTCTCTGGAGATTTATGCTCGTCTCTTGTATGTATCCTCATCATATCTTTGAGCGAAGCCGAGGTAAAGAAATATTGCTGCTCTAACCTCAGTTCTTTTCCACTTATTTGCTCATCATTAGGGTAAAGTACTTTGGATATGTTTTCAGAAATTACTTTGTTATTTACAGCTCCATAATAATCACCTTTATTAAAACTCTGAAAGTCAAATGATTCACAGGCTTCAGCTTTCCACAACCGCAAAATCCCTGAAGTATTTGTTTGATAGCCTAGCACCGGGGTGTCATATGGCACTGCAATTACAACATATTCCGGTATCCATTCTACCTGGTATCGCCCATCATTATCGAGATGCGACTTGGTATGACCGCCGTATTTAATTGGTTGCTTCAATTCGATCTGAGCAATTTCCCAGGGATTGCCATACTTCAGCCATTTGTCAGTAATCTCTTCCTGCCATCCGTTTTTTATGACCTGGTCAAATATCCCAAATTCATACCGAATTCCGTACCCAATAGCAGGTATGTCAAGGGTTGCCAGAGAATCCAGAAAACAAGCTGCAAGCCTTCCCAGTCCACCATTTCCCAAACCCGGTTCCTCTTCCTGCTCCAACAGGTCCTCCAACTTTAGTCCCAACTCTCCGATAGCTGTTTCGAATTCATCATACAGCCCGAGATTTATCAGGTTATTACCTAAATGCGGCCCCATTAAAAACTCTGCTGAAAGGTAGGAGACTATTTTACTTTTCTTTTTAATATATTCCCTAATGACATGAAGCCAACGATGCAGTATCCTATCCCTCACTGTATAAGCCAGGGCCATATAAAAATCATTTCTGGAAGCTACTTCAGGTATTCTCCCCTGTATGTAATAAAGATTATCTAAAAACGCTCGCTTAAGTGTTTCCTTTTCAATTCCGGTACGGTCATCTTCAATAATGATATTGTTTTTGGCTGGCTTTTTCATCTTATTATTTTTGTGCGAAATATAATATCAAATCTATCGAATTATTTCGAGATTTATAGACAGTTTTCAACATTTGGCAGGCATTACAGCACTGACCATTGCACCAAATGGTACTGCAATAAAAGCTGTTGCATTCATTACTGTCCCACGCTTCGGATCAACCGGCTTTTTGTTGGCAAAGGGGATTAGAACCAATATTATATTCAATCCATTTAGTAGTAAGCCAGGGGAATAGAGCTGCCTTTACCATATCAAAAACATGCCCGGTTCAAAACTGGCGCATATACCATTCCTCCTCCAAGACAAAGCATAAAAACTATTAAACTGTATTAATGCCTCCTTTTTTTGATACTCGAGCCGCTGGGCCTTACATACTATTGAGGCTGCCATATAATTTTGGAATGACCGCCATCTCAATTAAGGTTTAACCTTTGTAAATACACAACCTTTTAATAGATTAATTTTGTAGTTTGCAAACTTTAATAATACTATTAAGATTGAAAAACCAACTCGGCTTTGATGAGTTAATTTGATCTTTCACTCGTATGTTAGATACCACCTTATTATTTGGACTTATCCTGTTTTCAGGATTCATCGGTGGTGAACTTGCAAAGCTTGTTGGTTTGCCAAAAGTTACCGGATTTATTCTTGCGGGTGTTGTGCTGAACCCAGGGTTTCTCAGTATTGTACCGGTTGAATTCAATGACAATACCAGTGTGCTCACCAATGTGGCACTTTCCTTTATTACATTTTCAGTTGGAGGAACTTTGTTATATCCTAAAATCAAAAAGTTGGGTAGGGGAATTATTTACATCACTTTGCTTGAAGCCGAGCTGGCTTTTTTGATCACAACAGGAGGATTGCTTGTATTTTTCTATTTTATGAATCCTTTTCCAGAGGTCTCCTTATATGGTTTGTTTCTCCCGGCGGCTATTTTATTAGGTTCACTGGCTTCTCCAACCGATCCAACAGCCACCCTGGCAGTCAAAACTGAATATAAGGCAAAAGGCTTGGTGATGTCAACCATTATGGGCGTTGCAGCTTTTGATGATGTGTTGGGAATAATCAACTATAGCCTGGCTACGGCAATAGCTGTCGGTTTTATAAAGCATGAACCACTTGCTTTATCTACGGTGATCGAACCATTGATTTCCATCCTGGTTTCTATTGGGATTGGGGTTTGCTTTGGCTTGCTGCTCAATTTCGTCACGGGATTGGTGAAGAATGAAGAGGATAGTGTACTGTTGGTGATCCTTTCAGGTATATTGTTACTGGCATTTGGCACAGCGAGTATGTTAAAAGTAGATCAGCTACTTGCAACAATGGCGGTTGGTGTTGTCGTTGTTAATTTCAATTCCCGCCAAGAGGCTATCTTCAGGGTGCTCGAACGCTATACTGATGAAATCATCTTTACATTATTTTTCACGATTAGCGGTTTAAAGCTAAATTTCGATTCGTTTGGCTCAGGTTATTGGCTGATACTGGCATTTATTATTTTCCGATTTACCGGTAAAGCATTAGGAGTGTACTTAGGAGCGATATTGGCCAAATCACCAAAAAAAGTAAGAAGATATGTCACCGGGGGATTACTTCCTCAGGGAGGTATCGTTGTGGGTCTGGCGTTGATCATGAATCAGAATCCCGCATTTTCACAATTTTCAGATTTCATCCTTAACATCGTCCTTGGTGCAACTGTCATTCATGAATTGTTTGGTCCGATAGTCGCAAAGACAACTTTGAAAAAAGCTGGAGACATATAGATGAATACTTCATTCGTTTCAACCTGAATAATTGAGTTGCGAATCAACAATTACAACGCTTGAATTTGTAATTATATGAACAGTCCATGATTACAAACTATGAACTCCAAAGAGTATCCAAATAGTGAGTCAGGTTTTAAGCAACTGCTTTACCATGCGAGGAGAGATCATGATGAAAATCTTAACCCAAAAAATTCACAATTTTTCGGGTTAAACCATTGACCCAATATCTGATGCGTAGCTTGGATAAGCAAAAATAACCCCTTTCAGTTGATTTGCAGTCATACCGGCGCCAATGGCCATGGCAATAATATTGATTTGCTCCTCCGCACCGGGACCAAGCAGATGGGCGCCCAATATCTTTCCGGTACCCCTTTCAACAAGAACTTTATATGCAGCGTATTTTTCACCAACCCGCATTGAAGAATACCAGCCACCCGTTCGTTGAAATTTAATATCGAACTTCAATCCTTTTTCTTTAGCTTCTCTTTCCTGCATACCTACCCTGGCAACAGGAGGCAGGGTAAATACCACACTTGGGATTGGGGGATATTTCATCGCCCGCACATCTTTTCCAGCCACCAGGTTCTTGGCAGCTATCCTTGCCTCGTTAGCTGAAACCGGGGTCAGGTTTGGCGCTCCTGTATCGGCACAATCCCCAACTGAAAATACATTGGGATTTGAAATACTTCGTAAATACTCGTTCACTTTTATACCTCTTTTCCCAATTTCAACTCCAATTGCTTCAAGATTCAGGTTGTCAATATTGGGTACACGACCGGCGGCATGAACCACGTGATCACAGGTTACGGTTTTTTTGCCTTCACGAGTTGAATATTCAACAATAAATTCATTTCCATCTTTTGAAATGCCTTCAACAACCGCTTCACAATGTACTGTAATACCTAATTCCTTCGTTCTTTCAACCTGCATATCCACAAGGTCCGGATCAAAATTTACCAGCGCGTGTTTGCCTCGTTGCAAGATGGTAATTTCAGATGCGCCGGCCCGTTTGGATATATGTGCAAATTCAAAAGCTATAAAACCACCGCCTACAAACACGATCCGTTCCGGGGTAGATTCCCTTTCGAGGAAATCCGTACTCGTGGTAAGGTACTCTTCTCCCGGGATTCCAAGGGTAACAGGCCGGGCGCCGGTTGCAATATGAAAATATTTCGCTTCCAGTTCATGGTCTCCCACAAGTAGCGATCCCGTACCGGTAAAGCGGGCATTGCCATGCAATACCTCTATTCCCATACGGCTCAGACCCTTCTCCAGCTTATCGGGCATCACACCTGTAAAGGTTCTTTTAAAGGCCATCATCTTGGGCCAGTCGATAGAAATGTCTTTAGATAGAAGGCCATTCTTTTCCATCCGGTCAGCCCAGTCGATCCCCTCAGTTGCGCCAATAAGCATCTTTTTCGGATCGCAGCCGCGCAACATGCATGTGCCTCCATAGGGCAGTTCATCTACAATGGCTACTTTCCATCCAGCTTTCGCACTGGGACGAGCTACGCCTACACCTCCCGTGCCGGCACCGATAATTACGAGGTCATATTTTTCCATATTTTATCTAAATTTAATTTAAAAGAAGGATTGATTGATATTGTCTTTTCTCAAAGAATTGATTTTTAATCTTCACCTCATTAATTTCAGTAAAATCAATGCGATTCGCGATAGCTATAATTTTTAAAACTAGTTTGGTAAGATCGATAGTATTGTAAAAATATATCTCCCTTGATAACGAAATAATCAACTCGCACAACAACTCAATTCCGCCACATCCTTGTTGAAAGTGATGGCCGCCAGCTTGATGCCTTCTGATAAGGTGAGGTAAGGGTGAAAGGCATCAGCCAATTCCTGAACTGTCATTTTTGCCTTTATGGCCAGGCTGATTTGCATCGCCAGTTCACCGCCTTCCGGTGCGATAATTCTACCACCGATAAGCTGATCATTTTCTGAGTTTCTAATCAACTTGATAAACCCCCTCGTATCCAGTGCTTGCGCCCTTGGAATTTCGCTCAAAGTCATCACGCTGGTTTCATATGGGATTCCGGCTTTTTCAGCTTCTTGCTCATCCATGCCCGCGCCTGCTACTTGCGGATCGGTAAATACCACCCAGGGAAGTCCTGTATAATCCACTTCGTCTCCGGTGCTTTTAAAAGCATTCAATACAGCCACTTTACCTTCTTTTGCTGCCGTATAGACAAAAGCCGGTGTATTGGTGACATCACCTGCGGCATAGATGTGAGGTACATTGGTTTCTTGTCGCACGTTTACAATGACATGGCCTGTTTCATTGAGTTCTATTCCTGTGATCTCAATCGACATCCCGGATGTATTGGGTTTTGTCCCGGGGGCTACCAAAATATGAGTAGCCTCAAACTGACCTTCGTTTGTATAAGCTTTTACAACCTCTCCGTTTCGCTCAAATTTTTCGATGCGCACATTGGTACGAATGTCCATGCCTTCACTTTTGAATTGTGCCGTTAACTCATCGGTAATATCTGTAGCCTGTGCACGCAATATTCTTTCTGAGCGATGAAGAAAAGTTACCTTTGAACCAAAACGATGATATGCCTGGGCAATTTCCAATGCAATATATCCTGCTCCAATTACGATCAGGCTCTTTGGCAATTCTTCCAGGTTAAATATACTTTCATTGGTTAAATAGCCTACTTTATCCAATCCCTCAATTTCAGGAATTTTAGTAGTAGCTCCAGTGGCCAGTAAAAATTTCATCCCTTTGTATTGTTTGCCATTTACCTCAATAGTTTTGGTATCAACAAATTTCGCCCATCCTTCCAAAACTTCTACCGTATCCAATTTGCCTACGACATCCAGATACTTCTTCTTTTGCAGCGCAGCGACCAATTCATTTTTCTGTCGAATGATAGCTTTGTAATCGATTGAAGCAATAGCAGGTGAGACGCCATTAAACGGAGAGTGTTGAACTTTATGGATTTGTTCGGCGTTTCTGATTAGAAATTTGGAAGGAACGCAACCTACATTGACACAGGTGCCACCAATATCCAGACCGGCGTTGACCATCAATACCGATAATCCCATGTCGGCCGCAGTAGCAGATGCTGAGAAAGCTGCAGAACCACCCCCGATAATGATCAGGTCATATTGACCGGATTGGATACCGGCAAGGGAATCCCCCTCCGATTCTAACGTACTTTTATCAGATTGACCATTCCCTGATATCCCGGTCACTTTATAATTTGTTTTAGTGTGAATGGCCTCCTTTATTTTCTCAGAAGATATTGATGTCGGGTCAAACGAAAACGTGCCTTTCCCTTCACTGTAGCTGACAGCATTTTTTGTCACTCCCTGAATCCCGCTCACCACTTTTTCGACATTAGTCGCACAATCATCACAGGTCATACCTGCGATATTCATTTCTACAGTTTGTGTGTCAACCTGATTGTTCTTTTTTTGACTACCCATTATTTTTTTATTTATCTAACATTGTTATAGATTTTAAATCATTAAACAAACCATCTGCCTCTCAAATAACGAAATGCAGAGGAGAATCCAAATACCAATTGATTACGATTTTTTCTTATTTTTTTCTACTACTTCAGCAGTATATGATGTTTTATCATGTATTGTTTCCACCAACTGTTTGAGACTCACTTTATCAGCATCGTATTTGATTTCTGCAATATCGCCTGGATATTGCACCGAGTTATCGATCACGCCTGTCGTTTCTGTAAGCACCTTGCCTAGTTGACTCGAGCAGCCGGCACAGGTCATGTCGGTAATTTTTAACTCCACAGTCTTTTCATTGATTTTTTGCTTTTCTTTTGATCGGGCAAACAGGGTTGTTGAAGAGAAAATGACCAGGACAACAATTGCTGATGTTACAGCGTATGCATGTTTAGTTTTCATGATATTTAAGAATAAATTATCCTGTAACTAGTTAGTTGCCTCTTGCTTTTTGTCTCCTGGGATTGAAGCTGATATCTCAGAATTAGTAACGGTATAGCCGGTAGTGTTGATGGCCTGAACGATAGCTTCTCTATTTGTTTTTGCACCGTCAAATTTTACCGTAGCTACCCCGTCATCATAGGAAGCATCAGTCTCAATCACACCATCTACCTTATTTAAAGCATATTTGATTCCTTCTTCACAACCGGTACAAGTCATACCTTTTACATTCAGTTTCAATTCCATCAATGGTTTCATAGAGGTTGTTTCGTTTAAGTTTAATGTCACAGGCGCCAATTCAGATTTTGTTACGGTATATCCGGTAGCATCTACAGCTTTTATAACTTCTTCCTGAGTGGTTTTGGAGTTGTCATATACAATGGAAGCTGTGCCATTTTTGTAGTTAGAAGTAGCCTTGAGTACGCCGGGCAATTCCAGTGCGGCATGTTTCACGTGCTCTTCACATCCGGTGCAAGTCATTCCTTTGATATCAAAATTGATTTGTTGAATATTTGACATCTCAGCACCGGCAGTAATTTTTTGGCTATTGTCCGGATAGAAAATATACGAATAGCTTGGAAATGATAGTAAAGCTATACCTACAACTGTTACAATTCCCAAAAACATTTTTGACTGGATAAATGGCTCTTTCCCATCTTCCTCGCAATCACATGCTATTTCTTCCGCTTTACGGGGTTTTAGTTTTTGATACCATGCAAAGCCCAACACGCCGAGTGTCAAGGCAATCATAAACGGCCGCAATGGCTCCATCCATGAAAAAGTGGCTGTCACGCCACTAACTCCTGAAATTAGTGCTAATACTGGTGTAATGCAGCAAAGTGAAGCGGTAAAGGCAATGAGCAAACCAGCTTTCGCTACCTTCGAACCTGAATTTTGACTTGTTTTATTTGAAGTATTCATGGCTAATAATGATTAATTTTCAATTGTAGTGGCAGCGGGTTCAGCTATTTTTTCGAGCATTGGAAACAGGATTTCTGTATTTTCATTGATGATAGAATAAAAAATAGTTTGCCCTATCTTTTTGTCTCGTACCAATCCTCCATCTTTCATTTTTCTTAAATGTTGAGAAATACCAGATACCGTTATACCGAGCACATCACTCAGGTCACAGGGACACATTTCGCCTTCTTGGTGTAAAAGAAAAAGTATTTTAAGCCTTACTTCATTTCCTGCAAGATTAAGTACCTTCGATAATCTGGAAATTGGCTCCTGCGCTTTAACCAGATCTTCCTTACAATTATTGATTTGGTTTTCGTTGGCATATACCCTTATACATGAATTTGTCTTTCCCATCGTCTTATTATTTTAGCGATTACTTAAATACAACGCGAAGAAAAAGGGAAATGTTTTATTATTTTAGCAAATGCTAAAATAAATGTTTTATAAACGAAAGACCATCACGAACCTGAACAAGATTTAGCAGGTCAAAATCGACTAAACGATCAGGCTCCTAATTTAAATTTTTAAGATAAGAGCAGGATTGTATGCCTGATCGGTCCATGAGCGCCTATGACCAGCGATTGCTCAATATCAGCTGTTTTTGAAGGACCTGCTATGAAGACACCAAAGCCTGTATTTTTCAAGTCAATCTGATTATAGACCTGGTGCATATCTTTCAGGATTTTATTTTTTTTCAGTACCAATACAAGATGGCTTGTGATGAAAGGGAGTTTCCTAATCAGCATATCATGCTCATCAATCCATACAGCTCCATTCTCAGCCACGCCCATTTGCCCTCTGAGCACGACAATGTCTGAATTGCTAAAATCATGAATTGAAAGGAATTGTTGAGTGGGCACTGATTCTTGTGTTAGATCAAAGACTACTTTTCCATCACTTTTTTGTCGAATGATCCATTCCATCACCTTTTCCATTGAATCAATCTCCACTATTTCTGAACCCGCACTTTTTGCCATATCAATAAATTTTTCTGTTAGGTCCCGATATTCATTATTCGAAATTTCTATAGGTTTGGGTAAACCGATTTTAGCTGGTTTGTTGGCAATAATGCTTTTCAAAATACTTTCTCTGCTCATGATTTATTGCGGTTTTCTTTATACCACTCCTGGAAACTTTGCCTGGGAAGTGTTGGAATATCACGCGATTTTCCCCATGTATTCATCCGATTATATACTAAAAACCCGGGCGCATATATTAGGAAAAAACGTGCAATTGTACCTGTCAATCCATAAAGACGCGGACTGGCCAGTATCTTGCCCACTACCCTGAAACCTGTTTTTTTAATCCAGGAAAGATGTCCGTGTTCATATACCTCCTGCCGCCATTGGTATAACTGTTCGTGGATGTCAATTTTTACCGGACACACATCGCTGCAAGAACCACACAAACTGGAGGCAAAAGGCAGATCCGCAAATTGTTTCAAATCAATTTTCGGTGTCAGAATAGAACCTATTGGGCCTGGAATGGTGTATCCATAGCTGTGCCCTCCGCTGCGACGGTACACGGGACATGTATTCATACAGGCGCCACAACGGATGCATTTCAGCGCACGCCAGAATTTTTCTTCCCCCAGATGCTCCGAACGACCGTTATCGACAAGTATGATATGGATCTCTTTCCCTTTTTCTGGTTTTTGAAAGTGAGAAGTATAGTTTGTAATGGGTTGTCCGGTGGCGCTGCGGGCCAATAAGCGAATAAAAACTGCCAGGTGTTCCTTTTTAGGGATTAGCTTTTCAATACCCATAGAAGCAATATGAATTCTGGCATGGTGCACACCCATATCAGCATTGCCTTCGTTGGTGCAAACTACGAAACCTCCCGTTTCAGCAATGGCGAAGTTCACACCGGTCAGAGCGACTTCAGCACTCAGGAAATGTTTTCTGAGGTGTGATCTGGCTGCCGCCGTAAGGTATTGGGGATCATTATTCCCGGTTTCGGTGTGAAGTTCCTTTTCAAATAATTTCCCAATCTCCTCCTTTTTCATATGGATGGCAGGCATTACAATATGGCTTGGCTCCTGTTTATCGAGTTGAATGATACGTTCCCCAAGATCTGACTCAATAACCTCAATGCCTTTATTCTCAAGATATGGATTCATACGGCATTCTTCTGTAAGCATAGATTTGCTTTTCACAAGCTTTCGTACACCTGCTTTTTGAAGAATATTGAATACAATCCGGTTGTGCTCCTCTGCATCTGATGCCCAATGAACTACAATTCCATTACCGATGGCATTTTGCTCAAACTCCATTAAGTAATCATCGAGATTGGACAGGGCGTGCTCCTTAATTTGTGATGCATGATCTCGGAGTGTTTCCCATTCTGTAACCTGGTTTTTTTGAATATCTCGCTTTTCTCTTGCAAACCAGAGCGCCTTATCATGCCATTGGGTTCTGGGAGCATTCTTCAGAAATACTTTTGCAGCTTGCGAATGTTTCATGTCATTGCTGTATTTAGTATTTCCGCTATATGCATCACCTTGAGTAACTGACGGTTTCTATTTATCAATCCTTCCAGATGCATAAGGCATGACATATCAGTCCCCGCAATTATTTCTGCATCATGAGAAAGATGATCTTTGATTTTGTCCACACCCATTTGAACCGATACAGCTTCTTCAAATACACTAAATGTACCACCAAAGCCACAACATTCATCAGGACGATCAAGGTCTACAAGTTTAATATCCTTTAGTGAAGAAAGTAGCTGACCCGATTTAGAGAATCTTTTTCCTGCCAATTCGCTTGACTTTCCGTTTCTAAGACCCCGCAAACTATGACAGCTTTGAAGTAGCCCTACACGATAAGGGAATTGTCCATCAAGTTCATCAATCTTCAATATATCAGTAATGAATTCCGTCAGTTCATAAATATTATTTTTGATATGCGAATATTTCTCATCGTGTAATTCTTTGGGAACGTGTTCCTTGATCTGGAGCACACAACTCCCGGAAGGACTAACAATAGTATCACAATTACTAAATAGATTTATAAAATGCCTGGATATCCCAATCGTCTCTTTTTGAAGTCCTGAATTGGCCAACGGTTGTCCGCAACAAGTTTGATTTTGAGGAACTTCGACATCCACGCCCAGCTTTTCTAACAATTGAAGTGTACTTATCCCCACACAGGGATATAACTGATCAATGTAACACGGGATAAAGAGCCCTACTTTCATTGGTTTTTATATCGTTTAATAACCTCTATTACCTGAATCTTTATACTGGTATAATTTCTATAACCATTCATATCAATTTATAAAATTCAGTTGCGGTACCTCCTAAAATATGTGATTGTTCGGCATCAGTCAATTCTTCAATACAGGATAACAACGCCCGATACACTCGATCATATGATCCCGCCAATAAGCAAACCGGCCAATCTGAGCCAAACATAAGTCTTTTCGGACCAAAATACTCCAAACAAAAATTAATGTATTTTTTTAAATTATCTACTGTCCATTCTTTCCACGAGGCCTCAGTTACCATACCGGAAATCTTCACATAAACATGATCAAATTTGCTAATGACTTTCATATACTTTGCCCAATGATCGAATGATTTATGCTTAATGCCCGGCTTACCAATATGATCAATCACCAAAGGCATATCAGGTAGCAACCTGATCAATTCATACGCTTCTTTGAGTTGGCTTTCATTAATCAGTATATCGTAAGGAAAATCGTAATTATTCAAGCGACTAATTCCCTGGATAAATTTAGCATCCAACATAAAACCTTCAGATTCAGCCTGTAAAATATGCCTGACTCCTTTAAATGTATTTTGATTTTTATAAAAGTCCAATCTAACATCCAGATCGTCACCCAATAAATTTACCCAACCGACAACACCTTTTACAAAAGAGTGACTTTTTGAAATATCCAATAAAAATTGTGTTTCCTCTTCGGATTGACTTGCCTGCACGGCCACACATCCATCGATATTATTTTTTTTTAAAATTGGTCTTAAATCTTCGGCAACAAAATCTCTTTTTATCACCCTCATTTCATCCGTGACCCAACTATCTCTTATGGAATCATATTGCCAAAAATGCTGATGAGCGTCAATTTTCATTGGACCATGCTTTTGCATTTTGTTTTGCAGTACCTAAACCATCAATCCCTAACTCGACAACATCTCCATCTTTTAAGTAAACCGGGGGATTAAATCCAAGTCCCACCCCTTCTGGTGTTCCCGTAGAAATAATATCTCCTGGCATCAGGCTCATGAATTGAGAAAGGTATGAGACGACTTCCTGGACATTAAATATAAAATCACTGGTATTGCCATCTTGCAGCTTTTTACCGTTTACTGAAAGCCAAAGTCTAAGATTATTTGGATCTGAAATTTCATCTTTAGTGACAAAATACGGCCCCAAAGGCGCAAAAGTATCACAGCTTTTCCCTTTCACCCATTGTCCTCCTTTTTCTAACTGGAACTCGCGTTCGCTAAGATCATTATGTAACATATAACCAGCCACATAATCCAAGGCTTGTTCTTTAGATACATAGTTGGCACGTTTACCTATAACAACTGCTAATTCGACTTCCCAATCCGTTTTTTTACTGTTCTTCGGTATGATAATATTATCGTTAGGACCAATAATTGCCGACGTTGCTTTAAAAAATACAATCGGTTCTTTCGGTATATCCATACCACTTTCTGCTGCATGTTTACGATAATTGAGTCCAATGCAGATGATCTTTCCCGGACTTTTCACAGGTTCACCGAGCCGAACACTATTTTCAATCTTTGTTGCTTTGGAATGATCGAAGGTTTCTATTAGTTTTTCAATTCCATTGCTTGTAAAAAAATCTTGATCGTAATCATCCACAAATTGACTTGTATCATATCTTATTCCATCTACTTCTACACCGGGTTTTTCCTGACCGGAAGTTCCATATCTTATTAGTTTCATTTCTTAATTATTTGCGGTTTTAATGTTAATTTAATTGGTAAAAGCTACTTTTCACCTATTCGAAAAAACTACAATTATCGCTTCAATGCATGAATATTTGTATTGTCGTTTTTCACAATTTTCGTTTTAGTTCCTTATAAATTAATTATTCAAAGTGACAAAACCTCCATCAATAGGAAAGCAACTTCCTGTAATAAAAGATGCTTCCTGAGAGCATAAATAAAGTACAAGGGCGCCAATTTCTTCCGGTTTACCCATCCTTCCAATAGGTTGGGTCTTAGACAAGTTCTCGAACATCGCCTTTTCATTTCCTGGATAATTTTTAGCTAAAAAACCATCTACAAAAGGCGTATGAACTCTTGCTGGTGCAATGCTGTTGCACCTGATATTATTAGCCAGATAATCTTTTGCCACAGATAGTGTCATGGCATGCACTGCACCTTTGCTCATGGAATAGGCAAACCTATTTGAAATTCCTACATGTGCTACAATAGAAGACACGTTAATAATTACTCCACCATTTGTTTTCATCCTATCTACTCCTTCTTTAAGACAGTGATAAACTCCTTTCACATTTACGCCATAAATTTTATCAAAATCATCAGGAGAAGTCTCAGTAACACTACCAATATGTGCGATACCCGCATTGTTTATCAATATGTCTAAATGACTATTTTTAGTCACAATTTTAAATGCGGCAGTGACACTTTCGACATCTGACACGTCACAACTGATACAACTTGCTTTTCCTCCAGAAGTCAATATCTCATCTGCCACATCTTGTCCATTTTCCTTATTCAATTCAAAAATTGCTACTTCGGCTCCATTACCGGCCAGGGCTAAGGCAATTGCCTTTCCTATACCACTACCTCCTCCGGTAACAATTGCTTTTTTCCCAGATAAATTAAACATTTTGATTTCCATAACAATCTTGTTGTCTATGTTGAATAACAATCTATTTTTATAAAAGCAGCTTTGGCATATTTGCAATGATGTAAGCTCTATTTCTTGCTATCATTGAATTCATAGCACTTTTCTACAAGTTCCATTGTGTGTATGGCATCATCAACAGCATTGATATACTCATATTCAGCATTTTCAATTTTATTCATAAGTCCCGCCATTGGACCAATAAATGCTTCAGGATACCATGAACCTTCAATATTTAATGTCTGCCAACCTTTATCCCCCTTAAGCGAAATGAACTCAAATTTATCAGGCAAACCTCTAGGATAGTCCAGATAAACACCTACTCTTATTTTTATTGCCCCTTCAGTACCCTCAAATTTGAAATAAGATTCCTGATGTTTTAGTCCGAACTTGTGATCATGATTGACATTGATATTTGCCCTGATCACATCTCCATAATCTATAATTATTGAAGATCGAGATGAAGCAAGTTCCGTCATTAATGGATTTTTTGTGGTCTTTGCATAAATGCCTTTAGGGTTTCCTAAAAAATACCTGATCATATCAATATAATGAATGCTATGATATAATATTTCTACTCTTGGAAGATCAAACAAAAATTTCCACAAATGCCAGGGAGTGAACACATTCATTCGTACGTCAATATCGTGTAAATCTCCAATGAGACCCTGGTCTATTATTTTCTTTGCCTCTGTGACGTAAGGGGCATGGCGCAGTTGAAAGTTTATTCCAGCTACCAGTTTCTTTTTCCTACATATATCTAATATCGCCAATGCCTGCTTTAAATTTGTACCCATAGGTTTTTGTATGAGTACACCCGACTCGTCTGGTATTTGAGGTAAAACAGACAATATGGTTGATGCCGGTAAAGCCATATCATAAACACATCCTTGCAATGTTGCAATACCAATTAATTCATCCAATTTTTTACTAACCACTTTAATCCCAAAATCGCGTGCTACCTGCATTGCTTTTTTGTAATCCAAATCAAATATTGCTTTTACCTCAAAACCTGCTTTTTTGTACGCTGGCAAATGTGCGTCTTTTACTATTCCTCCTGCACCGATTACAACTATGGGATGTTTTATTGCTGGTAAATCATATTTATCTAAAAGTTCCATTTCAACAATTAATTATTATTTGGAATGTGAAACAAGATCTGCGCTCATCCCCGGTTCTTGAGGTGTTTTGTAAAACCCATCAATAATTTGTGCCGGATACTTAAAATATTTTTTTAAATGCGGAATATGCTCCAGAAAAATGGCATCATGTCCAAGGAAAATATGATTAAATAACACCAAATGCTGATGAATTTGTCCCATGTCTCCAACATGCGGCACAACAGGAATCCCAAATTTTTTAGACATTAAACTGATGGCTATAAATTCAGAAATCCCACCCACTCTCACGGCATCTACCTGGTTGAAATGCATGGAACCGGATTGTAAGTAATTCTTAAAAATTACTCTGTTGGGAACATGCTCTCCCAAAGCCAGCTTTATTGGTTCTATTTCCTTTGCCAGAGTTACATGCGCATTAACATCATCAGGATGAGTTGGCTCTTCTATCCAAAAGGGATTTATTTCTTTTAACTCCCTGCACACTTCGATGGCTTTTGGCAGATTCCATTGCTGGTTGGCATCCAGCATAATGGTGGCTTGATCTCCTGCCGTTTTTCTCACCAAATGAGCCCTCCGGATATCTCTATTAGCATCCTCCGAACCAACTTTCAATTTCATAGCTGTGAAACCTGCATCCATTGCCAAGCTGATTTTCGATACTATCTTTTCGTCGCTATAATTGAACCAACCTATAGATGTATCATAACCACGGTATCCGGCCTTCAAAATTCCCTCACGTTCATCTTTTGTTGGATCAGCTTTATCAAGAATGGAAATAGCTTCCTTTCGTGTCATCACATCTTCGAGATAGGATAGATCGAGTGTGTTGGCGATTGATTCGGCTGGCAAGTCTATTAGCAACTTCCACAATGGAATATCATTGGCTTTTGCCCACAAGTCAAAACAAGCATTAGTTACACTTGCCAATGCCAGGTGGACTACACCTTTGTGAGGACCAAGCCAACGGAAATTAGGATCATCAGCCATGGCTTTTGATACCTGTCCAAAGTTCGCCATTAACTCATTTATTTCCCTTCCTTCGATATGCTTAACAAGATAATCTATAGCCTGACACACCAGGTTATTGCCCTCCCCCAAAGTAAAAGCCAAACCTACGCCTTCAATTTTATGATCTGTCTGTAACTTGCAGACAGCATATGCATACGTTGGTGAAGTGTGTACAGCATCTGACCCTGCCCCATCCATAAGCCTAAAATGTACATCGGAAGACGTTGCTTTTTTTATAACAATTGATCTATTCATTTAGCTTTTTATCATGTTGATAGTCTAAAAGTTCTATTATATCCAAGGACAGGGAATAGTTATAAATTCAATTTCAAATCCTGTTAATACCTCATCCGTTCAATCACCTCCATATCAACTGCCGATTTGTTCAATTCCAAAACAATAACAGTGGCGATATCATCTGGTAAAGTTTCCGGTAATTTGAGGTTAATTGATGCTTTGTCCTGGTTAAAATCCACATCATTATTTCCATCCAGAAAATATGCTTTATTGATCTTTGTACCCTTGGCAAAAGGTAAACTTAAATCTCCTCCAGGGTTCTTCAGCAGATGTAAGTATATGTTATTTCCTTTTCTCGTGCTGACCATGTGATCGGTTGGCAAATATGGCCCTCCCCTTGTTCCGTAAACGGCTTCGCCATTAATTTCCAGCCAGTCTCCCATTTCCTTCAAACGGTCTATCTGACGCTGCTCAATTCTGCCATCTGCCATCGGGCCTACATTAAACAATAAATTGCCATCACCTCCTACAGTCTGCAATAGAGTATGAATACACTCTTCTTTCGATTTAATTTTATCATTGGCTTTCCACGCCCATTGTTTTGCTATCGTCATGCAAGTTTCCCAGGCATTCTCATTGTCAAAATTTCCTACGCGCTGCTCAGGAGTGGCATAATCTCCGGCATAAATATTGCTCTTGGTAGTCCCTTCCATTCCTTGCCGTCCTTTATCTACCCTGTTGTTAATAAGCAAATCGCCTTTTATCCCTCGCAAATAGGCATACAAATCCATACCCATTTCATGTGTCCAGGCCCATTCCCATTCTCCATCAAACCAAATAAAAGAGGGATCATAATTATCGATCAGTTCCTTTAGTTGATTTTTAATAAACAAGATATATCTGTCCATTTGTGCTTTTACAACAGGATCGGTAATTTCTTTCTCCAAATGAAATTTGTAATTTGGATCAGGATATACAACAGGATAATCAGGATGCTGCCAATCGCAAATAGAGTAGTATAAACCAAAATCGATGTTTTGCTTTTTGCATTCAGTTGCAAGGTCTTTCAGCACCCCTTTCCCATAGGGAGTACTTGCCATATCATAATCAGTATATTGACTATCCCAAAGACTAAATCCATCATGATGTCTTGAAGTCAGGATAATGTACTTCATCCCAGCATTTTTAGCTGTTTGCACCCAATCTGCTGCATTAAATAATACTGGATTAAACTCTTTATATAAATTGTCATATTCTTCAGTCGGTACATCATTACCCCTTGACCACCCTATTTCTGTGCCTCGAAGTGTCACTGGACCCCAGTGGATAAACATACCAAATCGCTTGTCCTGAAATGCTTTTAGGGCTTCCTGGTTAGTTTGCAAATTGGGATTAGCTTCTCCTCCTCCAGATAGTTGGGCAGAGGCAATAGTTACTGATAATAGGCTAAAAACCAGTAATGAGTATTTTTTTAATTCTTTCATTCTATTTATTTTAAATTTTATCAATCAACTATTAGTAAACAATTTGTTTGCTTTCAACATCCAATTCAACATGGACATTATATGTCTGCTCATTATTCATCCTTAATATTTACAGATTTATAAGTGCCAAATTCAGCCAAAGCCGGCGCAGCACGGGACTGTAAAATGGTCAACTTTATTTCAGTTGTAGTCACTTCAGGAAACCGGAGTAATCGTTTATACCCAATGGTAGTTCCTTCAGAAATGAGATTCCACTTGCCATCAATTTTTGCTTCAAATTTAAATTTTTCTACACGCTGGCCTACGGTGATTTTCTCCTGGAGTAATAAGCGATCAAAAGTTTTTTCCCCATTCAATAAGAATTCAATTGCCTGTGTTTCCTCCTCTGACATCCAGTACGTATCATAATCATCATCAATCAGTTTTTTTAGGTCTGAACCATTTTGACCATTTTTGGCTTTAATTTTAGCCCCGGAAACCAGGTTCACCTCAAATGTCTTGTCTATGCTCTCTTTCCATTTTTTCAAAATTCTGGCATCATTTTCATGAATTAACCCTCTTTTATCAGGGGGTATATTTAATAGGAGCAAAGAGTTTTTGCCCACAGAACTGTAGTAAATATCCAGCAGTTTTTCTACACTTTTAACTTTACTATCTTGTTTGGAATGATAAAACCAACCTGGCCTGATTGATACATCAACTTCAGAAGGATACCAGACCAATCGTTTGGCGTTCAAAATTTTTTCACGACTTCCAATATCTTTTGCCATGGCATCCACCTGTGGTCTAAACGTCCCTGCTTCTTGTTGAGATTGTGCGGAAATATCATCTTCATCCTGTGTATTTGCAGGCACCACACTCCACTCGGTGTCTCTGCCATAGCCAGACTCAGTACCAACCCAGCGGACATCCGGCCCGACAATGGCAATAACCGCATTAGGTTGCAATTCCCTTATGGTTCGATAATATCTTTGCCAATCATAAACCTGTTTTACACCGTTAGGCCCTTCTCCGTTTGCGCCATCAAACCAAACTTCAGCCACATCTCCATAGTTCGTTAATAATTCAGTCAGTTGATGAACAAAAAAATTATTGTATTCTTCAGTACCATAGACAGCACTATTCATATCCCAGGGGGAGAGGTAAATGCCGAGCTTCATCCCCTGATCCCTACATGCCCTGGCCAGCTCTCCTACCACATCACCATTTCCGTTTTTCCAAGGACTACTTTTTACAGAATGTTCGGTATAATCACTTGGCCACAGACAAAAACCATCGTGATGCTTTGCAGTAATAATGATGAGCTTCATACCGGCATCTTTACAGGTTTTGACCCACTGCCCGGCATCCAATTGAACAGGGTTAAAAATTTGTGGATTTTCTTTTCCATCTCCCCACTCCCTGTCCGAAAACGTATTGATCCCAAAATGAAGGAAGGCTGTAAATCCCATTTCCTGCCAGGCCAATTGCTTAGCACTTGGCGTTACATTGGCAGCTTTTTTTATAATATCTTCTTTAGTGTCAGAGGGCAATATTTCTACGTAATTTCCCAATGGAGACATTTGGGATTGTGCATTGGAAACTGAATAAATAATTACCAGAAGCAATATGAACCAAATTTTTGTGATCTTATTCATTTATATTTATATGTTTTGTTTGATCTAATAATATGGTTAAAGCTTTCACCTTTCCAGGCAATTCGGCATAAAGGTTCATTTGTTCAGATGGATCTTCGGATAAATTATAAAGTTGCCCATCTGTATCCACAGGAATACCTTCGGTCTTTATTCCTTTGCTAAATCCACCTGAATCTTTCCCCATAATAAGTTTCCAATTGTCTTTTCTTATGGAAAATGTACCATCAATAGAATGATGAACTATCGACTCTCTAACCGGTTTGTCATTTCCAAAAAAGACAGGTGAAATATCATAGCTGTCTTCCATAACATCTTTTCCAACTGAGATTTTCAAAATTGATGCCACCGAAGAAATAATATCTGTCAAACATACTATCTGGGTACTAACAGTATTAGCTGTTATGTTGTCTGGCCAGGAAACAATAAAGGGTACACGATGTCCTCCCTCCCAGATATCTGCCTTCATTCCACGCCATGGTTTACTTGGATCATGTCCATATCTTTTAACCGACGCAATTGCACCTCCCATGTTGGTGCCATCGCGCTGAGGAGAACCATTGTCAGAGGTAAAAAATAAAAGCGTATTTTCATATTGACCTGATTTTTTTAATACATCTATAATTTGCCCAACAGCCCAATCTACTTCGTTAACAAAATCACCATATAAACCTGCTTGACTTTTTCCTTTAAAATTATCCGTAGGGGCTATTGGTGTATGTGGGGCTGTCAATGCAAAATACAAAAAAAAGGGTTGATCGTGTTGAGCTTGTTCTTCAATATATTTCACAGCTCTTGTTGTTATTTCCGGCATCACTTGTTCTAAAACCCAGCCTTCCGACATTGGCCCTGGCCCACCATACATATCTTCAGGTTTATTCCGATCTGGAATCTTAACAAGCTTATTATTCTCGAAGAAGGTATAAGGAGCAAAGTTTGGTACATCATCGCCAAAGTAATAATCAAATCCAGCCTCTAATGGCCCTCCTCCAATTTCCTTAGAAAAGTCAATCTTTTCCCACAGCTCGTTTCTTCCTTTGAGGTTGTAATCTCCTATTGAAATGGAATCGTTCATATAGCCATCACCTTCATTTGATGGCCACCGCCAACCCAAGTGCCACTTTCCGATGCATGCCGTTGAGTAGTTTTTAGCTTTAAGCATTTTTGGAAAGGTGAGTCTATCGGTTGCTATTAATGGCTTGTCCCACATCCAAAGTACGCTCTTTTTCAATTCTGTTCGCCAGGCATATCTGCCAGTTAATAAACCATAGCGGGTAGGTGTGCAAACACTGCTTGGAGAATGGGCATCTGTAAACCGCATTCCCTCGCTTGCCAGTCGATCGATGTTTGGAGTTGGTATTTTGGAATCGGAATTATAAACCTGGGGATCACCATAGCCCAGGTCATCCGCCAGAATGATGATGATATTCGGATTTTTGATCTCCTTTTTGCAGGAGAAAAATACCATCAAGGATAATATTATAAAATAAATTGTCTTTGTCATGATCTAATACTTGGATTGTCAAAAACTAGTCTACAAATAATTAAGTGATATTTTATAATTGAATTAATCCATAAACATTTCAGGTAAAAAAAGTGACAATTCTGGAAATAAAGTGACTAATATCAAAATGAATAAATTTATCAAAAGAAACGGAAACCCCGCCTTGGCAACCTTACCTATTGAAACTTTTCCTATGCTGGATGCTACAAACAAACAGACGCCAACTGGTGGGGTTGTGAGACCTATGATCAGATTTAATACAGCAATCACCCCAAAATGAATTGGGTCCACACCTACCGACACAGCAACATTTAGCAAGATTGGAAATAGGATGAGTAAGGCGGCAATCGTTTCCATAAAGGTACCCACCACAATCAGTAATATATTTATCAGAAGTAATACCACATATTTGTTGGTGGTAAAATCAAGGATTTCACTTGCGATTGTCTGTGGAATTTGTTCGACAATTAGAATCCAACCAAAGAGATTTGCAAATCCAACCAGGACCATTAATGATGCCGATGTTTTCATCGAGTTCAAAAGCACAACCTGAACATTTTTAAGATTCAGCTTTTTATAAACAAAACGCCCGATTATCAAGGCATACAATATGGCTATAACCGAAGCTTCTGTGGGAGTAAATATTCCTCCAACAATTCCATAGAGGATAATAAACATCATTAATAGTGACCAAAAGGTATCAAAAAATCCATGAATTATTTCATTAAAACTACTCCTTGGATGTTTTGGATAGTTTTTCCGTTTGGCAATAAAATAGGCTACAAGCATCATCCCAACACCTAATAATAAGCCGGGTATGGCTCCTGCCAGAAACAACTTACCTACTGATAAGCCGCTAAGGGTAGCGGCGATAATCATAGGTACACTTGGCGGTATTATGGGTCCAACGGTAGAAGAGGCTGCAGTAATGGCACAAGAATAGTCAGCATCATAACCTTCTTTTTTCATGGCCGGTATCATAACTGATCCCATACTGGCGGTATCGGAAATTGCTGTTCCTGATATCCCCGCAAAAAGCATGGATGCGCCTATATTAACTAGTGACAACCCTCCTCTGATATGACCTAAAACATGATTGCAAAACTTAATAATTTTCTCGGTAAGCCCTCCTTGATTCATTAAATTTCCCGCAATTATAAAACCCGGAATACTCAACAACACAAACACGTCAATCCCCGAATACATTTTCATGGGGATTATTATCAAGGGAATATCTTTAAATAAAAGATATATAAAACAGGAGAAACCCAATGAAAAGGCAATAGGAAATCTTAAGACTAGAGCAAGGCCAAAACATGCAAACAATATCCAAATCATTTCTTTAGGTGTTTAAATGATTTTATGATCTTACTCCAGGCATAATAACAAATGGATACATTCATTATGAGCATACTGATGAAAATGAAACTCATATTAATCTTTAAACCAGATGACTTTTCTGCTATCCCAAGAATAATAAGCTCAACCGAATAAATTGCCATAATTGCAAATAGCAAAATGGTAATAACAGGCATTACTAGATCCAACAGGTTTTTCATTCTCTGGCTCAATAGATTATAGAACATATCTAAGTGAACATATGAATTATCTTTTAGTGCTAACCCGGAAGCAAAACTAATTGAGAATATAAAAAACAAGCGAGATGCTTCCTCGGTCCAGGATGGAGAATTTGCTAAAAAAAACCGGGCAAATATTTGAAGAAGAACAGTGGAAATTAATCCCACTATACTTATCAATGTTCCATATTTGAGAAATTGTCCTACCGGTTTATATAATTTCATTTTTGCTCCTCTTTTATTTGAAGATAAACGAGCTGCATTTCTTTCGAAAGACTATTATAAATTTCTTTTTCCCCTTTTTCAATAAAAGCATCTTTATCTACGCTCACAAACTTCATCCCCATGGCTTTTAATTCTTCCTGAACATTTTTTTCATTTTCCACAAAAAGATTATGCTCAAATAATTGCATATCCTTTGATGCTTCTAAAAATATTTTTTGAAGGTCATCCGGTAATTTTTGAAATTGTTTTTCACCAATTACCGGATATGCCCAACTCACCACGTGACTGGTTAAATTTACATATTCCTGCACTTCAGCAAAGCCAGCATTCTTGATCATAGCAAAGGGGTTTTCCTGGGCTTCAATGGTTCCCTGTTGTAAGGAAGTAAAAACCTCAGAAAATGACATGGGTGTAGGCTTGGCTCCCAGGGCACTCCACGCTATAACAAAAGAATGGACATTGGGCACCCTGATTATTAATCCTTTTAGTTCGTCGGGATGCTTTATTGGTCTGTTGGAGGTAAGGTGTCTTTCACCTCTTTGAAAATAACATAATGCCCTCAATCCAACATCCTGAATCATTTTTTCTTCCATTTTTTTTCCAACTTCACCTTCAATTAAGCGTTTCATATCTGTAGAATCCTTTAATAAAAAGGGCAATTCGGCAAACACCATCATTTCTGACCAATTGCTTAAAGTAGAGCTGGTAATTGTCATATCAATCACCTCCGCCTGGATAAGCCGAATGGTTTCAATTTCTTTTCCCAATTGCTCTGATGGATAAATTACCAGTTTTATTCTACCGTTAGAACGCTCCTCCAAATTTTTACCTAAATATTCAAAGGCCTTAAACCAAGTATGATTTTTATTTACCAAAAGACCGGCATGAAATATAAATTCAGGTTCTTTCGGTGCTTGACATTTACACAGAAAAAAAGATAATAAAATCAGTGAAAAGTATTTAATAATTTTTTTTATCATCAGATTTTCTGGCGGAACAGGGAAAATGTTTGATCTTATGTTTTCCTCATCGCTGGATAAAGAGACGATTAGTTGTTGCATTAGAAAATGAAAGGCTTTTATCATAAAAATATCAATCCTGATGAAACACCTCTTCCATGCTTGACCACCATTCACCCTCGGCATGACTTTCAATGGGAGTCTGACAAGGATTTGTTAATTTCCACCATTCGAGTGTAATTGAATCTTTTGCCATCATTGCCATGTCTTCTTCAAAATCATTGCCTACATATTCAAAATAACTAAACAGGAAATCGTCTTTTAAGTAAATAGAATAGTTTCGGATATTAACGTCGTAAATTTTCTCCTTTACCTTGGGCCATACATTGGCATGAAGCACTTTGTATTTATCGATCATTTCGGGTTTAATCTTTATCACATGTCCATACCTTTTCACGCTAACTTCTGATTTCAAATTCTCATTGGAATTTTCATCATTTTTCTTTTCGCAACAAGTGGTCGTAAGGACCAGCGCAAGTATCAGGCATGTTTTAAGTAAAAATTTCATAGTTGTATTATTATCCAAACAAATTATAAAGTACGATCATTATCAAGATTAATATCACAGCAAGTATGAGCGGCATATTGGTGCTTTCTCCTTTTTCCTTTTTCAAAAATGCCAGTGGAGAACTCAGTGTACAGCTTTCAATTTTTTTATAATCCGGGGGCGTAGTCAAAAGACTTGCAACCACAAAAATTATTGAACTACAAACAAACAACCACCAGGCTTGCATCATAAATGATACTCCCAAACCCTCAGTTATTATTTTTGAGTCTCCTATTATTGGAAAATCCAACAAAAACACAACCAGACCTAACAAAAAACCACCTATAAAAGTAGCAATAGCTCCCTGGTGATTTCCTCTTTTCCAAAATAAACCCCAGATAAAAACGGTAGTAATTGGTGGCGATATCACAGTAAGCAGAATATTGATCGCTTCAAAAATGCTGTTAAACCTGGAGATCAATGGTGACCAGGAAATGGCTATTATCATTACTATTACGGCAGTTATCCTCCCAATTCTTACTTGCTGCCTGTCTGTAGTATTAGGTCTGTTTCTTTTCACAATATCTATCGACACCAGGGTGCCCGCACTATTTAATGCCGCTGCGATGGTGCTCATCAATGCAGCTAGCAATGCCGCAGCCATCAATCCCTTTAACCCAGTAGGCAACAATTCTGTGATCAGTACAGGAAATGTATCATTGGCATCAGTAATGATATCTTTAAATAACACATATCCCAAAACTCCAGGAAGCACTAAAATAAACACCGGTAATATTTTTATAAAACCGGCAAACAAGGGTCCGATCTTCGCATCTCTCAAAGTCTGAGCAGCAAGAACTCTCTGCACAATAGTTTGGTCTGCACACCAGTACCAAATACCCAATACCGGATATCCCAACAAAATTGCCGGCCAGGTAAGACCTGATGAGTTCAAGGCTGATGGCACAATACTTAGTTGGTCTGGTTTGGCTGCAGCTTTCAATGATGCCCAATTATAAATCTCATGATCAGGCAGCGCCATGAATGCATAGATGGTAAGTACGATTGCCCCTCCAACCAATATTATTGTTTGTATCGTTTCTGTGACCACAACGGATTGAAGCCCACCGATTACAGTGTACAGGCCAGTAATAATTGATATTACCAGAATAGAGACATATACATTCAAACCAAAAAAGTGCTCAAATACAACGGCTCCTGCATACAGGCTAACCCCGATATGCATAAATAAGGCTCCCAATAATGCTAAAATTGCCAGGCAAGTTCGGGCAACAGAATTGTATCTCATTTCCAGAAATTGCGGCAGCGTTTTTATTTTATTTTTATAATAAAAAGGCGCGAAAATCAGGCCCAGAACTATAAGTGTAAAAACTGCCATCCATTCGAAATTGCCCCAAACTAATCCATCATTAAATCCAGAAGCAGCAAGGCCCACCAAATGCACAGTGGAAATATTGGAGGCAAAAAGTGCAGCACCTATTACAGGCCATTTGAGAGAATGCCCTGCAAGAAAATAGCCTTCGGCATTCATGGATCGCTTTCGAACAACCCATAGCCCTACAAACAATATCACAAAAATATATAAAGCAATTACTATACTATCAATTAAAGACATATTATAATGAAGGTGTCATTTTAGTTAAATTTAATTATTCTTGGGTCACTTCCAAAACCGGAAGCAGGCCTGGTTCAACATAAACAGATATCCTGATCTTTGCATTAAGGCAGACAAGAAGGGCCTGCCGGTTCAAAAGATTTATATGACAAAACAAATTCCTGATGTCCCAGTGATTCAGACGCTGTTTGAGTGCCATTTGCTGTTTCAATTATTTTATTCAATATTTCATTTGATACCATATTCAAATCGGCATCTCCAGTGATTACTTTTCCAGCATTGATATCCATATCTTCTTCCATTCTCTTATAGGTGGCAGGATTGGCACATATTTTTATTACCGGTGAAATTGCAGAACCAACTACAGACCCCCTACCCGTCACAAATAATATGATATGGCAACCGCAAGCCATCAATTCTGATATCTCCGAATTATCATTAATATTTGGAAACCCAAACCTGGGCTCGCCATCGGGTACGATATCCAATAAATATAATCCACCATTTTTTGGAATATCTCCCGGTTTCAACAAACCAGCTATTTCAGATTTTCCTCCTTTGCTATAAGCTCCCAGTGATTTTTCTTCAATGGTACTCAATCCTCCATCTGCATTCCCCGGCGCAAAACTTGCATGCCCCATTATTGTGTAATACCTGGCTGCTTTCTCAATTGATTTTTTTAGTTCTATGGCCAATCCAGGTGTTTTAGCCCTTGAAGCAATATGATTTTCAAATCCGATCATTTCACCAGTCTCCTCAAAAATGGCCGTTGCGTTCAATTGTACCAATTGGTCGAATGTCAACCCAACTGCAGGGTTTCCACTAATACCGCTCGTAGCATCTGAACCCCCACATATCGCACCTATCACTATGTCTTTTATGTCCATTATTACTTTGGGGGCATTTTGTAATTTCAAATGCGTTTCCTCAATCCAGGTTCTACCTTTCGCAATGGCTTTTCTCGTTCCTCCATCCTTTTGAATAACTATTGTTGAGACCTGTCTGCCACTTTCTTTTATGGTCTTTGACAGGTCAAACCGATTGAAGCTTTCACAACCCAATGAAACCAACAATACGCCTCCAACATTGGGGTGCGTGCAAAGTTGTTTCATTACTTTATCGGCGTGGCTATTTGGATAACATCCCCCAAAGCCAATCACCTGCACTTCCTTATCCTTATAATAAGATGCTATTTCATGACATACATGATGCGCGCACTCAACCAAATAGGCTACCAATAGCACATTTCTAATCCCCTTCCGCCCATCTGTACGCTCATATCCTAACCATTCACTTTCTTTCATATTCTCTTTGGTTTTGAATAGTATATGTTGGGGAATAATCACTTTTAATATTATGGACGTGAACGGTTTCCCCTATCATTATTTTGGTAGTAGCCGTGCCTATGGGTATTCCAAATTTTATTATTTTTTCTCCAGCGGCTATTTCTTTTAATGCCACCTTAAAGCCAAGATTTACCGTTGCATGCATTTTAACTTCCTTGCCAGAAATGAATATACTTTCACCTTGTGAAATTTCCCGTCGAGCAACAAGGATATTATCGTTTTTATCCAGTAGAATAAGGTTATCTGAATTTTCCATGATTCAATTATTAATAAATAAGGTTCGTATGGGCCTTTAAATACTTCTATGGCTTCTCATTGTCATTGCCTTAATATCCTCGTTCAAATTATTTGGTATTTAAAGGTTCTTTGAAATTCTTCAACACATTATTATATTCTACCATTCCCTTTTCTGTAAAATGAGGAATAAGCAGTTCCCACACATGTCTCACCATTTCTCCTTTTCTATTAAAGTCCTTATTTGCAACAACCACTTCCTGGGGTTTCCAGAAGGTAAGCAAAATTCTTATGGTATGTTGAAGCCTCGCATAATATCCAATGGCCGGTTCAGGATTCATATAGCCTAGTTCTACAAATCGTTGAAAAAAACCTACCATTTGTCCTTTTCTTATTTGCATATTATCAACAAGTACGGCATTCACTTTTTCATAATCCCGGCAAATATCCATCAAGTCCAGGCTAAAAAAACTGTACTCAGTTTGAAATCCTTCTAGTCTTACAAGAATCCTATGCAAATGTTCAATAGGGTTTAATATATCCTCTTTTCTCTCCGGATATAACGAAGACATCTCTTCTCTCATTTGTCTGTAAATGGCAAATAATATTGATTCTTTGTTTGGAAAATGGTATTCCAAATTACCATGACTGATATTGATTTCATCTCCAATATGACGGCTCGTTATATTAGACAAACCCTTTTCATTATAGAGCCTGATAGCCGCATCAATAATTCTATCTCTGGTTTTCATGTGAATATCTAATTTAGGGCACATGCCCTAAACGCAAACTTAGTAAAATTATATTGGATTTAAAATCAGAAAATCAATTATATAAAATCAGCAGGAAAATATATATTGATGTTTGGTTATTCCACCTTGATCACCTCAACCCAATGTTTGGCTTTTTTATTGGTATGATGTTCGATCTGGTGACGGCAACTGAATCCGCAGGCGACCACACTGGCTGCATCATCCAATTTATTAATTGCCGGGAATAAAATCTCAGAACCGATTTTTTCTGAAATATCATAATGTTCCTTTTCATATCCGAACGAGCCGGCCATACCGCAACAGCCTGAATCAACCTCGCTGTGATTGAGATCTTCCACTTTATCGAGAATGCCATTCATGGATTTGGTACCGTAAAGCGCTTTTTGATGACAATGACCATGAACCATAACTTCGCTTTCATCGGAAATAAATTTGACTTCTAACCTACCTGATTCTACTTCTTTATATAAGAATTGGTCGATCATATGTACTCCAGACTTTAGCCTGTCGGCAAGTGTATCATCCTCAATTAAATCCGGTAAATCATCATTCAGAGCAGATGCGCAACTCGGCTCACATACCAACACAGGAATTCCTTTGGACAAATATTGATCCAATCCCTGTGTTGTATTCAACCCTTCTTTTTTTGCCTCTTTAAGAAATCCGTGTGATATTTTAGGTCGCTGACAGCATCCTACCTCTGCCAAAAGCACATCATATCCACATGACTTCAAAAGATTATATGTCGCAATTCCAATATGAGGCTCATGGTAATTCAGGTAAGTATCGGCAAAAAGGGCAACTTTTTGAGATCCCACTTTTGCCTCTGTTGCATTTTTTGTAAACCACTGACCAAAGGTTTCCTTTGCATATACCGGGAGTTTTTTCCTTTTATCAAAACCAACAACCTTTTCCATGATAAGCCTGAATAGTCCGGTCGATTGTACTGCATTGGTTATTCCCGCCAAACTGCCACTAAGCATGGCAGACATTTTAGAAGAATCCCTGATGAGGCGGTCTCTGAGTTTAGTGCCGTTTTTTTCATAAAAAATCTGGCTTACCTCGCCTTTGAGTTTTGCCATATCGACATTACTGGGGCATTCCGATTTGCAGGCCTTGCAAGATAAACAGAGATCCAATACTTGATGCAATCGTTCGCTGGCCAAGCCGTTTTTGCCCAGTTGGCCAGACATAGCCAACCGCATGGCATTGGCACGACCCCTTGTTGAGTGTTCCTCATCCCTGGTGGCTTTAAAACTTGGGCACATGGTCCCTCCCAATATCTTGCGACACTCACCTACGCCAGTACACATGTGCACCGAGTCTTTAAAACTCTCGTCAATATTGTAGCGATATTGAGTTTGCACCTCCTCATCTATATAGTCAGCGCCATACCTTAGGTTTTCAGTAATCCCAGGAGCATTGACTTTTTTTCCGGGGTTCATCAGATTGTCCGGGTCAAACAGCTTTTTTATCTCCCGGAATGCATTGTATAACTGCTCACCAAAAAACTTTTCGTTGTATTCACTTCGTACGAGACCATCGCCGTGTTCACCGCTCCAGGAACCGCCGTATTCCATCACAAGGTCGAAAGCTTCCTGGGAAATCTTCCTAAACCGTTCTATATCGATTTCTTGTCTTAAGTCGAGGATCGGTCGCACATGAATCACGCCCACGCTGGCATGGGCATACATGGCCACCTTTGTCTCATGTTTATGGCAAATTTTGAGCACCCGATCAATATATTCAGGTAAAGCAGGCGTGGGAATACCGGCATCTTCTATAAATGGAAGTGGTTTTTTATCACCTTTAATCCCCAACATAAGACCAAGGCCTTTTTTCCTTATTGTCCAAACGTCATTGTAATCAATTCCTTCCGGAAACAGCGGATAAGCATAACCGGTCTTCAGCTCTTTCAGTTTTTCGATCATCTGAGTGGGGCGCTTCAACACATCCTCTTTGCTATCGCCATAAAACTCCACGATCAATATTGCCTCGGGATCGCCATCAATAAAATGGCAGCTTCGTTGTGTTGTCAGGTTTTCTCTACTTAACTGAATCACCGTTTTATCCAATATCTCCACAGCCGCAGGTGTAAATGCCAGCATCGGTTCCACTGCCCGGATAGCTTCCAATAAATTTGTAAAATGTACCACACACACAGACTTGTGTGCAGGCAATGGCACCAGATTAAGTTTAACATCCAAGGTGGTTGCCAGGGTCCCTTCACTTCCTGTAATCAGCTTGCCAAGATTCCATTCATCGGTATTAATAAACTCATCGAGGTTATAACCGCCTACCCTGCGCATTACTTTGGGGAAGCGCTTTTCAATCTCTTCCCTATTTCCTTCAACGATATTTTTAAAATTCTTATAAATATGACCTTCGCGATCGTCTTTGGATATTTTCTTATTAATTTCTTCCAGGGAAAATTTGCTCAGATTAAGCCTTGTGCCATCTGCCAAAACGATATTAGCTTCGAGCACATGATCGACCGTTTTGCCATATAATATGCTCTTAGTACCGGATGAGTTGTTACCGACCATGCCACCTATATTGGCACGACTGGAAGTGGCCGGATCAGGAGCAAAGTGTAGTTTGTATTCTTTGAGCTTGTCATTGAGCACATCGAGAACTAAACCCGGCTGAACGAGAACCCACTTTTCTTTTTCGTTGATTTCGAGGATTTGGTTCATATATTTCGAGAAATCCATGACCATTGACTCACCGACTGTCTGGCCTGCCAAACTGGTACCCGCACCACGCGGGAGTATTTTTACCTGGTTTGCTCTGGCTATTTTTATGGCAGTGATAACATCCCGGTCATCTTTCGGAGCTACTACTACAAGAGGACGAATCTGATAAACACTTGCATCTGTTGAATAAATCCCCATACTGTAGTCATCAGATAACACATCTCCGCTTATTTCTTTCTGCAGAGCTTGAATAAATGTTTGTTTATCAAGTGCCATAATAGAATTAGATTTATGTGAAATACAGTGGGTTCAGAGCGTTTATAATAAATAAATCTCAAAAAACAAATTACAAATAATTTTCAATAATCAAATTTCAATGTCCAAAACGGTATTAGTATTTGCCTGGCTTCGGTGAGTAACATAATACTTTTCAAAACAGATATTTAATACAAGTCTAATATTTTATTTAATCCAGATCTGCTTTTTTTTGAAAATTGGATTTTACCAGCCTGCCTGTGCATTGCCTATAGCATTGGCTGGCAGGTTTGAGATTTGGTAATTGTTATTTGGAGTTTTAATACAGTATTATGACTTGTTGTTGTACATCAAATTACGTTTACTCAATTAGCCTATTATTTCCTTCAAGGCGCCTAATAACATATTAACATGATTGGCTGATGAACTGTTGCCCATCAATCCTACCCGCCAAATCTTTCCTGCAAAGTCTCCCAATCCACCTCCTACTTCTATATTGTACTCATTTAACAACCTCGAACGGACCGATGCATCATCTATTCCGTCCGGAAGTTTTACTGCATTTAACATGGGAAGACGAAAGCCTTCTTTAACCAAAAACTCAAATCCTAAATCCTCAAGCCCATCCTTCAACAATTTGTGGTTTTTACGGTGGCGCTCAAATCGCGGATCAAGGCCCTCCTCCAAAACCAGTCTGAGCGCTTCCCGCAAAGCAAACATCGCTGATATTGGCCCCGTATGGTGGTATGCCCTTTTTGCACCGGCCCAATAGTTTTTAACCATCGTAAGGTCTAAAAACCAACTCTGAACTTTTGTTTTCCGGTTATCCAAAACCGCCACCGCTCGATCGCTAAAAGAAATTGGCGAAAGACCCGGAGGTGCACTCAGACATTTTTGTGACCCGGAGTAAATGGCATCTATCCCCCATTCATCAACTTTTAGCTCTGTACCGCAATAAGAAGTCACAGCATCAACCACAAATAGCGCCCCTGCATCATGGGTGATTTTACTTATTTCTTCCAGTGGTTGTAATACACCTGTTGATGTTTCGGCATGGACTATGGCTACAATTTTCGGATCGCAAGTTTTTAAAGCTTCCCTCACCTGGTCAGGGTTGATAGGTTCTCCCCAGGGAGCATCCACACGGATTAGCCTGGCGCCGCAACGCTCTACAATGTCTGACATGCGATTGCCAAAAACACCATTTACACAAATCAGGGCTTCATCACCAGGTTCTAACAAGTTGATCAGGCACGTTTCCATACCGGCGCTACCCGGTGCGGACACCACGAACGTCAATTGATTTTGTGTCTGAAATGTCAACTGGGTCATCACCTTGATATCATCCATGACTTCTAAAAATTGCGGATCGAGATGACCGATCAATGGTGTTGACATAGCTTTGAGCACACGCGGGTGAGCATCACTTGGCCCGGGCCCCATTAAAATCCTTGTATTGGGGTTCAGTTCTTTTTGATATGATTCCATTTGCTAATCGTTTTAATAGTTCAACTGTTATTTTAATTTAAATGAGTGAATTAGTCAGTGATTTAATGCTACAATGTGAAAATGCTATAATGATTTTTCCCTTATTCTATAAGTTGAGTCCGCTCCTAAAAGTCACTATACTTTTCTTTAAAATATCAATTTCTTATTTCATTGTAGCATTACTTCATTTTAGCATTAATCCAATATTCATTAAATTCGTAGTATAATCATTTTAATATATTCGTTTTCAAATTACTATTTCGACATAAGCGGGTCCGATACTTCCAATAACTCTGTTGCTATCAGACCTAGAATTCCCGCAAACAACACATAGTATATGGTTGGTATAATGGTTCTTCTCAAAATACTACCTTCCTGACCAAGAAGCCCTACAGTAGCTGAAGCAGCTACAATATTGTGAATAGCGATCATATTACCCGCTGCAGCGCCCACGGCTTGCAAGCTGACAATCATGGCCCCGGAGATGGCCAATTTCTCTGCCACACCATATTGAAACAAGCTGAACATCAGGTTGCTAACCGTATTGCTGCCTGCGATAAATGCACCTAAGGCACCGATCGTGGGAGCAAATAAAGGCCAGATATTGCCCACACTTCCGGCCACCCATTCGGCCATTGCCAACGGCATACTGGAAAGCCCGGAAACATTGCTGCCCGAGTTGATGTAAACGCGCACCATTGGAACGGTGAAAACCAAAACAAATCCTGCACCTACTATCATCTTTCCTGAATCTCCTAAAGCCTGTTTGAAATCAGGTAAATTCATTTTATGCAGAAAATAGGTTATCAGTACAACCAGTACCAATATACTTCCCGGCAGGTAAAATGGGGCGCTGCCGGCATTTATCCCGGTACCCAATATATCTTCCCACCCAAATCTTATGCTGCTTAAAAAAATTTTGACAGGCAATTGTGGTAGTCGGGATATTACCAGGAAAATGGCCACTAACAAATACGGAAGCCATGCCTTAAAAATGGATATTTCTTTTCCATGTTTTAGTGTATGGCTGTTCATGTCAATGCCCCCCATCCAAAATGACGGCCATTTGTCTTTTGATGGAAAATCCCAGCTTTTCTTAGGTAATAAAAATCCTTTTCTCGCTGCCGTAGTAACAATCGCTAATCCAATTAATGAACCTAATAATGATGGGAATTCGGGTCCCAAAAATATTCCTGTTAGTAAATAGGGTATAGTAAATGCCAATCCACCGAACAATGCAAAAGGAAATATAGATAGCCCTTCTTTCCACGATTTATTGGCTCCAAAAAACCGGGTCATCATAGCACACATGAACAGAGGCATCAATGTCCCCACCAAAGTATGAATGATGACAACATTGACGGTAATTATTTGAAGGTAGTCCTGAAACATAATGCCATTTTGTGCCAGGGAATTAGTGATTTCAGCGTTTTCCAATCCACCCTTTACACCGACCAGTATGGGTGTGCCTACTGCTCCGAATGTAACAGGAGTGCTCTGAACCATCATTCCCAACATAACTGCTGCCATGGCAGGAAATCCCAATACGAGTAACAATGGCGCTGTAATAGCTGCAGGAGTACCAAATCCTGCTGCACCCTCAATGAATGCTCCAAAGAGCCAAACTATGATCACGACCTGCACACGGCGGTCACGGCTGATGTCGGAGAATCCATTTCGGATTGCTGTTATACCACCGGAGTATTTCAACACATTGAGTAACAGAATCGCTCCAAATATTATATATAAAATATCAAAGGTAATGAACAGCCCTTGTATGGTGGACGCTATGGCTTCAATCCACGGCATACCCCATAAAAATACCGCAATCATCAAGGTCAAAATGTAGATTAATGGCATGGTGCGACTCGCAGGCCAGCGGAATTTTACGAGGAGTACAGCCGCCACTAATATTGGCAAAAAAGCAAGTACTGCCTGTGCGGTTAAGGACATTGGTTAATTATTTTGTCAACAAATAATGAAGCATGGGTATTCTGCATGTACTATTTCTATATTGATTATCCTGGCAAATAGTTCTATATGCATAATAACAATTATTTTTATATTAATTAAATATTTCCCCAGGGCAATCTGGTTTAAAGCAAATTAATAAAAAATACCATGGTCTGTGGCTCACAGACCATTTAACAATCAAAATATTCGGTCTGTGGCTCACAGACCGAGGCACGAGATGTTAAATTTTTCTAAACCCAATTGCCCTGTATATTTCCCCTATTTGAATGCTGTAATTACCTACTTCCTCTCTGGGTTAAATTTTCTTCCTTCAATATTTTTATCCAATTCCAATAGACGTTATCCTTTACTATAAATAGTAATTTAACACTTTGTGATTTTGTCAGGCACTATTTACCTACTATATCCGCTATCGACAACAGTTGAAACGTCATATCCGCCTGGCTTCCTTCGTATAATATCCCAACTGTGTTATCGTCAATTTTCGTCATGCAGGAATAACCTCTTCCAGCGCCCTCATCCAAGAGCAACATTTTTGATAAATCCCAGGTTTCGCCATCATCAAAGCTTACCTTTACCGATAGGTGGTGCCGCCCCTTTTTAGTATTAGGATTTGAGAACAACACCAGTGTTTGCATTTTTCCATTCACAATAAAATCCTCTTTAATTAAACTTGCCTGGCAGGTGGATTCCTGTAAAATATTGGTTCTGGATGTGCTGTGCTTTTTCCATGATTTTCCCAAATCTCCGGTGACATATACTGACCGCCCATTTGTTTCCGATGAATCCGTACGGTTTCGGTTGTCTCTCATATTGAGCATAAGTGTACCGTCATTTCGCTCTATGACCTGAGCCTCTGTGGTATTTTCCCTGGCACCGACACCAATATGCCATGTATTCCCATTATCTTTGCTCCAGATAATTGTAGAGTGAGGCATCTCATTTTCATCCTTAAACTGTGCGGGAAATACCAATGTCCCATCTTTGAGTGTAATTCCTTTTCCGGGTCCCTGAAGCAATAGATGCCAGGCAGGATCTTTTATCTGTTTTGTAATATTGATTTCCTCCGACCAGGTCAGTCCATTGTTGTCAGACTTCACAAGCATAAACTGACTGGTTTCCCTGGGAGTCATCCCCTGACCGGAAGCCCACCAATTTCGTTTCCCGGGATGACCATGCGCCCAAACAGCTGCTACCAAAATTGTATTAGTCTGGCGATCAACCAAAATTGCCGGATCACCAATTCCATTTTGATCATTTGGTAAACCTCCCCATTCTTCCATATCCATGATTACTTCCATGGGTTCCCATGTTTTGCCGCCGTCCGTACTGCGATTCATGCCAATATCAATGTCCTCCTGAAGATCCGTACCATTATTTCTGCGAATATCATATACAGCAATCAATGTCCCATCATTGGTCGTTGCCAGGCCGGGAATCCTGTATGTATCTACATTGTCATCCTTGTGCTTTCGCAGTGCAATTCCCATTCTGCTGATGCCTTCCGGGTTTGATCTTTTAGGTTTTATCTCCTTGCCATCTACATTAGTCCAATCACAACTGATATCTACAATATTTCCCAGATCAGCAAGATCGCTTAATTTTACAAAAATCCAGAAATTGTTGACCCCGTTTTTCAGGGACTGTTTCCCCTTCAACTTCATGACTTCTATAACTTCATTGCTTTCAGAAATCAAAACACCATCTTTGAATCCTGGATTGCTGTCGGTGTAAAATAAGCGCACAATGTCCAGGTCTTTTATATTCGTTGTTCCTGAAAAATCTACCTTAAGTTCATTCAAATCCAATGAACCTACCGTCCCTGACGTATAGACCTGAACCTGAAGTACCGGAGTATTTTCATTTCTTTTGAGCAGAGGCACCTCTACATGTCGAACAGAAATTGAATCCAACTTTTTAGGCGCATCGTTAAAGATTTTAAATTCATCTATAAACATTCCCGTATTTTCCGGAGATGAGCATGTCAATTTGTATTTTGAATAAGAAATACCATTGAGTGGCACTTCTACAAATGATGGAAAATTTCCAGTATCAATTTCTTCATCAGCATTATATAACTCCTTCCATTTATCATTAGAATAACCGAAAATCCTGAATTTAAAAGGTTCTCTTCTGGTCCAGCGTTCGGCCCAAAAGGTGAGTAATTCATGGTTGCCAATATCTTTATTGGGCGTTACGGTGACGCTTCTGTTCTGGCCGCCATAGATGCGAATAGACTGAGGGCTGAACTTGGATTTTTTTTGCGTGATTTCAGCATTGCCTTCATCCACATTCCAGGTAAAATCGTTTGTTGCAAATTCGAGCAATTGCCCTTCCGCGAAAGCGGAAAAATCTTCTGACAAAAATTTCGCCTGTTGCGAATTGGTGCAGGATAAACAACATATCGTATAAATAATACTTAAAACTATATATCTATTCATAGTATTGTATTGTATTGTATTGTAATTCAGAGTCCTATGTAAACCAAAGAGGGTAATTAACATGAGTCCGTTTCCATTAAAACACTCTTTAATTTCTCCAGTGTTTTCCATGCCATCAAATACATCCTTGGGATGTGGAATGGCCCTTTCCAAATGTTCCCTTTTAAGGTGATTGAAATTCTACCATCCCGATGCAAATAGCCAAACCATTCGCCGTGTTCATTGTCTGGAAAATGCTTGAATGTCCAGTCGTGAATCATTTTGTGCCAGTTGGCATATTTCTCATTCCCGGTCATTTCGTAAGCCGTAAGCGTAGCGATAACAGCCTCGTTTTGCGGCCACCAGAATTTCATGTCATGCCAGTACTCCTGGACAGGCAACCCCTTTACGTCCCGGTAATACATGATTCCGCCATACTCTTTGTCCCATCCAATTTCCCACATCCAATCCAGCATTGTAGTCCCCATTTTTATTAATTCCGGATTGTTATTTCGAAGCCGGGCCTCTTGAAGAATGAACCAGGCACCTTCAATTGCGTGCCCCGGATTCAATGTTCTCCCATCGAAATGATCAATGAATTCACCTTTCGGCCCCACCGTTTCCATTACAGCTTTATATTCCTCATTCATAAAGTCAGATTGTATTTCTGCAATCCATTTATCGATATAATCCGTATATGATGAATCATCGAGATTTTTCCTCAGTTCCTGTGCAGTAACTATCCCGATCATGGGATGCCCCATTCCTTTCATTTGCCGGTTATCTGTGAATTTAGGTGCGATCATTCCCGTAGTAGTGACATATTTTAGAAAAACATCAAACATTTCCCTGGCGAGCATTTCATACTTTTTCTCTCCCGTTGCTTTGTACAATGCCGAAAAAGCTATGCTGGCAAAAGTTTCAGAAAAAACATAGCGCCGCTTCCTGATTGGTTTACCTCCTCTATCGACTACAAAAAACATTCTTCGATCAACATCAATACAATGATCCTCCAGGAATTGCCCCCCGTTGATAGCTTGCTCCAGCCAAACCTGTTTCTTTTCCACTTCATTATATAAAGTGGCCAGCATCCATGTAAACCTTCCGTGCTGCCAGACGCCTTTGTCCGTATCTACAATAGTCCCATCCCGGTTAAGGGCAAACATAAACCCCCCGTGCTCCTTGTCAATACTGTGGCGGAGCCAAAAAGGAATGATATTTTGTAATAACCCATTTTTATAAATGGAAATATAGTTGTCAATTTCCTGTGTTGTCATTTTTCTGAATTTAATGATTTAATTGTCAAGCCATCAAGTGGTTTTGCTTTTTCAGGAATGATCTTGCTCGCTACCAGGCCAATGGCCACCGAACTCGCCATACCGATAAAGCCAAAGAGCATAAAGTGAATATCCGTCTGCATGTTTACAATTATTACGGTGAAAAATCCTCCGAGAAAACCGGTAATCGCTGCTTTCCCCTTTATTTCCGGGAAGAAAATACCCATTATAAACAATCCTCCCAAGCCACTTGCCAGCAAACCAAGGATATAATTGAAATAGTCAAATAGTGATAAAATATTCGACATAGCCATGAATATAGCCAATCCAATTCCTAAACCTCCAAAAATGATCCCCGATAACCTGGCTATTAAAAGATAATGACCATCTACATTTTTCATAACAAATTTTCGATAAAAATCGGTTGTGAATGCGGTAGAAAGAGAATTGATGCTTGACGAAACTGTGGACATGGTGGCCGCAAATATTGCTGCAATCATAATCCCGGCAATTCCCTGTGGCATTTTTGTCATGATAAAATGCGGAAATATAGAATCCGGGTTACTCATCGACACATTCAGTTGATCCGGGTTGGTTTTATAGAAAGCGAAAAGCGCCGTTCCGATAAAATAGAATATAAGGGAAACGATGATACTCAGTACTCCATTCATGTAAATGCTCTTTCCTGCCGATTTCTCATCCTTTGTAGTCAGGTACCTTTGAATTACCGTTTGATCACTGCTATAAGAAATCAGGTTATTTGCCATCCCACCAAGCAGCACAACCCAAAAGGTAGCGCTGGTAAAGCTGAAGGTCAGATCAAATGTCTTCATTTTTTCATGCTCAATGGTAATGTCAATGAGCTTATTGATTCCTCCTTCAGTTCCTGAGATAAGGAAAATAACTGCCAATACTGCTCCTCCCAGCAACACAAAACCCTGGATTACATCTCCCCAAATAACGGCTTCTACCCCGCCCATCGTGCAATAGATAATTGTAATAACGCCCATGAGAATAATGCAAATATATATGTCGATTCCCGTAACCGTAGTCAAGGCAAGTGAAGGCAGGAAAAGCACAAGGGCTGTTCTGGCAACCATGAAGACCATAAATATACCGCTGGCCAATAGCCGGGAAGTGGCATTGAATCTAAGCTCGAGATATTCATAAGCGGTAGTTACCTTTAGCCTTCTGAAAAATGGCAGATAATACTTCACAACCGGAATAGCCATGACAAAAATAGTTACGGCCATCATAAAATATCGCCAATCTGTAGCATAGGTTTTTGCGGGGATCGCCATAAAAGTAATGGCGCTGAGCATGGTGGCAAATATACTCATGCCTGCCGCCCACCAGGGAATACGTCCGCCTCCCTTAAAAAAGTCCTCCGTACAAGCTTCTCTTTTCATAAAGAAATAACCGAGGTAAAGCATGCCTGCTAAATAAAAAATAAGCAAGGTCCAATTGAGAAAGCCAAAACTTGTTTCTACTTTTTCAAAACCAAGGTATACTTTTGGAGAACGAACCCCTGGTTTAATTTCACCATTGATCACATACCAGGAATTCCCAGCCTTTACCAATGGGGCGCCAGCCGGGCTTGGGTATGGATATTGGTCAACTATTGTCCAGGTATCGGTGATGGTATGGTAAACAAGTACGTCTTTATTAAATTGGTACCACTCCGGAGGATGAATAAAATATGCGTACTTTTCCTGCGCTAATGTTGTTATAAGAATACTGTCTCCAGATTTTAAGGCTTCTGAATATTTCCGTTCGCGAACCCAGGCTTTATAAAAAATCTCCCTGTTTACCCCACCCACAAACAATATATGATGGACCCCTATAGAAATGCCGTTAGCTCCATGCAGCGAATATAATTTCCCGTTTCCCGGTTTGATGTCTGCTATTTTCGACCACATTTTTGTCTTAGGATTATACTCCAAACCATCTGTTGTCACGGTTGGTTTTTCATCGTCTTCCGGAAAACTGGATCCGCTGAAAAGATAAAAATGAGCTTCTTCGGCAGAATTTTGCCCCACTCCCACCGGCTGCAACCGGGCCGGACCGGGAAAATCATCATGCACAATCCATTGAAATTCTTCAGTATTAATTTTGGACAAATCAAGAGAAAGAAACTTGTTGACCAATTGATCATCGGCCTTTCCTCCTGCTACAAAAATTATATCATCCACAAGCGCTGCGGCCATTTGTGTCATGCTAAAAGGCAATGCGGGCCATTCCTGAATTGCAATTTCTTTTTTACCGGAATCCCATGTCAATAAATGTACTTTGAAAAAACTTCGATCCAGGTTATTACCACCAATACAAACTACTCCCTTATCTGTGGTTACTGAGGCGCCATAGGCCACAGGATATGGGAATTTTGTACTATTTGTCCACTCCTTTTTATTTTTATCATAGACAAAAATATCGTCATAATACTTTTTTATTCCGCCTTCATATACCGGTGCATTGGGAAAATTACAACCTCCTGCAACGATGACTACACCCTTGGAAAAACTAGGAAAGGGGGAAGCCAGACCATGTTGGACATCATCTCCGGAAGCAGGGGGAATGGAAGCAATCTCTTCCCAAAAAAAAGTATTTTTGAATTTATCTTTGCCGGCGAATGAGGATATACTTGTGATAGAAACAATCCCCGTAAACAGGATGATTCCTTTAATAAATGACCTTTCAAATAGAGATCTATTTTTCATGCAAATAAGTTAAATGGGAAATTAATGCAACATCTTTCACTTATTGCAATACTCAAAAAACCCAATCTCCTCAAGCTCCGCTTTCATCGCTATTTCTTCTTCATCGCTCAGCGTCTGCATAGGCATTCTGTTTGGCCCGCAGTCGATGCCAAGGAATTTCATGATCCGCTTTCCTCCCACAATATTACCACGATACCTGATGAGTACATTTACAAAGAGATGCGATTGATGTTGAAGCGCTCTTGCTTTGTTAAGATCGCCGGCTTCAAATGCTGATTTCATATTTTCGTAGAGGCTATAGCACTGGTTATATGTGCCTCCCACTCCCGATTCGCAGCCATAGGCTAAACCAGACAAATACGTTTCGTCAAGACCATGAAGCAAATCATATTTTCTATTTTCGTACCGCATGCACTGGTCAAACTCATACATATTGTCGTGGGTATATTTCACCCCTGCAAAATCCGGAATCACTTTATCAGCAAACTTCAATAGTTCCATAACCGGTAAATTAATGCCATTTAATCCGGGAATATGGTAGTAATAAAATGGAAGTCCGGAAGCTGCGTTACTTACAGTTTTGCAAAATTCACCCAACTCCTCAATCCTTTTTGGACCTAAAAACATCGGCGCCATGGCAGCCACAGCATTAGCGCCTATTTCCTGCGCATGAGCAGCCAGCGATTGCTGATCCATGATATTTGTACCCCCGGTATGCACGATCACTTTCAATCTGCCACCGGAAACCTCTATCCATTTTTCGGCTATTTGCATTCGCTCCTCTTTTGTCAATAGCGCCCCTTCTCCTGAACTACCGCAAACGAATACGCCATCGAGATGATTCCTGTGAAGCAAATCGGCATAATCCTCGATCGGTTTTAGGTTTAGTGAACCATCAGCATTCAAAGGTGTGAATGGCGCTGCAATATGTCCGTTGATTTTCTTCATACTATTATTCTGTTTTCTCTAATTTAAAATTATGAACCGCATCCCGCATCGCATAAAAGTTTTCAATGGATACGAGTTCATGCAAGTTATGGCTGGAAGAAACAATTTATCCTGCCCGTCTAAAGATATAGAATCAATCGGATTCAAACCATAAATCGATAAAATGGTTGGTAGAAAAACACCTGTGGACACCCGGATGCCCTGCAATATTAGGCTGATAAAAAAATATCACCTCTTTAATAATAAAGTGTTTAAATCAATATTTACTTTTTCGTTGATATATTTAGAAAGACAATGTACATTTGTGTTGCCCCGTCTAAATGAAGGCTTGCGTTCCACGCGAGAGATGTTAGTTTAGATCGGGCATTTTTATTTATAAAGGGTATCATCAATTTCAAATTCCCTCGGAATAAACTTCCAATGCCTATAAGGGTGTCTCCAACGATTAGCTAAATTGCCTTGTTTACCAGTTGAAATAACATTTATGAGATCCAGTCACTTTAAAAATTGCTAAACTTTTTTATGATTCTGTTTTTCCTGTTTACGCTTCTTTTTAAACAAATCCACTATATCAACAGGTGGTAGTAGATATCCACCCATAGGTCCTATATTACTGGATTGAAACATGATATTTCGTAAATTATTGATTATCATATTCAATGTTGAATAAAATTTAAGGTTACCCAGAAGATTATCACTTAACTCATCTTGGTTACCAATTTTAAAAATGCCCACCCCTTCTGCTATAAGGGAATAACCTGGTTTGGGTTTTTTCAAATTGTTTACTTCAATATTTACGAATACTTGAATTTCATTATTATCAAGGAAATTATGAGAAAAATCAATATTTACCCCGTATGACTTAAATAGAGCTGAAACTTCTATTTCATCTTCCTTTGGAACGTTAAAACTAAAATGTGATTCTAACAATTCAAAAGAACGTAATTCTAACGGAGAAAATTTTGCCTTCATACTGCTAATGGATAATCAATTTCACCTTCTATACTTAACACACTTTCCATTCTCTCAGGTAACCTCTTCCTTTTTTCGTATTCTCTTGTTTTACTCCACTTCCTATGGTATTCTACTAATTCTTGATCAACTAAATCTTTAATTTCCTGATCAGTAGAAATTTTGAAATCCAGATCAAGTTCCTTTTGCATTTTGGCCAAAATCATCCAATTTGGTTTTCTATCTCCCCTGAACAATTGTGTGACGAATGATGGAGAAGTCTCTATACGTTGGGCTAATTCCTTTTTAGACATCTGCAAATCCTCCATCTTTTTATCAATTATTGCCAGGAATTGAAATGCTAATATATGAGCATCGTGTTCAATTTGCTCCTGATCATTTTCAAAAGCCAACAGGTTATCGAATTGTTCTTTTAAGCTCATTTTATTCTTCTTTTAATTCGTACTGATATGATGCAACTCGTCTGATTATACTTTTTTCTTTATTGCTTAATCTTTCAGATTTCTTTTTCACTAAAAGCTCAGAAGCAATTATTACAAACACTTCCTTATCATGTTCCGTGTATTGTTGACAATAAATCCGGGGATTTCTTTTGCCCTTGAATAGTTTGATGGCGGTAATATGTTCGCAACCCTTTTCAAAATTTTCTTTATCGTATAAATCTCTATTAGGATTCTGATGTTCTAATATCATTTCAAGAACATAACGGAATTTCTTTATGTTTGCTTTGTCAGATTTTAAAAAATTTAATAATTCTTCTGAATTATCCCTATCTATATAAAATTCCTTTTTTCCATTCCTGGATTTCCTATATAGGATAGCATCTCGTTTCATCGGCAAAATTAAGCAATAAGTTAATTATTCCAAAAAAGTAATTTAAAAAAAAATTTCTCCTTGTCATAAGAGGCGACTAAAATACTTAACAAATTGTTATGAACAATTATTAATCTCCCTCAAAAACCTCCCTCGCCAAACTCTTCATCAAATCCACGGAGTGTTGCCGACTGTTTTGGATGTGCTGCACCAGCTGATCACAGAGGGACATGAGCTGATTGACTTTTTCTACAATGGCTTTTATCCCTAGACTCCCTTTCTCAGAGTCTCTCGTAGAGGACTCTGAGGAATTATTCCTCATTTTAACGTCTTTCATAACTCGGAGTCCCTTTCAGGAGACTCTGAGGAGGAAAACCATTAATCTTGAACTATGATGGCTGTGATAAATATGAATGACATGATGAAAAAAAGGAAACAAACTTGTTCAGATATGCCGCAATTTTGACTACACCGTCATGCCCATCACACAAATCACATAAATCACAGTTCAGACATTTCCCCCAAAAACCTCCCGCACCAAACTATGTAGTAGCAATCGCTTTAAAGTCGATATATAAAAGTTTTAATTCTTTAAAGCTTCTAAGTAAAGAAACCAGCAACCTCGCCCAACCCATAAAACCTGTAGTCAAATTTATAAAAACATCAAATATCCAACCTACAATTCTGCATGCCAAATTAAAGGTTTTTGATTGGCTGATTAATTTACTAATTCCTAACTCAGCATGTTCATAACTCAAATCTTCGCTCATCAATATGGTGGTATCCATATCTTTTGAAAATCGAAAAGAAATATTTGTTACATTTATTTCGCCTTTTAAGTATGAGTCAATAGACTTTACTAATGCTGTCATTCCTCTTTTAACAATTTTAAATGCTTTTGAAGCATATCTAAAGAATGCTTTGAAAACATTCTCCCTAATAAATTTTACTACTTTTTTTCCAATTTTTTTAAACCATCTCCAGACTCTTGTCAAGCCGTCCCATAGTCTCATCCCTTTGTTTTTTAAGTAAGACCATGCTTTGTTTACATCTTCATCAGAAGATATTTCTTTTGCAATTTCTTCAACAGCATCATCAGAAATATTGTCGTCTTCAACATCATTGACTACTGCAATTCCTTTTATAAGCTTTGGGGTGATCTTTTCGGCGAGCTCGGTTGCTTTGGATGCATTATAATTTAGAAAATGATTATAATAATGAGAGATCGCTTTGTACAAATTGCTACCCCTAATCATTTGAAAATCATTTTTTCCATCAATTTTTACTTCATAACCCAATAGCCACAACTCAACCTTTGTACAATTAACGATGAACTTTTGGGCCAATTCTTTTTGCTTTAGGTTATCACGAGTTGGTAAATTAAGTAAAAACGATACTTCATTATTCGAGGATCTTTTTGCTATTGAGTTTATGAGCATATCCTGATCAAATAATATCTTAAGGGTTTCATAGTTAAAATCAACCTTAGATAGATTATGCTTAATAAGGAATATCTTCAATACACTTTCAAGGTTTTTTAAATCTTTAAGTTTCAGATCTTTAAAGTTTTTGTTTGGTTTACTTTTATACAATCCAAGGCTCCACAATCTGAGCTGTGTAGCTCTTTTTACAGCCACAATTACCTCAGGCCGGATACTGTTATTTGTGAACCATTGATCGTAAATAATACCGGATTCAAAACTCACCAGTTGATCAAGTGCATACCATGTTTTGTTACCTACCCAATTATCTTGCTTCAAGGAAGCATCTTTTTGAAATTGGGCAACCGCATCTTTTATATCCCCAATTCTTTTGCGGATATTTTTTGCAGATATTTTTCTTCGTAAATAGCCCAGTAGCCAAAGCCTTGAGGCAATAGTCTGTATTCGTATTCTTTGACTTTCAAAATTGTATGTTTCTTCCTCATCACTAGGTGGATTATTGATGAGTCCTTTCTTATTAGCTTCCTCAAGAATATCTTCAAATTGGCCCAATTGATTTATATATGAACCTGATAAATCGGTTAGGGGATATTCAGGCAGTGAACTAGTCATGAAATCAGCTTATTAAGCCCTTGAATAAGCTAAGAAGCCCAAGTCGTGTATCAATGCCAGATTTCACAGCATTTTTATGTACATCTAATGCCATTGGCGGCACATCATCTAAATCCTCTTTTACAAAGTTATAAGAATCACCGTCAAATTGAGCTAAGGTTTCAGCAACTAATTTAATTTCGCCTTTAGTTTTAGCGGTTTTAATAAGCTTACGGATATCATCAAATTTTTCGTTGCCGGTAAGGGTGCTTGTTATTTCACCTGTGAATGTTTGTACATGAAGAGAGGTTAGGTCTTGAACTGCCTCATTTAATTTTTTTAAAGCGTCTCTAAGTGCCATGATAGTGTGGTTTTTAAAGTGAAAAGAAACTGTTTTATTTTGGAATAACTATTTATTGAGATTTAATGCATTGGATTCAAACTTTACAATTTTTTTTCTTAATGATTGCAAGGATGCATGCTCAAGATACTTATTTATAGCGAATTATACCAGAATCTATATTATTTTTACGAAAGAGCTGGCCTTGGTCCAAAGTCAAAATCTAATTAGTCATTTTACAAAGCTCCATGAAATTACGGCATTATTTAAGTTATTGCTATGAAAAATAAGTGAGAAGATATTCAATTTTTTATATTGACGATTTCCATTATACTTTTAATGAATGAAGAGATAAAACCTAAGGCCTATCTGTTTTTTTGTCCATTCAGTGTTGTCTGTTTAAGAATAATTAGCTGGTAATAATAACTTACCTGGCAACCAACAAATGAAGAATCTTTTCAATTTCTGCATGAAATTCCTTTTGCCTGAGTTTGAGGCGTTCGATAGCCACACTTTCCAAGTCTTATCAACTTGAATACATCCAAAATGGTTACTCAAATGCCCAGTGAACGAGATTACTTATTAAAGGTTGAGGTATTTTTTCAATTCCATTGATATCTCCAATAAAAAAGATTTTTGATTTTGGATGATGTAAAATCCCCATAACGGCAATTCCGTCAGGAGGTTTAATCTGTTCTGCTATTTTACCATTGCTCAATTCTACAGGAGTATCATCCGCTAAGCAACCAAGGACTTCAATCAAAGGATTACTGCTAACATCCAAAACGACTGAACCCGCATTGTAGCAAAATGGAGATACATTTTTGGTAATCGGATGATCCGCAAATACTTTCACATCTCCCCTGGCAAAACCAACAAATGGAATTCCTATGCGCTCTGCAAGTTCATCCCTCGCTCCATTGCGTAAAAATTCTGAAATTAATATCAACGACGACTTTTTATCCAGGAATTCATCATAAGCTTTAAGTTCTGATTCAGAATAATTACCAGATTTCCCAGCCCTAATTACTTTGTCGTATTTAATTAAAATATCAGAGGTTACTATGGTGCCTCTTGGCAATTCATCAACATCAAATCCTTTACTCCTTAAATAATCAGCGAGAGCCTTTCCCTGATGATCTTTTGTAGCTGAAAAATCCTCCGATTGAGGAAACCACCAGACTCCGCCGTCATGAGAAGCATCAACGAGTATTGCTGTTTCAATATTAATTGCATTATCCGGATTGCAAAAGGTATTGGCTTTCTGATTATTAATAGGCTCTGTTACATCAGTACAACTTGGAATAAAAATTATAAAAAGAAGTAATAAGAAGGTTTTAATTGGATAGCGTTCTGTTTTCATAATATTAAAATTTGCATAACCATTTGGGTTATAATGGGTGCCTTTCTTCGCCCAATATTTGGTATATTTAAACCTGCTTTTAAGCTATTCAAGCCTCCAAAACAATGTAAATAAACTCTATTATTAGAACGAGTATCCAATTTCGATAGTTCTTCATTATCAATGCATTACTTGCATTTATTGCAAATCCAAAATTTAATTTTTGCAATTATTAATAATCAATTTGTATTTTTCAATTCTCAAAAAAAACATAACTGAAGAAGGTGAGATGAAAGTTAAAAATCAATTCACCAAGACCATCAATAAATGGATGAATTGGATTGGATATGATAAACCTTTGACTACCTATTCTGACAGGCGTTCTTATGCTACTATATTGAAAAGACCTGGGGTTCCATTGAGTTTCATCAGTGAAGCGCTTGAACATAAATTTTTGCTAAGTACGGGGGCGTAACCGGAAACCACAAAGATCCATTCTATTGTGGGCAAACTTGGCCCGGATGCCCATTTAATTTCAAAAAGACCTTACAGAAGCCCACATCACACAATTTCAGATGTTATATTAATGTTAAATGAGGTGTAAGTATTACTATACAGTATTATTAATATTCAGAATAGATAATGGCATTGAATCCAGGGATTAATACCTTATTATCTCTTTTATATACTTTGTAAATGCATTGATTGATCATAACACTTGATTTACGATTACTATCCGTGTGGCTAATACACCATTTTTGAAAGAAGACTTAAATTAATTGATGAATGGTTATAAAAACGAGAATATAAAGTCACAAACTAATGAAATAAGAAGGTGGAGTTTTTAGGAAAAGACCTGTCAAAATTTATTTTTCCAGTCCAGTGGTAGATTGTGTTAAAATAGATCATCGTTGAGACATTGGATCTCCAATTGATGACATTGTATAAATGTCTTTAATTCATCGATTATTGAATATTAATTCTTATATTTAAGTTACTGACTACCATCTATAAGCCAATTTTTTAGCCTAAACACATCAAACCATACCACTATGAAAAAAGTATCATTCTTCATTCTCATTTTATGTTGTGCAAATTTTCCTGGTATTAGTCAGGATGCAATTGCAGAAAAGTATAATAAACTTATCTTAGCAGAGGAGCTAGAGGACAATTTATCCATCCTTGCCTCTGATGCTCTTGAGGGTCGGGCAACTGGCTTCAGAGGTCAAAAAATGGCAGCCACCTTTATTGCTTCATATTTCGATGAAGTAGGTCTTGAACCCCCAGTTAATGGAACCTTTTTACAAGCCGTTGATTTTATCCAAATTTCAATTAATGATGTAAATATTAAATCTGCTGAGAACTCATTTATTGTTCCAAAAGATTTAGTGTATTTTGGTAGTTTCCCACCTGCTCAAGAAATAACAGATGAATTGGTTTTTGTTGGTTTCGGAGAGAAGTCTGATTTTGATTTAGTTGATGTAAAGGATAAAAGTGTTCTTGTACTCAACAAAGACACCATACTTAATTCATGGATGTCTGTTTTAGCGCTTGCAGTTGAAAAAGAAGTATCGGAAATTTTTTATATCCCAAGGAACTCAGATCAGGCATGTAAGGGATTGTGGAAGTATTTTTCAGACTATATGAAATCAGGAACAATGAGATTAGCAAACTCGACTGAACCAAATAAATGGCATTCATTTTTTGTAAAGCCTTCTGTAGCTGCAAAGATGATGAACACTTCAATAGAAAAACTAATTTTGGTAGCAGAAGACTTTAACAAAAAGCATAAAAAAGTGAAACCGGGTTCAATAACCTATTCGTTTGAAACTGATGAAAAGATTGTTAAGGCAGATAATGTTCTGGGACTCGTGGAAGGATCAGATAAGAGAGATGAACTTATTGTAATTTCATCACACTATGATCATTTGGAAAAAAAGGATGGTGAAGGAGATGTTATCTACAATGGCGCAGATGATAATGGATCAGGAACGGTAGCAGTGATGAATTTAGCAAAAGCATTTGCTGAAGCAAAGAAAAATGGGAATGGCCCAAGAAGAAGTATTCTATTTGCAGCTTTCACAGCTGAAGAAATGGGTTTACTTGGATCTGAATGCTACACATTAAATCCAATCTTCCCGCTGGATAAAACGATGGCCAACCTCAATATCGATATGATAGGCCGGCGGGATACCATACACGGTGAAGAAAGATCATTTGTATATCTAATAGGATCCGATATGCTTTCGACGGAACTTCATAATATTAGTGAGACTGCTAATGCAACTTATACGAATCTGGAGTTGGATTACACCTATAATGACACAAATCATCCAGCAAAATTCATTGAAGGGTCGGATCAATGGAATTTTATGAAGAACAGAATTCCGGTTATTTTCTACTGTGGTGGCCTTCATGAGGATTATCATAAGCCTTCTGACGAAGTTGATAAAATTGATTTTGACCTTTTAGCTCAACGCACGCAACTTGTTTTTTTTACTGCCTGGGAAATAGCGAATCGTGAAAACCCCATTACTCTTGATAAAATTGATGAAGTTGGGCACTAAGAGGAAGGAACAGTTAAGAATCGTAGCATTACTTTTTTACAGAGCATGAATTAATCTATGCCATCTGAATAATAGATTAGTTGTATCCCGATATCCTGGCCCAGTTAGATTTTCTCAATGG
>JAJRQT010000191.1 GCA_024280115.1 Bacteroidota bacterium | reverse complement strand
TCTACCTCATCATCAATAGAAAAATCGCTATTACTGAGATGGTAAACCGGGAAAGTATTGGGTACATCTGTATATATCCCGCCTGTTTTTCCTCCGAGGTCACCGATATAGGTAATATTACTGGCCCAGTCCCCACCGGAATGCACACCGGCTATTTTTAGAATTTCAGCATCTATACCTCCGGCGATACTTCCCGTGATGACAAGCGGTTGTCCCGAATTAATAACATCTAAGACAATCCCGGTATTCTCTTTACTCATGTGTACCGGGGTTTGAAAAACAAACAGGTCACTTTTTACTTCCGGCACATACTCAATTCGTGTGGCAGACATCACAGGTAGCGACCATTTCATAAATGAACCTGCCTGCGCATCCACCCATTCTTTAATGTTTTTTTCAGGTGCATGTTCCATCATCCACTCCATAGCTTCCCGATTGTAAACGAGTGTTGGCCCGTACACTTCTTTTATATTTTTGGCATCAAGCTGTGCAGCGTCATACTCTCTCGACAAAAATGCCACATCCTCCTCAGTCATCAAGTCTTTTGCCTGATTGCACCAAGAAATATACCCACCGGCAGGCACCTTTATTCCATTCGGGGTTTTGACAGCCGCATGTGAATAAGCCCAGATACCCCATTTTACTCTGTCGGGTGCCGTGTGGATAATATCCCATGACTCCCAGGCATCCATAATATCGGTAAGGAAATAATGCCTTACTTTAGTTTCTGCCAACATAGCACCATGCATCAGGATGTAGTTGAGATGATACGTCCATCCCAATTTGGGATAACTCCAGAAATTTGGCTCATAGTGCCTTTCACCGGCTTCGTTCCATGCACCAGACCAACTTTGATCGATGTAGGCATCCATATAACCTTCTTTGGCTATGGCCTCTATATCGACACAATTTACCCTCCATTCGCCCACAGCGCTTCCGGCATAAGAGTAGCCAATAATCAGGGCTTCAGGATTCGCCAGTTTTGACAACCTGATCAGGTCAGCAGTAGCACGGTTCATGCTATTATTTTCAGAAGTATCGGAAGACGCAGTATTTCCGTAAGGGCCATAACGATGATACGTAGCAACACCAATCATGGCATCACGCAAAACTATAGCATCATATCCCACCGCCTTCGACAGGCTTCCCCATTGGCGTGCAAAGAATTTGGTAAAAGATAAACCTTCTTTTACTCCTTGAGGATAAGCACCATATTTAGTTTTATCGTCAACTAATTTATTTCTCACATCAATAACACCAACATCAGGCCCGAATGGCCCTTTGACGAAAAGTTGTGGCTGACGTTTTGAGAATTCCGATTTATTCCCGTAATATGCCTCATCCCATCCAATGACAAATGTGCCAACTTTAAGGCCTTCTATACCATATTTTTTGTCTGCTATTTTCCTTAGTGAGCTGCACAATTCTTTAACATCACCATACGTCCACCCTTCATATTCAACAATTTTTATTTTACTTGACCTATCGAACCGAAGCAATGATTGTTTTTTTCGCTCTTCAGTATTTCCAGTCAATGTGCCCTTATCCGTATAATATGGTGGCCTTTGCATGCCTATAGGAAAAACAAGTTTCTGATTCAAATCACCACCCCAAGCTACCACTGCATCTAAGAGCCAACCGGTATTTAGAATTACACCTTTCCATCCTCCTACATTTTCAAATAGTGGATGGTAACGGTCCATAAACTTTTCGGCAGATTGTTGAATATCTTCCTTCTCAAACCAGTAAAGGTCGAGCTCCAGCCAGCGATCGGCGGGAACAGGCTTGCTCTTTGCATTAATTGCTATGGATAAACCAACAAATAAAATAAGAAGTGTCTTCCTCATGATTTTCTATTTTATTACTATATCAAAAAATTTAACCTCACTATGCTCAAGGTTTATCTTATATTCACCTGTAGTGTTAAAATATCCTCTGTTTGTTCCTTCGGGTGAGAAAAAACTCACCTTTCCTTTAATCCAATCTTGTGGGATACACCATGTGACGGATGCATTATGGTCTGCTTTATGATTTAATCCCTCTTCGAGTTCACCAGCCAGTAATTTATATTTTCCATCATTTGTAGTCCAAGAAAGAATGCTTACGGGTTTTAACGGATCTATATTTTTTGCATAAGGTTTTCCGTTTTTTTTCATCATTTCGTTGAGCGTTTTAGCACTTAACAACCAGGAATTCACACTTCCGAGAATTTCATCATTGCTATAGCCAAGATACTCATAAAAGCTCCCCTTCATAAGGTTTTGAGCATGTTCTGCAGGATTCCACAAAACGACTTTTCTATCCTTCATCCACATTAAAGCGGGTGATTTATGTATTTGATATAGAACCTCAACATCGCCATCAACCGTAATTTTTTTATCGTTATAAAGATTATAAACAGGGAATGTATTTGGAATTCCTTCGAAAATACTCCCAGTTTTATGGTTAAGTGTAGCAATGTAAGCAGTATCGTTATTCCACCTGGCCGTGGAATGAACGCCGAGAGACTCAAGAATATCCGGATCGACACCACCGGCTATACTTCCCCAAATAGCGACCGGCTTTCCCGAGTTTATCAAACTCTTTACTGCCTTGGTTTCTTCTGCAGCCATATGTACAGGGGTTTCAAGAATAAAAAGATCACTCTCCACTTCGGGCAGATATTCCATACGTGTCACCGACATAATGGGAATGGACCATTTCATTACTGCTCCTGCCTGCTCGTCGATCCATTCTAAAATAGATTTTTCAGGCGCATTATCCGACATCCACTCCATAGCCTTTCGATTATAAACCAGTGTAGGGCCGTGAACTGCTTTCATGTTCTTAGCATCGCGCACTGCACTATTGAGTTCCTTTGCCAAGAATTGCACATCTTCTTCTGACAGCAATTTTTTACCTTGATTTACCCATGAAATATAATTACCATCGGGAACTTTAAGTCCACTGGGGGTCTTAAGCGCGGCATGAGTAAAAGCCCATATTCCCCATTTCACCCTTTCGGGTACTGTGTGGATGATATCCCATGTTTCCCAGCCATCCCACATATCATTCAGCACATAGTGGCGTACATCGCTTTCGGCGAGCATGGCCCTATGCAGCAGTATGTAGGCAAGCTGGTAGGTCCATCCCTGAAAAGAGTTGTTCTGATATTCCATTGCCCTGTGCCTTACACCCACTTCGTTCCAGGCACCGGCCCAACTTTGATCGATATACGCATCCATATAGCCTTCCTTGGCAATAGATTCGAGGTCAACACAATTCACCCTCCAATCGCCCACTGATGTAGCTCCATTTGAATATCCAATTACCAACGCATCTGTATTACTGAGTTTAGTGAATTTCACTAAATCGGCAGTAGCACGGCTCCAGCTCTTCACTTTTTCAGGATCGTCTGGCGCTGTAGCTCCGTATGGCCCAACACGTTTGTAGGTGCCGGGGCCAAACATTGCATCTCTAAGAATTATAGCATCGTACCCTGCCGCTTTCGAAAGGCTGCCCCACTGGTTGCCAAAAAACTTTGTCACAGGTGTTCCTTCGGGTATTCCATTTGGATACGCTCCATATTTCTGCGTGTCCCCTCCTTTAATAATTCCTTCGATGTTCAATACATTTACCTCATAATAAATACTCGGTATAAACAGGTATGGATGCTTAACAGCGAATTTTGCCAAATTACCCCCATAGGCATTGTCCCATCCCAATACATAAGTTCCTATTTTTATATCAGGAATGTTGTACTTTTTCTTTGCCACGCTTCTTATCGTATGGCATAGTTTTTTCACATCGGCATAGGTCCAATCTTCGTAGTGGAGTACCTGTCCTTCCGATGATCTTTTGAGCCGAAGATTGTAGTTTTTCCACAGCTCCTCCGCATTACCAGTCAATACACCTTTATCATTAAACCAGGGAGGGGTTTTCATTTCTTCCGGAAAGTCTATACGCTGGTTTATGTCGCCATTCCAGCCAACTATATTGTCGATAAGCCAACCGGTATTCATGATAAATCCTTTCCATCCTTCCAGGTTCTTTAACAACGGGTGATAGCGGTCAAGTAGTTTTTCTACAGAACCATGAATATCCTCTTTTTCGAACCAATAAAGGTCAAGTTCGAGCCAACGGTCCGTAACAATCGTTTTATTCTGGGCTGATACGGTTATCGAAATACTTAGGAATAAATAGAGCAAAAAGTTTTTCACGAGAGTATTGTTCAGGTTTTTTTAAGTCGAACTAAAGACACTGGTTTTGAAATGTAAAATTATACTATTAGCAATATAAACAAAGTAATAATAAGATAAATACTTATATATAGTTTTATTTATAAAAGTATGAAGATAATCTTTCACAAAATCTGCTTTTATAACCCATTGATCTAATTTATGGTTATGTTTTGGATGGCGGATCTTTCTCGATGGTGAGAACTCCTGCGATTACATGGAGGAAAAGGCAGGATCGGTCAATTGTTAGTTGGGCTCGCGCTACAAATTTGTATGAAAAAGCACTAAAAATCCATGAAACAGATCATAGGCTATCCATGGAATTTGAATGCTTTTTTAGCATGACAGCCTTACTATGCATGTTGCCTACTGCTATCAAAGCTGAGAAAAAAGCATCAAAAATCCATGAAATGAGGGGTCTCGTGCAAATTTCCAGAAGTGTCAAGACTTGCTTTCAAACGTGATTTGCGCCCCTTTGTTCCCGGTCATTTTCAAGTTCAGCTTGTGAAGTATCGAATCGTTGATCTTTTGAGAAGAAGCGGAAATAATTTTAATATTGTCAGAAGTAAAAACTAATTCGCACTCGCAGCTGACCTTAATAGTTAATTCTTCGTTTGGGGCAATCGTACCAACATTTTTGGTGTCAGAAAAATTGAGATTAATCAAATTGTCAGCAACCTTTACTTTTGTTAGTTTATTATGCGCCAACTGTTGCTGGAACTCAACGGAATTTTTCGATAGCATTGTCTCTTGCTTTTGATTATATGGAGCCAGTAATTTCACCCATCTTGCTACAACTTCAGGATTTTTTTCGGGATTCTCATGGAGCAGATTTGGCCAGTGCATACCGCAGGTTGGTCCGTTTATCGCACCATCCGGCTTACCTCCGATAACATTCCAGTCTAATAAATCTGCACCCCTGTCAATTGTCATGATACCGGAATCAACACCAAATAAGCCATATTGTGCAGCTGCGGAATTGAACATACTGCTAAATGGGGTATTGATATAGGTAAAGCCCCTATCGGCCAGCAACTGAGCAAGGCTAATATCATTTCCTTTTGTAACTCCAAAACTATGGCGGAATGCGTTGGGCACAAATGATATTGGAAGCTCTCCGAGATTATTTTGATGCATAATTTCTGCATAGGCATCGAGGTGTTGCACAAGGATTTCTTTTGGCCGCATCACACCATCATCATCGGCCCATTCGGCCCTGGTAAATTTCCCATCCGTCCACCATTCGTGCCCCAGCCCGTGCACGGTAATTTCAAAATTCTCTTTATTATTATTTATAATGTCTGCGGTTTCTTCAAGCCAGGGGCCCACCCATTGGCTATTGTCCCAATTATCCCCCATCCAGGTGCTATGCGGAACATTTCGCAAAATATTCTGCTTGTCCCATTCGCCGAGAACTGTAGCTGCCTGCGGCCTGATCCCCAAGGCTTTGCCCAGCTCTACAATAGCCTGGTAATCGGCAGGGACATGATTTCGGTTTATGCCTGTACGATAGGGCTCCTGGTACTCACTTCCATCTTTTCCAGACCACCATCCTACATCATCAAGCACTACCTGAATCGGTAACGGAATATCAGCGCTTACCTTTTTTTCTAATGATTGTGTGTGACCACAGGACGACAGGAGATTACTCCCGGCAATGCCTGCACCGATTACTGCTGAACTTTGAATACTCTTTTTCATAAATTTTCGCCGGTTCATTCTCATTCTTTGTTTATTTTATATTATAAAGTGCCTTAACTTCTGAAGCGTTTAATTCCCTGTTAAAAATACGAATATCATCCAATTTTCCTTTATAAAACTGATCTCCTCCGGGGTAATTTCCAAACATCAGAATATTCGGCACACCACTCTTTGGCTTTGCATTTGATGTGCCTACTTTTTTTCCATCAATAAAAAAATTATGAGTAGTTCCATCGTATGTATAAATGCAATGATGCCACAAGTTAAATTTCGGGTAATCCAAATCTATAAAAGTTCCTCCTCCCCATTCCCATGTATCGAAGCCTTTTGTTTTATACCCCGGCGCCCTAAATCCAAATTGAATTCCCATACCAGCCACAGAATCAACCAGTACCACCATGTTTTCCGCGCCTAATTCAATTTCATATTCCGGCCTTGCATCAGAAATATACCACCAGGAAATTGTTTTTACTGAATCCATTGCTGGCATATCCACTACTTCAGCAAATACGACAGATGTGGTTCCGTCAAAACTATAAGCACTATTTTCGTTACCAAAGCGATCGTTTGTTAATACTGCGCCAACAACATTCAGGTGATTTTTGTTTTCGCTAAGGTCATTGGCATTTCCATTGAGCGGGTAGTGGCCGACTAAACCGGAATTAATATCCACATGTGAAATTGAACAAGAGGCCAATAGTAATAGTGTAAGGAAGAATACAAAATTTGTCTTCATGTGTTTAATTTTCAAAACTCTCTCTAATCTATTCATAACTAAATCATGGTTTTTTTTGCCTTTTTAAGATAATTTTTTCATCGCCATCAATTACATAAATTGCGAATTCAGTCAACTATCCTGTTATTCTTTGGGCCGGCTACGAGCATTTCCTCTATCACATCAGCAATTTCTTCGAAACGCATTTTTCGGTCTTTACAATCAATATGGCTGTGTCCACAGTCTTTTTCGTAGCTAAAAATATTATACCCTGCAGAATCCAATTCATTGCACCCGGACTTTACATGAAAAAATTCGATTGCGCCTTTCACGGCAATAAGAGTAGATACACAATCAAATCCTGCCTGTGCATCTTCAATCTCTTTACCCCAGCCTCCATCATGTGCCAGCTTATAATCAATGGCGCGTCCTGTTGGCGTATCAAGTTTTCTTAATTTTTTCGCAAGCTTGATTTCACCTGCAGCTATTCCTGTAAATAACATGGTTGTCGGCCAGTTCTCTACATAATATTTGGCTGCTCCCGGAACCATCCCGAGGTTAAATGGCTCGTAATTCTCCGGTTCAGGAGCTTCAGGATACCACCCGCCCATATCTGAAACAAACTTTACCTTTTGTTCCACAAGCTGAAGGCCGGTCAGAGGGCTGATATCATCAGGTCGGGATTTTAGCAGGTCACTCATGTTTTTCTTAAAACCGATAACAACAAACACGATGCTTTTATCTTCTGCCGCAGCCAATACCTTTCGATAAATATCTACGGCCTCTGGAACACGATCAAGGTCCAGGTCGTATAACCCTGGGTAATTATCAATTAAAAAACTGGAATACTGGTTAGCAATACCATGTACGTACCCATCAACGATTCCGATAGGAATGTCTGGGCGATTATAGAAGGTATTTACCACATCGATAGCACCAGGGGATTCCCTGTTCGAATTCGCTTGTCCTACCGCCATAATCTGACATTCACCCAGATCCTGCATATGATGCAACATAACCAGGGATAGTAAATCATCCCCGTCATCCCCAAAATCTGTATCAAGAATAATCTTTACCGGCTGTTTTACTGATTGCGGAGAGCAACGATTAAAGAACAGGATAGCGACAATAGCAAATCCTGTCATTCTTATTATATATTTGATTGTTATCATGCAATTAGTATTACTTCACCAATTCGAAAATCGGTATGTCTTGCAGTTCTACATTGACGGTAATCGTTTTATTTCCTTTATAGGTTTTTCCCTGCCAGCTTTTCCATTTGCCGGAAGGTAAAATAATATTTTTTTCAGAAACACCTTTTCTGACAACCGGGGCTACCAGAATGTCATCCCCCAATAAGAATTGGTCATTTATATCTGCATAACCTTTATGTGGAAACACATACTCCAAAGAGCGAACAATAGGCTCTCCTGTTATTGCCGATTCTCTTGCCAAACGCAAAATGCGGTCAGTGTATTTTTGTCTTATTTCAACCGCCTTATTTACAGCTTCCAAGTGCTCATGATCCAGCACACGCCATGGTGCTACTGAAAATTGCATCATGGGCATTAGCGCATGTACTTGCGCCGAACGGACAATCAGGACCTGATCAATTTTTGCATCTCCAAGAAAAGAGGTGAATTCTCCACCACCAATCAAGTCAGGACATGTAAAATTATAACCTACGATTCCTTGTAATAAAATCCCGGGGATTAGTGTTTGCAGGTCTGCCCAATTGTGTGCTTTATCCCGAAGACGGTTAACTATTGGCTGGCCGGCCATTTTCCACATCGCACGGTATTCATTCAATGGATAATCCAGACCAAGTCTCGCATAGTATTCGCACTGGTCCTGAGAGATATTTTCGATACTTGTCAATGTGTTTTTCGGTACAAGGTTTTTATAATGATTGAAATCTCCTGCATCAAACTTGAAGCCATCTACGCCATATTCATGCTGGAGGTAATCCAATTCTTTCTTAAACCAGGCCATCGTCTCCGGATTTGAAAGGTCCAATAGCCCACTCGCACCATTCCACCATCGTACAATAGCAGATTGTCCTGAAGCATCTTTGAGCAACATATTTTTAGCATCCAACATTCTGTAAACATCACAGTCAGGACTTACAAACGGACAAATCCAAACCATTACCTTGAAGCCCATATCATGGAGTGAGTCAATCATTTGTTTTGGGGCATAAAACCGTCCCGGATGGAAATCCCATTTCCCATAATCTTCTTGCCAGTTGTCATCGATCATAAGCACTCCGGCAGGGTACCCGTTGCCCTTGATGCTTTTGGCATACTGCATAATGTCTTTTTGATTCTGGTTATACATCAGCTCTATCCATGTATTGTATTGAGGCTCAGAAAACAATAATTCATCGGGCAATATTCCTTCGGGAGGAAAATAATTTTTACTTGCATATTTGAATGCCTCTTTAAGTGTATTTCCTGATTTATAATAAATCAAGTCACCTCTTGAAGAAATGAAAATAGTGTCGTTTTTTACCGACATCTTGTACGATTGTTCTGACCAGACAGTTTGTCCGTTATTGGAAATGAGTAAAGGTTGCGCCTGATTTCCATAGTTACTATCAAAATCAGCGCTGTACCCATTGCTTATGGGCATTCGGGGGCCATGGACACTAATGCCGACATACCAGGCCGATTTTCCTACCGGGATTTCCATATTCTGCTGTGAAAATCCTGCATTAAAAAACAGCAATAGGTTAATTATCAGAAATGTAATTTTTTTCATTATTATGCGATTATCGAGGTTAAAAGTTTTTTTAGATTCGTATTATGCTGCTGTCCTTATCGAAAATTAAAATTTATATTGTTTTTTCATGATTTTTTTATTTCAAGGATTTACAGACACTTTTTTGCGTAATTAATTACAGGTCTATTTCTTCACTAATACAATATACATTAATCGCAAGGGTTGAATTGGAGTTGCATTATTGCCCAATACCACTTCCCCTTTTGCAAAAGTTTTACTGTACAGACGATATGAATTTCCCCAACTATTCTGGATTTCATCTTTTGTATCATCCCATTCCTCTATCCAATCTGGCATTAATTCCAAATAGTTTTTATCGTACCCGACAAATACAGTGACATCTTCATTTGCAGTAAAAGTCACAAATGAATCCCCCAGATCAAATCGGTGACCATCATTAGCCGGGCCGATTAAAAATGTGTAATCTAAATATTGGTCAGGAATATTTGTAAAGGTTGCCGTCCTGTCAACGTAAACTTTTTCTCCCATTTTTAACTTATCCAGTTTGAAGGTATTACATCCGGAGGCTGAACGAATATCCGTAATTAATGGAGCCTTTGCCAGAATTGATACCGAGATAACTACTGTATCGGTCGCCATTTCATTCTTGTAAATAATTGCTTTAAACAAGTGCTTCATTTTAGCAGCAACCCCTGGAGCCACGCCAAATATCGAATCATTATCAAATGAAATCCAATCAGGTAGATCTTCATATTTTATGGTAATCTCACCATTATTGTAATTGTAGTAAGACAACTTGTAAGCAAACTCATGCCCTTTTACCAGATGGAGGGTATTGTCCAATGGCAAAGTAAAAAAAGCTTGTTTGTTAGAATGCGGCAAATCCATCATCAGGTCCTCAATGATATCCTCCAACTCCCGGAGAGGCATTTTTTCAATCAGGTAAGCATGGTCTTTATTCGGTGAGGTATGCCAACGATTGCCAATTTCCGGATCGTCCGACATGGAGCAATAGCCTTCCGATACAATATCCCAATACAATAATGGGTCGCGGACTGCAGCAAGTACAGCTGTCTGGTCAAAGCTGCAATTGCAACACCCGAGGCAGGTTGATACTTCAAATGCTCTTCGTACAGGATTTGGTTCTGACAAATATGCCAACCTCATCCCCGAATTTATTTTAGCGCCTATTTCATAACCGTTAAACAATATGGGCCGTGGCCAATTTTCAATTGCATACTTTGAAGTGAGCACATCAGAGGTGGCATTGGTCTCATCGCCACCATCGGGGAAGCGACCTCCCATGCAAACCCAATTCTTCACCTTTTTCCTAACCAGGTCGATACCATTCAGATCACTAAATTCATCTGCTTCAGATTTTAACAACCCTGCGATATTGGTGATATAACCAACGGTAACTACCACTACACTCGTGTCGGGTTGCTCACTCAATACCTTGCGATATAGTGTGCTTGCATCCCAAATGCGATCTAATTCATGCGGGAATTCTTCTGCAATTTGCCTGTTATAAGGTGAATCATAGTAAGCAAATCCTTCAGAAAGAGCGCCTATAGGGATGTCAGGTCTGCCATAGTATGTATTTATCGCATCGAGGCACGGAGGCCCCCAAATTCCAGTCTCTCCTGTGGCAGACACCATCATGGCAAGTATCTCGGCTTCGCCGGAATTAGCAAGGGTATGTAAAAGGGCCGCAGCCCCCACATCATCATGGTCTCCACCAATATCGGTATCGAATATTACTTTAACCGGTTGAGTACTATTTGCAACATTATTGTTTGCGTTGTGACATGAGATAAAAACCATCGCAAACAATGAAAGAAACAAGGTTGTGCCAATAATTATTTTCATCAGCTTGAATTATTGTTTTAAATAAGCATTCACTCCGTATTCTTTTGGAACTTGTCCTGCTTCAAAGGCTCCAATATCCGGAGCATCTCCAGCGTAGGTTTCATTGAAATTTGGAATAATAATACCTGCATCTACTCCCGGGCTTGAAGGCGCGAGCTGAAAACTTCCTGTTTTATTCATAAAATCAAACCCTGAATTTTTAATGAAAACAGGTTTTCCGACAATTCCATTTTTCTCATACGCCAATGGGTATTTGCCGCTGCATAAATCAAAATCAATGTCGTTGTTCCCCTGGTCTAACCCAGGAGATATAGAATGCCCCTTTTCCCTTACCCATAGTATGTTATTGCGTGTGGTAAGATTGCGTAGTCCTCTGACCGGCTCGCCTTCACTTGTGCCTATTCCACCAAAGCCATCCTCATTCAGGTTTAAAAGTGTGTTGTTGAAAACATAAACCAGGCCTTTTATCCAATCGCCATTTTCTCCCATTTTCAGAAACATGGCATATTCGCCATACGAGCTTCCGGGAGGACTGTAGGACTTGCCTGAAACATTCCCCCAAATGTAAAGTGGCCCGATTGAGGTGGCTACATTGGCAATGGCCATATAGGCATTTTCAATATAATTATCCCAAATGCGCACGTTACGATTTCCTCCTTCCGATTCTATCGCATCGTCGTAGCTAAAGGCAAGGTAGTTTCCATAAATATCAGAATCGGGGCCAGGAAAACCCCTGTAGCTGAAATTGGAGCCATAGCCCAGGATGTCATTATACTTATGGTCATTATCCGACCATATCTCATTGTAGCGAATCACGTGGTTTCCTGCACTGTTCTCAAAAGATATTCCCTGGGGGCCTGTAGGGTGGTTGCTGCCATTGTCACTGTAAGGCTCTGCCCAGCTATTGGAACCATAACGAGGATGATGAATTTTATTTCGCTGGATAATGACGCGTTCCAGGGAGTTAGTAACTGAGTATATTGCTGCCTGGTAATCGACACCGTAGCCATATTTCGTAACCTCTCCCCAACGCGTCATGTCACAATCTTCGATGATAATATCATGGCAATCGTTAAGTTTTATCAGCCCCTTCCTGCCTCCTGAAAGTTGAAATCCACGAATTATTATATAATTGCCAGTTATGTTAATGCAATAATCGTTTTCGTTATTTACATCAATTGATATTCCTGTTCCGTCAATTAGAACATACGCTTCTGATGTGCCCGATGCTGTAAGATTTAATTCTGTATTTCCATTCTCCGGTTTTATTATTTTGCCAATAGGAAAATCTTCTGACCAGGTCTTAGCCCGGATTGTTTTCTTCACATTGCTACCTTCGAGGCTGAACTTAATTTCATATTCAGTAGCGGGTTTTAGCTTAACAATGCTCCCGCGATAATCGGCCAAATCAAGGTCGATAGTATCAATTGGATTATATTTTATGGGGAGCCCCTTGTGCCATTCTTCGCTTCCCGCCTCTTTAAATTTTATCAGGACATCATTTTCTGAAGAACCGTTGGCGGGCGACCAATAGAGGCCGATACTTTCGAAGGTAGAAATAGCTTGGGGTTCCTGTGCATTTAAAACAGAAACGAAAAATAACAGTACAAGTACTAATTTCCAGTGGATATATTTCATATTTCTTACCAGCATATTCTTACTTTTTAATTGACTTTTCATGATCGTTCATTAACTCAATTATCTCATTTTCAGAGGCTACATCATTCAGGATAAACAAATCATCGATATAGGTGGCCGATGAATTCTCACCATCGACATTTGCGCCAATTCTAAAACTACTTTCCGGAAAATACAATTCTGACTTGTCTATCTGTTTTTCGCCCTCCAATTTTCCGTTGAGGTAAATTGAGGCCGTTTGATTTGAAAGGGTAACAGCAATATGGTGCCATTTGTCGGGAGTTAGGAAGGTTTTACACTAAACGCTATCCCACTTTACCATAAACCCGACTGTATTGTCTGAGGTATTTTTATAAACTCCAAGCCATTTATCGAGGTACATATTTCGTTTTAGCAGTATCTTTTTACCTGTTGGAATTGAATCCGGATAATAAACCCAAAAGGCGATGGTGAAACCGCTTTCATGGAAATTGAATTCATCGCTATTTTTTATGTACATATATTTTGATCCTTTGCCAAAAGAGGCCGCATTGCCAGACTTTCCAGTTACCCATGAATGTTCCCCAACAAATACTCCCGTATGGTTATTTCCTGAAGCATCCGGAATAGCATCTTTATCACTTTCGTCAAATTTCCAATTTGCCACAAGTTTTTCCTTATCAGAAAATGGATAAGGGACATCAGCCATCAAATCATTAATGGCCTGGGTAATCTCATCTTCTTTGCCTTTTATTTTTAAATAGCTATGGTTTTTGTCAGGTGAAGATTTCCATGCATTAGTAGCTTTATCATCAGTAATGGCACAATACCCATTGGACTCTACGTCCCAATATTGCAATGGGTTGCGCACGGCAGCCAGCACGGCGGTCTGATCCCAGCTCGCATGATGCCCGCCTACAAATCCGGTACAGATTTCATAGGCCCGCCGTACCGGGTTATTGGATGAGGTACGAACTAAAGTCATCCCGGAACGAATGGCATTGCCGATGTTGATGCCGCTAAACAAAACGGGGCGAGGCCAGTTTTCTACCGCGTATTTTGTGGCCGCCGGTTCGCTCCAAAAATTAGATTCGCCACCTTCAGGAAATTTACCTCCCATGCAAACCCAGCGCTTGACCTTTTTGTTTACCAAGGCAATTCCATCCAACTCGCTGTACTTATCCGCTTTCGATTGCAATAGATTCTTAATATTTGTGATGTATCCTACCGAAACGATTACCACACTTGTATCCGGTTGCCCTGATAAAATTTTACGGTATAATTCTGTAGCATCCCAAACACCCTCGCTTGTTAAATCATGCGGCCAATTCTCTGCAATTTCCCGAATATAAATTGAATTTGTGGAACCAATATTTTTCACCACTCCTATGGGAATATCGGGTCTTCCGTAATAGGTATTTATGGCATCGAGGCAGAGGGGGCTCCATTTAGCCGCGTAGCCACCTGCCGAAACGCACATTCCCAGGATCTCAGCTTCACCCAAATCTGCCAAACCATGCAAGGTGGCCGTGGCCCCCACATCATCCCAGTCACCTGAAATATCGGTATCGAAAATAATTTTTACGGGGGTTATAATTTCTCCATCAGGATACGTTGTACTTTTGCTTTCCTCAGCATTAATAACGATGGTCAAAAAGATTATCAATCCTGCTTTTAAAATCTTTATCACTGGCATTTAGGAATTATATTCATGGATTTTGACACATTAATGACTTTCATTAAAGATCTTAACCTTTTATAAGGGTATTTCTCCTATTGTTATTGATTGGATATTATAATTAAAGGCAATCCTTAATATCTATAAAACACCGGGAATTTCTAATTCCCTCACAGATCTTTTGGAACAACTAAATATTTTCGATAAAAATAACAATCTGTTGTAAAAGCAAATGAAATATATATTTAACCCACGATAAGTTATTCAATAAATTTGCGTGTTTTTGGATCAATCTCAAGATTATTAGCCATCGTCTCTCCCCACATTTTTTTACGGGATGCCTGAGGAACATTATTTGCATCCAGCATCATGGTAAAACGTTCGATATTTCCAGCCAGACCTTCAGGGTTTTCATCTGTACCAAACACGATATGTTCCCAGGCAGATGGACCACCTTTCAAGGTATGCGGATTATTTTCTGCCTCTACACCCGACCACCAGAGAATTTCGCTCATTCGATCTAACTTATTAAGCTTAATAAATTTGAATAAGGTTGAGCCTGTGACGTCAAAGAAAAGGTTGGGATTCCAGCGTGCAGCTTCTGCAGCTTCTTCATACCACGGATTTCCTAAATGAGCTCCCTGAATCTTTATCCTGGGAAATGCGCGGCACAATGTATCCAGGTAGATTGGCCTCATTCTCGCAGACGATGTCCATGCCGGTTGATCTTGAATTCTTCGACTCGATATACCCGTATGAAAAAGCATGAGCATCTTATACTCTTCACATAATTTGTAAACCTGAAAATATGACGGATCATCAATGTTTTTCTGTGGGCTGTGAAATTTCATACCAACAAAACCAGCCTTTTTAAATTTTTCTATCTCCCGGACTGCGTTTGGATCATCTAAATTCACACGGCCATATCCGATAAATACATCGGGATGACTTTTTATTGCATCAACCATTAATTCAATGTCATTTATCCAGGTCAGCGTACAAGCCATAGCATTATATGGACTGTAAATTCTTACCATGTCTTTAACCCATTGCTCAGTACCCCCACAATGAATGTGCGAATCAATAATAAAATCAGGTAAATCGGTCTTTCCTTTTAATTCAGAGGTTTCCGCTATACTGTTTGGCAAAACAGAAGATATTAAAGTTGAGGCCGCTGCAACTTTTGCACTTTTATTAAAAAATTCACGGCGTCCGATGTTTTTAGGTGTAGTTTTCATTTCTAATAGTTTTCAGTTTTTATATCCTTTTTGATTTTTCGCCATTTCAATAAATGCTAATATATTTTCGAGTGGGACGTCACCTTCCACATCGTGTGAAGGGGAAAATATATAACCACCGTTTTTGCCCAGTTTCAGCAACCTTTCACTTTCGTTACGTACATCATCCTCATTCCCATAAGGCAAAATCCGTTGTGTAGATAAGCCGCCATGAAAAGATAACCGACCTCTATAGGCTGGTAATAATGTGTAGATATCCATGACTTCCGGCTGAAAAGGATTAAAATTATCTAACCCGATTTCTATGAGTGGATCAAATAGTTCGTCCACATCACCGCAAGAATGAATGAAAACATATTTACCGGCATCCTTGATTTCCTTATACATTCGTACCAGATAGGGTTTAATAAATTCACTCCAGATTTCCGGACCCATAATCAGCCCTCTTTGTTGCCCCCAATCATCGCCTAATTTCACTGCATCAATATCAAATTCCATAGATCTCTTTATTTGAGTGATATTGTATTCGCAAATGGCATTCATCAGTTCATGTACAAATTCAGGATTTACGACGAAATCCAATAGTAAAGCTTCCATTCCGCGCAAAGTCCAGGCCCGCTCATACAATGAAAATCCGATTTCAAAAACACGAAACCTGTCTGGATATCTATCAATAAGCGTCGGAATATCTTTATAAATCCGCTCTTCCAACGGATCCGGGAATGTATATCCTTTTAATGTTGTTTCAGGTAAAACCTGTCCTTCCACATTTCCGATATCTTTGTCTATTGATTTGTCCCATATGACGTTGAAAATGTCTATAAAACGTTCATTCCCAATATCTTCAAAAAAACCGATTTCATCTCCCAATATCAGAAAATGGTTATCAGTTACATCCATTATATCGTCAGTGTTATAATGAGCCATCAATTTCTGTTTTGCTTCCACGGTAAACCCAAAATGCCACGGGACATAAGGAGGTCTTTTGTGGTCTAAGGCCGTTTTCACGACATCTCGTTTTGTCATTGCACTTTTCCTTTTTATCAGTAATAATATACATCCGGTCGCTGGCCCTTGAACCACGGATTACTATCACGAATACTTGAAACCTGTCCCGAATATACATCACTGATGATCATTCCTTCTTTGTCCCAAATCTCATCTATTAATTCTCCTTTTGGACCTGTAATATTGCTACCACCCCTGCATTTTGCACCTACTTCATCCAGCCCGCAACAACATGCGCTCGGAATAATCATAGAATTCCGATAGGCGAGGTCTTTTACTTCGTCATGACCACGCTGACCCCGATGATTCATCCAGAAAAGAACTGAACATCCTAAATTTGCATATGACCTGGTCATTTCGGGAAAATCCCCATCGTAGCAAATCATAATACCGCATTTCGTCCCTTTCACATTAAATGTCACGAGTTCATTGCCGGCCTTATAATGTTCAGTCTCATCGCGCAGCCCTTTTTCATACCACCAAAGATGTGTCTTGTGGTAGTTTGCGACCACACCTTTTTTGGAAACAACGGGAGCAGAAATATAAAAATCCTCGCCATCCTTTTCGGTGAGTCCATAAATAATCATTGAATCTGTCCCTGCAAGTGCCTTTTGAAAAGCCTTTGTGGTTGGCCCATTGACAGGTTCAGCCAGTTCATGCATGTTATCGACATATCCCACCAACAACTCTTCATGGAATAAAATCACATCTGCTTTCTGCTCCAGGGCTTTTTCCACAAAACCCAGTGCTTTTTTTCTGTTTGCTTCAACATGTCCGGGATTAGCATTCTGTTGAATTACGGCAATTCGAATACTGTTTTTATCTGATTTTGCATAGGAAGTTTTACCTAAAACGCTATTTGATTTCCCATAAGATTCTGAAGAAAGGTAGCTTCCTATAACTGCTGTTCCCAGCGTACTGCTTTTTATGAATGTTCGTCTTTTCATTACAAAATTGATTTATGGACTAACCAATATTTTATAATTTTAATTAGGTTCTACTCTAACCATCACCACACCGTGAGAAGGTACATCATCTGAATATTCTTTGGAAAAGCTTCCCATATCTTTCTTTTTCCATAAGTCCCTCACGTTCGCTTTTAGGTGTTCAGGATATCCCATTTCATTCCAGGTTACGGTCATTTTTGCCGTTGCTCCGCTGCGATTAAACAGGACTACAGATCGCGAACCATCGCTGAGTTGTTTCACCCAAACTTCGAGATCACCACTATCTTTCACTTTTACTCCTTGCTTTCCCAGTGGGTCCTGATCAACAGCGATCACTTCTCTATTCGTTAAAATTTCATGGATTTCTGGAGATAATTTACGAATATCATTGCCTAACATTAGCGGCGCCGAGAGGATGCACCAAAGGCTAAAATGTGCTTTATTCTCATCGATAGTAAGATTCCCATTGCCTACCTCCAGCATTTCCGGATCATTCCAATGCCCAGGCCCGGCGTAGGATTCAAGCCCCACTTGCATGTCAAGGATTTTGGTGAAACCTATAAAGTTTTCGATTTCCATTCCATTGCTAATAGCTTTTTGTCCGCAATCCCAGCAGGGGCGGATATCATAAGTGGTACGCCACATATGGCCAATTCCTTCCCCCCATTCCCAGGGTTGCTGCGAGCCCCACTCGCATATACTAAAAACCAAAGGCCGGCCTGCGGTTTCCAGTGCATTTCTCATTAGTCGATAACTATCGGGGGCGCTCATATTTCCTGTGAAGCACCAGTCGTATTTCAAATAATCAATCCCCCAGGCGGCATATTGGCGCGCATCCTGGTACTCGTGGCCCAGGCTTCCCGGAAACTCCCCACAAGTCTTTGAGCCTGCATCGGAATAGATGCCAAGTTTGAGCCCTTTGGAATGAATATAGTCAGCCAGGGCCTTGATGCCCGATGGAAATTTATTATCGTCTGCAATGATGTTTCCTTCCTCATCACGCCTGATTTGCCAACCGTCGTCGATCACGATAAATTCGTATCCGGCCTCTTTAAATCCTTTTTCCACAAAGACATCCGCGATTCCTTTCACTACATCTTCATTGATATCGAGTCGAAACGTGTTCCAACTGTTCCATCCCATGGGAGGTGTTTTTGCCAGCTCGTCCCAACCATCCTGAGCTTTTACATGTAGTGATAGTACAGTGAGAAGTAAAAACATACTGATACTAATCCTTAATTTCTTGCCAATTGTTGTCATTTTATTCCGATTATTTATTGTATAAATTATAATTTTTCAAGCTATATGGTTCACGGTTTTGGGTTAAAAAAGTACTTAAAATCCATGGTTGAATTACAATTATGGATTTTACCTAAATGCATATTTGTATCTTATTATATTGGTTTTTTCCTCATTACTTAAAATTATATTAATTGATAAAATTAAGTTTAATTCATTTAATTGCTATTGTCCTCAAGCCGGACGGGCTTTTACTTTCTGTCTTGAAACAGAAAGTAAACAAAGAATTCAAGGCTTCATAAAAATCTCTAAAATTTGACTTTAAAAGCTAAAAGAATTGAAACTCGCCCAACCGCACCACCTAACCTAACGCTCAAACACCAATTCTTTTTTCACGCTTTTCAAGTCAATTTTTTTAACGAGATTTTGATGAGGCCGACTTAATGCCAAAACCAACATTTTATAAGTGAACTTTTATTTAACTTTCAAAATTTTTAAGTACGCATCATGGTAATGAACCATATTTATAACCTCAGAAACATAAACCCTATAACTCTGAACCCTTGAACTTCTGAACCTCCAAACCTTTTACATCCTTCTAATCTCAAACAATTTACCCTGATACTTCCTTTCCATACTCACCTCAAACCCTTCGTTCTTCAGTTGATCACCAGTCATTTCCAGCAAAACTTTACCATCAACCGCATTGATCACTGCATATTTTTGATCTGCCGCCAGCCAGTTAATCGTCACCAACCGGCTCCCCTCAACTGCTCCCTGCCTGAAAACGCCAATTATTCCACCTTCCTGACTATCGGTATTTATTCTTGCCCAACCATCCCAGCTTCCTTCTGTAGGTTCGCCAAAGCATGGTAAATCCTGCCTGTACACCATGTAGTTATAGTTGCCCTGCATTTCCCTAAGCCAGGTTGACCATGAGTTTAGCATATTTTTTTCATCTTCCGAGAGCTTTCGCGGATCGCCGAGCATGATCGGTAGCGTCCCTACTGTTGACAATAAATCAAATTCGAGGTCTTTGCTATCTAAAGCGAGGTTGCCGATCACGCAAGCTCCGGCGGGCATCACCGGCGTTCGCCACCAGGCCATGTTTCGAACCCTCAACGCTCCAAAAGGGGAAGGCTCTTCGAAATTGGATAACCAATCCCCTTCCGCATGTTTTACTGTGGCATAGTCAATGGTCTGAAGTTTTCCAACTGTTTCAAATGTGCAGTCGATAAACAGGTCGGGAGCTTCGCTGTGCAGTTCGTCAAACATAGTTAATATCCGCTGGTAATTGTTCAGAAAAGATTCGTTGTGGTCTTTATGATATGGATGGTCTGTCGCATAGCATCCACTTCGTTCCGGATCGACGACATAGGCGCTGGTGACAATGGCGAAATCGAGTTTTGTATATTCCAGACCATTGTTTTTAACCAGATCAATTAATTTTGATTTAATATAATCCGGCCAGTCAGTCGAAAAGCAGGAAGTGACCATTCCCACTTCCCAATCCGTATGCAAGTTTGCGAGGTTCCCACCTTTATCTTTCACAAACCATTCTTTATGATCAGCATACACTTTGGCCGATTCATGGGCAGAACCGATGCTCATCCACAAACCGGGCTTCATCCCTTTTTCCTTTAAATAATCAAAAACCGGGGACATCCCATTCGGGAATTTCGTTTCATTGATCATCCAGTCACCCACCGGGCCGCCACGGTCTTTTTCAGGAATAAAGTTTCGTTGCCAGCCATCATCAATAATAAACTCTTCAATTCCGCAGGCTGCGGCAGCATCGGTCAATTCCCTGATTAGTTCTTCGGTAATATTATGCCGGAATGGGTTCCATGTATTATATACAAAAATTGGTTTTTCTTCAATCTCCATCAGGCGGATGCCCATATGTTTCCTGGTAAAATCATTGACCGTTCCATTAATCACATTCGATGCATCGGGAGAATGATCGTAGGTAGCGATAAAAACTTTCGGACTTGTCCATGCTTCGCCGGGAACTATCCATTTTCTAAAAGCATAGTTTTGATCAGTATGCGTCAGACCTATGCTTATATCATTATAATTGGTATGAAAAGCCGTCCTCTTCGTAACTCCAGGAGCTTCATTTCCCAGGGCAATTCCCAGCCTATTGGGATAGTCGTGCACAACTACAAGGGGATCATCCCAATCACCCACAAAGGTCCCCAGCCTTTTTTGACGCGCATAATTGGCATAAATCCATGAATGCACAAAATTTGGACTAACCCTGAGGTTTTCAATATCAAGCGATTCGAGCTTAAATTCGATATTTCCAGTATTTCTAAAAGTGATGAATTTTCTTATCACTGGCAGACCTGGATAAAGAAGATAGGTGATATCAATTTCCAATCCCTCTAATTCCCCTGTCCCCTTCAGCGTAATTGTTACTCCTTCACCTTGTTTAGAATCGCTTGCGCCAACATGTTTTACAAACTCCCATTTGTTCTGACCGCTAAATTTTACACCATTGATATCGAAACTGAATTCCATCGAAGGTTGAGATGAAATAAAATTTCTGTCATTATTTTCATGAAAAATTGAGCTTGTTACGAAAGTTTGATTGTCACGATTGTATTCGATCGTTCGTTTTATAGCTCCATTATTTAAGATCAGGTTGTCATCTTGCCAGGTATAATTAGATTGTGCGAAACTGATATTTGACAGGATTAGGAAGTAGGCAGCAATTAATATAGGTAGTTTCTTCATCTGTTTTTATTATCAAGTCAACCAATTTATTATCTTACATGTACATTTACAGCTTCCATGTCGCCTATTTTGATGGCGTGTGCTCCCTTTTTATTAATTTTCAAAGAAGTCCATGAAAGACTTTTACTTTCTCCCGGTGCCAATGCAACCCTTTTGTATGATACCGGTTGTCCGTTGATGAGCAAGCGCTGTTGGGATTTCAATAGCGCCCCGCCGGATTTTGCGGAATTTATAACAGAAATACTTATGCTAAATTCCCGCCCACTTTCTACACTTTCGGGTGATTGCAGGTCTTTATAAATTAATACCGGGGTCACCTCGCGATTAGCATCCTTGAGATCAATTTCCACTGGTTTAAGATTCCATCCTTCCAGCATAAGAAAAGGTTCGCTGCCATCTAAGTCAGCAACATCGAAAGTGACATCAATCTCTCTCGACTTTCCTGGTAACATACTGAAGTATTTCGCACTCCAGTAGGTAGGAAGTAATTCTTCCCCATGCACTCCTTTCAGGATTTTAGGGTTTATAAAAAAGGCCAACTGATCGGAAGTATTGGTGACTTTAAGCTTTACTATGGAGTTCTTCCCTTTTTCCTTATAAACAGCAGATGCAGTCAGTTTTACTTCAGGTAGCGTCATTAAACCTGAAAAATCGGCATCAACATCCTTTTGGGTCGATAACCAGTAAAAATTTGAGCTAAGTAAATCACCATTTTCGTTTTCCAGTGTTAGGTCTAAAAAGTAAGTCTGGCTCAAGCCCTGGATATCAGGTATTTGAATCACAGATTTTACTGCATCTTCACCCACATCAATTCGATCGGTATATGAATACTTTTCCGTCATGTCCAGATTCAGGATTTTAGCGCTTACTTTCAGGTTTTTAAAATCACGGTACAAATCATTGGCTACGACAATGGAGTTATCATCATAGGCATAAAAAATATGTAGGGGCTCGTACCCTTGTTGCGTACCGGAATAGGCGCCGTTTGGGCGGAGGTAATAATCATAAAGGAAATAGCATAATGAAGGCCAACCAGCATTGAGGCGGTATATTAATAGTCCGCTCGCTTTGTATTTGTTTTTGCGAAATGCCTCAACCAGTGACCTGTAGGACTCTTTTTGGAATACCTGCGCTTTCACCGTGTATGATTCCAAATCTACGGGCTTGCCATACCTTTTATTAAACGCATTGGTAGCATTTACAGAAAATGCATCTGACGACTGCCGAATTTCCCAGGTTTTATTCATGGGCCAAAGATCTTCCTTGGGCATCATCGCACGCATGCTTTCCATCGGAGGAATTTGCTCTGCACCCGGGCCAATTTCTGTGTTGAGTTCTAAAAATTCGAACTTACCAAATTCCCCTCTTTCATTTATTTCCTTCATGCCATACCAGGTGGTGGGATGCAGATATACGTAAGTATCAGGGTATGGGTCGTGATCTAAGCCCGTGCAGCCACAAAATGGCGTGGTGCTGTACATAGAGTTTGATTGGTAAGGGCGTGTCCCATCATATTTTTCAACAATGTCCGTATATAATTTTTCGGCCCTGAAAGGAACATGGCTATCGCTTGCCAGCAACCAATCAACAAAACTTGGATGATTTCGTTTTCGGATGACCTGATCCCGGAAACTCAATCCGGCGATTTTATAGGTATGATCTGTCCAGGCATCCCAGCGTTCCCAAATAGAGCAGCAGTTAAACCCATCAAAAATCATTATGCCATATTGATCGCACAATTCGAAAAATCGGTCGTTGCCCCAAAAACCTTCTGTGCGTATCGCATTAAAATTCAAATTGAGGATGTTCCGGATTTCCGCTTCATTTCGATCCAGGTCTTCTTCCATCATGACTGTTTCCGTCCAGTTGCCCCCTTTGATGAATATGTTTTTACCATTCACCTGAAAAACCCTGACAAGCTTCTGATCTTCTTCGGGGAAGAAATCTTCTAAGGTTGATGTAATCTTTCGCACCCCAAACCGAGTATCATTTACATCGGAATGATTATTATTCCCATCTTTCACTTCTAAATGAAGATCGTATAGATTTTGCTTGCCAGACATGTAGGGCCACCACAAACCCGGGTTTTCCATTTCGATATCGAACTTTACACTTTTAGTCTCATTCGGCAAGAGGGTGATTTTTTTAGAAAAATCATACTCATCAGTACCTCCCACAGAACTTCCTCCTTCTGCAATATTATCCACCGGTGTTATACTTCCTGAAAGGGTGCCCGATACTACCTCTTTGGAATTGTTGTACAAATCGGCAGTAATCGTCACATACGCTTTGGTAGTATCCGGCAAATGGAGATCTGTGATAATATGTGGGTATCGAATTTTAATTTTCCCGTTTCGCACAACTTTCACATCATACCAAATGCCCGTGTCCTTATCGGGTACCATCCTCGATCCCTGCATCCAGCGGATGGAAAGGTCAGTTCCATGAACAGGAGGAATAATTTCAAGAGCAAGGCTATTTGTTCCTCCCTGAATTGCCTGCTCAGTGATATCCAGTTCATACAGCCGGTGAGCACCTTCTATCTGCATCGTGTCAGCGATCAGGATCCCGTTTAGCCAAATATTTGCTTTGTAGTTGATGCTGCTCAGGTTTAGCCATAGATGATCGTTCCCATCGTCAAGTTCAAACTCTGTCCGATACCACCAGGGAACACTGTAGGGGCTATCTTTTGGCAGATCATACAAATACATGTTTGAACTTACAGGAAAATACCCGTCTAACTCCACAAAGTTATTTCCATAGTATGGGTCTTTTTCCGCCTTGTTTTTCACGAGGGTTTCCAGGATAGTTGATGGCATCGTGGCCGTGTACCATTCGCTATCTTGAAATCCGGCTTTTGAAATTGAGCTTCCTTCGGCACTTACTTTTTCTGATGATTGAATGGCCCAGTAATTTTTCAACACAATTACTTCTCGTGAAATATCTGATGATCCACATGAAAAAAATACTGTAAATGTCGTTGTGAAAATTAAATAGAGGAATAATTTTGAAAGCGCCTTCACAATAGATTGGATTTATAAGATAAAAAATAACCTCTTAATGTTTAACACCCAGGCCAGGTAATACCCTCATTGCATTTTCATAATAAATCTTTTTCAAAACATTCTCGGGTAGTTTTAAGCCCTGGTATTCTTTCACCTTGTCATCCTGTGTCATTATATGATCGGTTGTAAAATATTCCCAGTCGCTCAACCAAATATTTTGCAGTACCTCTTGAATTCTTTCAGTACTTGTGCCACTCAAATTTTTATCTTTGATCCCTATATCTGTTCCATAGAGCAGTTGGTCCTGGTATTTTATAATGAAATTCCGAACCTTATCTCTATCCTGAACTTTGAAATGAACGATCCTTTCAGCCATGTCCAATCCATAATTCGGAAATTTATCCAGCCATTTTGCCTGTTCATCTACACTCCATTCCATACTGCCCAAATGACACCCGACATATCGTAAATTGGGGTGTTTCATTAGCATTCGATCACGGGCAGCTAGCAATTCTTCGTAAGAAGGATATTCAGGATGCAAGTACATGTGGTATTGAGGATGGGCTGTGAAATAATTTCTGTCACCTGCCACAGTCATTTCATCGATTGGCAACCAACAATTTTTTGGTTCTCCGTTATGGTTCACAAGTGTTTTATTTTGTGATTCAATAAAATCAAAAATGGGATCAAACCTTGGATCATCAATCATAATAAAAGTACTGTCCGCATTGCGAAACGTCATCCCTATATCTTTCCAGACTTTTACGGCAATAGCGCCCTCTTCAAAACTTTTCCTGAGCCATGCAATTGTTTTCTCCTCCCAATCCGGTTCACCAAAACCATCCATTGTAAAAGTAGTGGCGAAGGCAACAGTTCCCGGATGATTATCATAAAGTTGTTTTACATAGCTAAATTCTTCATCAACTACAGTTTGTGGTGCAGCCCTGGTGACAAGAGACAGTAACTTGAAATTGTTTTCTTCAACGATTTTAATAAAAGCATCATCTGAAGTTTCCAGATGTACATGGGCATCGATCTTAGGGAAAGATTTAAAATCAATTGTTTGCGAACAAGCGGTTAATAACCCCGCTAAAAAAATGAGATACTTTTTCATGATTTTACTATTTAACTTTATCAGTAGCACTTAGAAAAGATGGATAATGAAAAACTATTTATCTTATAGATTCCCATATCAATTCCTGTATATTCTATTATTCCGAATTAATCACCAATTCACTAAGAATAAATATTTATAAGGCAATAATAACGATTCAAAAGTTTATTTTTTTACTTTTTAATTACTTTTTTAAAGTATATATTTCCTTTATAATTGTAGAATATAGGTTTTGGAAGTTTTATACTATAATAGGACTTTTAAACCATCGCAAGCATGTACAACGACACCATTAATTAAAATTACTAGCGTCCGACTAAATCCCCCTCCCGAAAAAATCCGGGATACGTTGGAGAAGGAAGTCAGGGGATTGATGTTGAAAACCAATGAGTTATGGCAAATTTTAATATAATTCTCCCGAACGCCAGTTAATTAAAATACAGTAATATGAAAAAAATAATAGCATTCTCATTCGTATTAATAATTCTTTTTTGGATAAGTATTCCCAACGCTTTTGCCCAAAAACATAAAATCATTTTCGATTGTGATCTTGGCGATGATATCGATGATGCCTTCGCCCTGGCCATGATTCTTGCCAGCGATGAATTTGATGTACTGGGAATTTGCATGGATTGGGGCAATACGGAAGATCGTGCGCAATTGGCCTGCAGGATGCTCTATGAAACCGGCCATGAGGATATTCCCATTTTTATCGGCAGAAAGACCAGTGATAACAACACGCCTCAGCATGCCTGGGGTGTAGGATTCGATAAATTAAAACCACAAAAGAAAAGCGCTGCAGATTTCATAGTTGAAACACTCAATAAATATCCGGGCGAAGTCAACCTCATCACTGTCGGGCCTGTTCCGAATATGATGGATGTAGTGAAAAAGGATAAAAATGCGCTTTCAAAGGCAAAGCATATATATGCTATGTTTGGATCATTTTATATGGGCTATGATTCTGGTCCACGGATCAATGCAGAATGGAATGTCAAGGCTGATGAAGAAGCGTCAAAAATCTACATTTCCAATGTGAACAACATCACTTTCGCAGGAACAGACATCACAACTTTTGTGAAATGGGATGAAGGAAAGCGTTTGAAATTGATGATGCGCAATACACCACTCACGGATGCCATCACCGCTTTAACTGTACTGTGGCAGCATAAAACATCGAGGGAAACTCCAACATTGTTTGATTGTGTTGCAATTGGCATGCTATTGTGGCCGGATCTTTTTGAAACAAGGCCCGCATATGTAAAAGTGATTGATGGCGGATATACGATAATTGATGAGAGTAAAGAACCCAATAGCCATGTAGGACTGAAAATCAACACTGATGAATTTTTAAAGCGACTAATGGACTTGTATTTAAATCAAAACATGATGCGGAGGGATTAAATGAATGAGAGAATGATTAAATGATTGAATGATAGCAAGTACTATTGAGTCATCCTACAAGTTTAAAGCTAAATATTGATAAACGTATAGAATCCGATCTTTACCCGGATAATGATCTTGGTGAATATTTAAAAACCATCATTCCAGTTTTCCAATGGGGAAGTACAACTATTCTCAAATCTATCCACGACGTGTGTGTCCCAGCCATGGTTATTGGTGATCACCAAGATTTGGGACATTGGTGGTAAAGCAATGAAATCAGATCTTTTCAATACATTTAATGGACATCCAACGAGGTTATTAAAATGATCCGGAAAGATTAGATAGAACCATAGCTGCCGCAAGTTTGGCCTTTCAATCCAAAAGCAGATAAATCTCTGCACTATCAATTAACAAATTCAATCCACAATTACAACTAAATTTTTGTGTTGTCAGGTATTTCTACCTGACAACTGACCAGACTACCCGGTGTGTCTCTCATAATTAGAAACTCTCAAACTTAGGCTTTCTGCTTCCGATCCGATGTCGGATATTTCTATCAGACATCACGCTAACGTAGTAGAGGGATTTTTGTGTTGTCAGGTATTCCTACCTGACAGTTACCCGGCGTAGTCTCCCATAATTAGATACTCTCAAACTTACACTTTTTCTCCCTGCTCCCGATCTGATGTCGGATAGAAATATCCGACATCACACTAACGTAGTAGAGGGATTTTTGTGCTGTCAGGTATTTCTACCTGACAGCTGACCAGACTACCCGGCATAGTCTCCCACAATTAGAAACTCTCAAACTAAGGCTTTCTGCTCGATATGATGTCGGATAGAAATATCCGACATCACGCTAACGTAGTAGAGGGATCTCTTGCAATAAAAAAGCACTTACAAATTTTACTTCGTAAGTGCTTACAGATTAGTTTTGGAGTGGTTGTAAATCAGCTTTTTCTGACCAACTCTTTCGGATTTGCAATCCGAAAGTAAATAATCGAGGTCTCCACCAGGTAAAGGTGTGCATCCCTACAATATTACAATTTACACTTGGTTCGGAATAGCAAATTCTGAACAGCTTGTTTTATTCATGTATTAGTTTTCATTTTTTATCTTCCAGCCTTTACCTTCCAGCTTTCCTCTATCACCTTTTACCCTATAGCTTTTAGCTATTTGGCCTCACAGCTCGGAACTCAAAATTCACGACTGAATATTTACCTTTGCCTTTCAGCTTTTTAGCCTCTCAACTCATAACTCTGAACTGAATATATTACATTGAATCATTTATCTTGATCAACAGCTTTTGGGGGATTGCTCAAATGCTCAATACACTCAATCTTCAACTCTTTTCCATAACCAAAGGGACAAGGAACCTCTGATGGACAGTTTTCAGGATTTATATGCTTAGCACCTTTACCGGTAAACAAAGGATGTGGGATACCATTCAGGCGTTTTCCGGGATATTCTTTGCGGTATTTCCTGCGCACCATTTTCATCATGATATAAGATAAAACAGAAGCCAGCAAAAGCTGAATAATTATCAGGTTTAAACTGCCAATTTGTTGTAAGGCTATGGACAATCCAATGAACATCTGGTTGATAAAAAGGATGATCAGGGTAGCTTTCAGGTGAGGAAAACCCAGCTCCAGCAGGCGGTGATGGATATGTTGTTTATCGGCAATAAATGGAGATCTTTTCTGGAAAATGCGCAACGAAAAAACACGTAGTGTATCGAAAAGTGGGACGATAAGTATGCCAAAGGTTACTGCGGGAGCGGACTCAACTATAAGAATACCAGTGGCTCCACCTTCGTACTCCATAAACCGGACGGCAAACACAGCTACTGAAAGACCGAGAATTAGTGAACCAGTATCTCCCAGAAAAATCTTGTTCCTTTTACCAAAAACATTAAAATAAAAAAAGGCAACCAATGAACCCGTAAGTGCAAAGCTCATGACTGCATAAGAGTCATACCCTGACATTGCGAACCAACAACCAAAGGTGACTGAGGTGATGATGCCAACACCGGATGCAAGCCCATCTATACCATCGATGAGATTAAATCCGTTGATCATTACAATAAAGAAGAATATGGTGCAAACCAGGCTAAAGACATAGCTGACTTCATCTATACCCAAAAAACCATGAAAGTGGGTGATGCGTACATCCCCGAGTACTGCTATAAGCAAACCGGCAATGATTTGAGCTGCAAGTTTTTTCTTTGGATCGAGTGCAAGTATATCGTCCTTGATGCCGAAAAAGAAAAGAATGATGAGGCCGGCGATGATGTATTTTAGCTCCGAGCCGAAACCAAGGACACTAAAAATAATTGTTGAAATGACCAGACCTGCAAAAATTGCAATGCCTCCTAGTACAGGTGTAGGTGTGGTGTGTGAGGTACGGCCATTGGGCACATCGTACAGCCCTTTGATCTGCGCGACTGTAACAATGGATGGTATGGCCAAATGGGTAATTAAAAAGGCAATTCCAAAACTGCCTAATACGAAAGGGGCAATAGAAAAGATGTTTTCGAGAAATGGTTCAATTTCTTTCATTATGGTTGGGGTTAGGTGATTGTGATGATTTAGGTTCATTCGGATAAATCGATTTGCTCATCCATTACGTTACTCCTGCCTACAGGCAGGCTGAATGGAACGTAGTGGAATGAAAGCCTGCCCGCCGTTGCGGGAGTCTGGTAATGGGTAAGAGAATGATTTCTCATATCGTTTCTTTACACCAGACTCCTGCCGCGCCGGTAGGCGGGCTTCCCCTTCCTAATGTCAGGATCAGAGTGACGGTGTGTTTGGGCTGCTCGTTTGCCAGGCTATATCGCTTCGCCTGTCTGCCGACTTTTAAGACAAGCTTGTCCGCCGATTATGGCAGGCTTAACCCACGACCAGGCGCTATCATGAATAAACCAAAGACCTCACGGCTTTGACCCTTTTCCTTATCTCACGATCGGATACTTTACCAGGAAACTTCACTGAATCACAGAAAAATCGTTCCTGGTAATCAAAGATCTCCACTGCAATCTTTGGATACCTATTTAAAAAGTTAATCGTTTCATCAAAATCTTTTTCCGTTTCACCAGGAAATCCAACCAGACAATGTGTCCTGATTTTAAGATTTGGAATATGCTCCCATAAGCTGTCAATACAAAGAGAGACTTCTTCAATGGTATATCTGCGGCGCATGAGTTTTAAAATTCTATTACTCCCGGATTGTATGGGTATTCTTAAATCTTCAATTTTATTACTATACTTAGTTAACAATGGTAATAGTTCATCAAAATACCTAATCATCCAATGCGGATTGAAATCATCAATTATAATTTTAAAATCACCATCAATGGCAAACAATTCCTCTAGTAGTGCTACAATATTGGTATTTACATCAATTCCATAAGCCCCTACATCCTCCGCAATAAGTACAAATTTTTTAAAACCCTTATTCAAACCAAGATGAAAACTCTCAATGATCTCATTCTTATTAGTACTCTCAATATTTCCATGAGCGAATCTTATTGAACAATAACTGCAATTGCTTGCACATCCCCGTGCAATCATTAAATTATGGGGATATCTAAAATTAACTTATTGAAATTCAGATAGATGTGTTATCTTAGCATCAAAGAATATTAGATGGCACAAATATACAAACCCACTGGCACAAAC
>JAJRQT010000190.1 GCA_024280115.1 Bacteroidota bacterium | reverse complement strand
TTTCTTCTTGGCTTAAAAAAGATTTTCTACCCCAAATTGACAATACAGCCTGTCAGGCTCCTTGGCGTAAAAAGACACATTATCAGTTAGTTAATGAAATATTAAAGCCCTAAGGTTAACGACTATGGTCATAGGACTGACGATGATGGCTTTACCATATCGAAATGCGTACACAAGCATTAGTGCACCGACAGCATTCAGTATTTGTATAGCAGCAGTAAGCCATGGACCGCTAATGCCCCAGTTTATTGGCTGACTGAAGTCTGTCTGCCATAAGGCGAAAGGAATGAGGGCAATGCCGGTGACCATCATGTAAAAGAATATGCTTTCGGCTTTCATGGTCTTATTGGCAAATCTCATGACATATGCCTGGATTCCCCAGGCAAGAAAAACCAGCAGGGCTAAAACTACCCAAATTATACCATCAGCGCCGCTGCCGTCTGCTGATTGGTAAGAAAGCAATGGAATGGCAGCTAGGGCCAAAATTATCCCAATCCATCCACGTTTACTTGCCTTTTCTTTGAGGAATATTGATGATAATAAAATGGTTACTACCGGTGATAGCGAAATAAATGGAAATACAAGATAAGCCGGACCGGTTCGTAACGCCTGAAATAGCAGAAGTTGACCACCGGCCCCGGTCAAACCAATAATACAGCCAAGCACTATGGATTTGGTGTCAGTTTCCAGTTTCCATTTTACCAACCGAAGAGCAATCAACGATGGAATAATCATGGTTAAAGCCCAGACAGAATATCCGAGTGTTGCTGGGAAACCTCCCTTCTCAGGTATTTCAATTAAAGCGCCCCAAAGACCCCAAAATACAGTAACGATGATGGCATAGATTAACCACGGTTTCCCTTTTCCCATTGTAATGATGTTTTTAGTTTATATATTATTTTTCTGATTCAAGACAACCTATGCCAAAGCAACGGTTGACAAACATGCTCTTATAATTCAACCCATGCCAGTAGCAGCCGCGTAAACGTCAAGTACTTCCATTATTTTATGGTGAATGAAGTCATGAGGATTATTTGCAATTTGTCCGGAGCGCAGCGCCTGGTATTGAGTTGGTAAAAATTGACCGACTAAAGATAACGGGATCGGCCCTGATTTTAAATTGTTTAACAAAATTTGTAAAGCATTCACTACTTCCTTTTGCGGCCAGTAATACCTGATACGATCACTGAAACTATACTTTCTGGCATAAGCTTTTTGTTGATCATCACCATGATAATGCTTATTCCAGTACTTCGGTTCGGCTTGCATGGCTTGTTCCAGTATTTCAATGATATTCGATGACAAATTCATATTCCGGTAAATGGACAATTCCTTTTCAATAGCGGCCAAAGAGAAAATGGCCTCACGAAAAGCATAGGTCAGCCAGGGACCAACCTTTAAAATCACCATATGGTCCTCAACCATCTTCTTTAGTGCATCCGGTTTTTGATAGTCGGTAGAATGAGCCTCAAAAATCATTTGAGGATGATTTTGAATATAGGATTTTAGTGTTCTTGCCTTAGCAGAATTGTATTCTGCAACGTCATCATCACTAAATTCCACACCCGGTTGAACCACGACAGCTACAACACGTTGCCAGGCATCTTCCAGTCCTCTTTTTTTAAATGCTTCCCGGGTTAATGCAATAATTTCTTCCACCTCTTCCACCGGTGTAATGCGTATATTATCCAATGATTCTTGTGCCCCGCCAGGAATGGGTACATCAGTTCCTATTATGTAAACGGGTTTGAAGATTGCTGATGGAGATTTTTGTATTACTTCTTCAGCAGCCTGACATAATTTCGCAGACCTTTGTGCAACCAATTGTGCATCTAAAGGGAAATGGTTTTCAGACTTATCGCCTTTCAGTGGCATGCTGGCATCAAGATGTATTTTTGAGAATCCTGCGCTTACATAGGCCCGAATCTGATCCCTTGCATTTTTCATGGCGATATCTTCTTGCTGACTTTGCCATACATTAGGTCCTAAATGATCGCCTCCTAAAATCAGAGATGATCGTGAAAAACCAACCTCTAACGAAATATCATATACATACTTCGCAAAATCTGCGGGTGTCATTCCGGTATAGCCACCGAACTGATCAACCTGGTTGGAAGTAGCTTCTACGAGTAGTTGAGAATTATCTTGTATGGCTTGCTTCATTGCGGCCTGTAAAACAAACCTGTTGGCAGAACATACGGAATAGATACCTTTGGATGGATTTTGCTTATGTTCTTGAATTATCGAGCTGACTGGATGTATCATTTAAAACTTGTTCATTTTTAACGCGCTTAAAAATCCCTGTTTACAATTACTATTTTGTATTTGGGTAGAGAAGAATATTTTATTTGTGTGATATTCTAAAAAATATTAAATGCTTTTAATTTATTCATATGAATAGATATTTACCCCTCGGACTACCCTTGAAATGGCACCGGATTCTGAAGGGTTATCCGGGTTCAATCCCAATTCAACGGACTTATAATAACCGAGTATCTGAGCTGGAAGAACACTGCAAACCGCTAAAAATTCTTCATCAAGCGTTTCCTTACCATCACCCATTTTTATGGATAGATCTAAACAATATTTCTCTTTCGATCTTTCCAGGACGCCGATTGAATACATGCCGCCATTTTGTTCACAAATTTCCAAAACCAGGTCATCTTCATATTGTTCGATATACTTATTGCTGGAAAAGAGATAAACAATTAAGGTTGTATCATCAACAACAGCTTTCGGTCCATGACGAAAACCTAGGAATGAATCATTTTTGCAAATAATTTTCCCGTTTGTGAGCTCTTGCATTTTCAAATGCGATTCATGCGCTATTCCGAATAATGGACCTGAGCCCAGAAACACAACTCTTGTAAAATCCATTTTGGTTACCCGCTGCAACTCTGCGGCATAGTTGCGCAATATATTTTCTCCGTAGGAAATCAATCTTGAAACCTGCGATTCCAATTTGTCCAATTCATGTATTCTGGATATCAATACCCCACTCAATAGCATAGATGTGAAGCTTGAGGTCATCGCAAGTCCTTTATCATTTGTTTTTTCCGGCAATAAAAACACCAATCGATTCGGAGAGCTTTTTTCAGTTGCCAGTTTGCCTTTGGGGTTACACGTAATTATAAGATGAAAAGCATGTTTACAAATTTTATTTACCAGATTTACTACTGCGACACTTTCAGGGCTGTCTCCTGACCGGGCGAAAGAAATCAATAAAGTAGGTCTTTCCTTTTGAAGTAACATTTCCGGGTGAGTTACAAGGTCTGTAGTACTAATGGCGTTGGTGGGTATGCCGGTATTTTTTTGATAGGAGCCTTGCAGGGCCTCGCCAATAAAAGCTGATGTACCGGCGCCGGTTAAAATAATATTTATATTATTTTGACTGTAAACATGCTCTAGAAATTCGCTAATTGAACTTTGCTGTTTTCTGATAAATTGCCACGTCTGATTCCATAGCTCTGGTTGATTTGATATTTCCAGAGAAGTGATATCCGGTTCTTTCAGATCATTTCCAATGTAATTATATAAAGCTGTTTCATTCATCGCAAAATGGTTTATAGTTTGGGTATGTTTTTACAAATGTATATCTAATTTATTTAACGCAAAGCTTTACTTTATAAAAATAATACGGTTTAGAAAGATAATATAAGAATAAATTCTTTCAAATTAATTCTATATTCAATTTTTATACTTTTTTATTAAAAATATTGCTATGGTCTTTTAAAATTGTTTACATTGTAATTGTGTAAATCATTGTCTTCAAAATCAATCGTAATAATCATTTTTCATAAAGTAAAATAAAATAAAATGACAATAAAGAAAAGATCAACAGTCCAGAGAAGGACCATAATTCTTGAAAAATTAGAAACCAAGGGCCAGGTCAATGTGACTGACTTAAGTAAGCAGTTTGAGGTGAGCGAGGTAACAATCAGGAATGATTTTTTACAGTTGGAGAAAAAAAACATGCTGATCCGTGCGAGAGGCGGCGCGATTAAAACACATCGAGTCGGTGTCGATTTCGAGCTTTCAAAAAAGCAAAAATTGAATTTAGACCAGAAGAAAAAAATCGGAAAGCGAGCAAGTAAAATTATAAAGGACGGTGATACGATTATTATTGATGCCGGCACTACCACGCAGGAAATGGTTAAGAATATATCACCGGATATTCATCTTACCGTGATCACAAATGCCTTAAATATTGCCAATAATTTAGTTTATAATGATAAAGTTCAGGTGATAATGCCAGGTGGGTTTTTGCGTAAAGGAGCGCTGTCGATGATTGGAAGTCCCGCAGAGACGCAAATTAGAAATTATTTATGCGACAAATTATTTTTAGGTGTGGATGGTCTGGATTTTGAATTTGGGATATCTACTCCAAATATTGAAGAAGCACATCTCAATCAGACAATGATTGAAATCTCCAGACAAATTATAGTATTGGCCGATTCAAGTAAAATTAAAAATCGAAGTCTTGCCGTCATATGTCCGTTGTCTCAAATTGATGTCGTCATAACGGATGATAGAATATTGCCTGAAGATCAGGCCAAGCTAGAACAAATGGGAGTTGAGGTGTTAATTGCTTGATAAATTATTTATAAAGTGACTCATATTAGTCAACTTAATCTAAATAAAATAGGCACTTAGCTTTTTGGAAGTTTTCTGATATTGAAATATTGTATTTTCTTATTTATTCTAAAATAAAAGCTCTTTCTCAGAAAGTTGTAATACTGATAAGGCATAGCTGTTAATTGTCATTTACTAAATTGAACAGTTGCTTTTTCCAACTAAATATCGGATGAACTAAAACTTTGTAAAATTAGAAATGTTTTTTTTGGGTATTTCATTTTTGTCAACCCTGCATTGCGGTAGGCAGGCTTCAAAATCATTTCATGAAATTAGACAGGTTCAGTTCAGACATTATATAGGGATATTAAAAGTGAGTTTGGCAGTAAGGTCATTCGGGTCTTGTCAAAAAACAAAACTGAAGCTGTACTGTGGGATTCATATTTGAGCAGGTACATAATTTTGAAAGTAAAGCATATCTGGGTGAGAAGATAGTAAAGTGATATATAGCACCACGATATGTGAATCAAGACAAAAAAATATAAAATGACTCTATGGGTCTAAGTTAAAATTAAATCCACCGCTTTACAAGTGGCATATATTCGTATTTTATTAATGAAATCAAGCTTTGTATTTACACATCGTATATTTAAAATATTAAAATTAATTATCCATGAAAAAAATAATAGCAATTCAATTTTTAGCGGCATTATTTATTGTTACTGGCTGCAATAGTAAAAAGGAGAAAGATAAAGAAATCACACCACTTTTCCCATCAGAGTTGGTCAACTTCATACCTATTGAACAAAACCCTGTTTTTACCGGTACAGGTACGGATACATGGGACAAAATGATTCGTGAAAGAGGCTATATCCTGAGAGAAGATGGCATTTATAAAATGTGGTACACTGGTTATTCTGGAATTGATAGTGCGACAAAATACCTCGGATATGCAACTTCGGAAGACGGTATTAACTGGCAGAGATATGCCGAAAATCCAATTTTTGATGAATATTGGACTGAGGATGTACATATTATAAAACACGGTGGCAAATATTTTATGGTAGCAGAAGGAATTAATGATGTTGCCCATATGCTCACATCTTCTGACGGGATTCATTGGCAACGATTGGGAGATCTGGATATTCGAATGGTAAATGGTGACCCTATCGGACCCGGTGCTTATGGCACTCCAACATTATGGATAGAAGATGATCAATGGTATTTGTTTTATGAACGTGGAGATCTGGGTATCTGGCTTGCGGTTTCTACCGATCAAAAAGTCTGGACCAACATACAGGATGACCCTGTTATAGAAATGGGGCCGGATAAGTACGATGCAAAAGGTGTTGCAGTAAATCAAATTATCAAATACAAGGGAAAGTACTATGCCTACTATCATGGAACCCCGGATGAAGATTGGGCTACATGGAATTCTAATGTGGCGGTGTCTGATGATTTGATTCACTGGACGAAATATGAAAATAATCCGATTGTAGATACTGACAGTGTTTCAGGAAATTATTCCAGTCCTATACTGGTTTATGACGGGAAGCAATACAGACTTTACACAATGCATGAGCATGTTAGGGTTTATTATCCTAAGGAGACAAATTAGTTTTCATATCATGGATCAGTAGATAATTTTATAAAGAGTAAATTTTTTAAACATGAAAAGAAGACATTTTTTTGGCAACCTGTCATGGAGCATGGCAGCTTTGGGTCTCTCGTCCTCCTGTTCAAATGCAACGGAGAAAGATATTGTTCAAAATACCAAACCTGATAGTCTGTCAGCAGATAGAATTCCAGGATACCGTAAAAAAATAAAAACTACCTTTTCTATCGGAGGTACATTAGGTTCCAATGATCGAGTTGTGCTGGCTCTGATAGGTGCTGGCAATTGGGGAACAAATTTGATTTTAAGTGTATCGAAAATTAATAAGAATATAGAAGTAAAATATATATGTGACGTTGATGATACGCGTGGGGGAAGGGCAATAAAAGAAATTGAATCTTTACAGAAGGTAAAGCCTATTAGGGTGCGGGATATGCGTAAGGTTTTTGATGACCAGGATGTTGACGGGGTGATAATTGCCACACCTCAGCATTGGCATGGACTGGCCACCATATGGGCGTGCCAGGCCGGTAAGGATGTATATGTTGAGAAATGCGTTTCTTTTAATATTTCCGAAGGGCAGAAAATGATAGAAGCAGCTATGAAATATGAACGCATCGTACAATGTGGAACACAAAACCGTAGCTCAGATTATGCACTCTCAGCACGGGATTATATCAATAACGGTAAGTTGGGAGAGGTGGTTGCCGTTAATGTATATGGATTATTAAATGGCCCGGTTCCTTTCAATGAAAAGAAAAGTCAAAATACGCCAGATACAATTGATTGGAATATGTGGCTGGGACCCGCACCAGATGTACCGTACAGTTTATCCCGAAATAAGTCCTGGGGTTATTATTGGGATTATTCAGGAGGGTATGCACTTGCAAATGGGGCTATACATCAAATGGATTTGGCGCGAATAGTTCTGGGTGATCCGGATTTTCCTAAATCAGTGTATTGCACAGGTGGGAGATATCTCTTTGAAGATAAGAGAGATATACCCGATTACCAAATGACAACATTCGACTACGATAACTTTGTATTGACATTGCAGGTGGGAGAATTTTCTCCATATATGCTAAAATCAAGTCCGGCAATCCGCTATGGCGATGGATTTCCTGAATGGAAACAGAATTCAACAAAAATTGTAATCTACGGAACTAAACAGGTGATGTATGTTGGAAGAATGGGAGGAGGATGGCAGGTTTATGATAAAGACCTGCAAATTGTCGCCCAGGAATCAGGACTTTTTCCGCTCAATGCACATATGGGGAATTTTATAGATTGTATTCGAACAAGAAACCAACCGAACGGAAATATTGTTGAGGGACATAAAAGTGCTGTACTGGTACATCTGTCCAATCTTTCTTATCGTGCAGGGAAAAAGCAACTCATTTTTTCAGGAGATCATGAGATGATCACTAACGATCAGGGAGCCAGTATTTTAGCGGCAGGGACTTATAGGAAAGGTTTTGAGATTCCTAAAGAAGTGTAATTAAACATGATTTGCTCAGGGACATGAATAAAAAGCTAATTATCATATTTTCGTTAGCTATCGCTATAATAATTGCTGTGTTGTACGCGTATCGCGGTACCTGGGGTAAAACTGATATTGAATTCAGAATTCATATCAACGAGCAATTGGTACAGGAATCAGCTTTTGGCGAACCACCTACTTTTGCCATTTGGCTTGAGAACCCGGTGTCTGGAGATAAACGAACTGTATTTGTTACGAGAAGGGCGGCGATCGGAGATTGGGAAGGGAAGGCAGAAGTTCCCGTTGCTTTACCTCAATGGTTTGAAGTATATAAAGCTGAAAATGAGACGAATGAATTACCTGGCTTTGAGAAAGAAGCCTCTATTTCCGTAACCGGGGCGACTCCAAAACCTGGTTATTTTGTAACAAGGGCAAGAGTAGATGCCGGCAGTAAGTGGATATGTTGGATAGAAGTAAATTTGTCAGGAGATTATAATGAATTCTACCAGGAATACAATCAAGTTGAAAAAATCGAAGATGAATTTGGAACAGGGCAGCCGGCATTGCTTTATAAAGCTGAATTAGTAGCCGCTAAGGGAACTGTGATTATTCCAGAAATTGCAGGCATCACTATGGTTAATTCACCAGATGGACATATACTTCAGCCACTCAATGGCATCACAACGGCTTTAAGCATATTCGATGAAATAAGCATTACTATACGCAGACCAAACCCCAAGATACTGAATTCCTTAGAATGAAAGGAAGTTGTTTTTTAAACAATGATTCCTCCATCCCGATACCCTGGTTGTGCCCAGCATAGCGCATGAGGTCCGGCATATTTTGACATTCGGTTTTCCAATTCAGATCGCTTCAAACTAGATTGGACATCAATATTAAATTTCCGGGCCAGCTTAATGTTCTCTTTCAACGGTTTCATGCCATAATGTGCCACCACAGCAGAGGCGACTCCTTTTTGTGTCCACGCATATTCAAACAATTCTTCCGCGGTAGCGTCTTCTCCAACCAGATTCCGCATAACTTTCATGGCGATGACACCTACATTTTTCTTCCGCGCTGCGGGAAGCGCAATTTTTGCATAATCTCCATATTGTGTCGCGTTCATTGCGAGAAGCGCTACATCAAAATCGAGATGCTCAAGCAGGTCTCGCGAACGCTCCGCACTGTCCATGCTTGAAAAACCGATAAATCGAATTACCCCGGATTCCTTTAATTTGATCATTTCCTTGTACAGACCATTTTCGATTTCAGAGACTTTGTCAGACGGAGCAATGGCGTGAATCATTAGAATATCCAAATAATCTGTCTTCATACTTTTCAGGCTTACTTCAAGATCTCGCTTCATTTCATCGGGGTCTCTAAGCTCAACTTTTGTTGACAATATGATCTGTTTCCTGTACGGTGCTAATATTTGCCCATACCGTTTTTCACTGCTGCCCAGAGCATTCGAATTTCCCATATTAAAACCAGAAAGCGAATAGGAGGGAGCGGTATCAAAAAGGTTTATACCACTTTTAATGGCCGTCTCCAGAGTTTTCTCCCAGGCGCCATCATTATTTTTTAAAAACTGTGATCCCCCTCCAAACGAAAGAATAGAGACATCAAGCCCGGTTTTTCCAAGCGTTCTCTTAGGAATTTTATTTTCTTTGTTAGTGTTTGCCAGGGCCGAACCAGTGACAGCTAATCCAGCTATAGAAACCGCAGCGGCACCTTTTGCAGATTTCTGAATAAATTGTCTTCTTGAAAATTTTTCTGTATCGTTTTTCATAATATTAGTTTAGCTAATTGCAAATTAATGTAACGTTTGATAAAATATCGCCAGCCAATGAATGTTTTACCGGTAAATAAGTTACCTGGGCTTTACCATCTGTTTCCTTACAAGGGATTTCAATTGTACCGGTGTAGAGTTCATTATATGCCTCCATGATATGTACTTCAATAAAATAATTGTATTTGCCGGGAGGTAAATCTTTTTTAGAAAGTTTGAATGAGTAATCTCTTTTACCAATCATTGGGGTGGCTCCGGTAACTGCATCTGCCTCGTCTCTCGGAGTATTTGCCCAGTTTGATTTGGATGACCAATCAGGACACATTTTTGGATCATTAAATCCCCCTAATGAAAGATAATCACTGACGTACAAGGTTTTAACAAGGCTTCCATCCGGTTTTTCCAGCCATATAACTGTTGAATATGAAGGTTGAATTCCGTCTTTTTTGTTTACTTCAAATGAGATATTTAAATTTCCTTTTTTTGATTTACTACCCGGGCTTATACATCCCACAAAAGTCAGTAAAATAATAAAAGTAATAAGTTTCAGCTGCATATGGTATTCTATAAAAGTCAAACGAGATCCGAAATAAAAATACTATGGATTTGTTGAAAAAGTAAAATGATTGAAAGCACTGACTGACCGATCAATTGCAAATAGCCGTCCTTTATCATTTTCGGCAATTAATCCAATACCCATAGGAATAACAATTTAATAGCTTTAATTAAATGACAATTATAATATAATTAGATGTCATTGTCGAACAAACGTAAGATAAAATCATAAAAATATATTTCATTTCATTATTTTTATCATGAAATAAAAATACTATCATGCTTTGTGTCAACTGAATTTTTAATAAAAAGAAACTTGAGTATTTCTATTGGTTACCCGGTCTAAAAGAGGTTAAATATTTTAATGATATTGAATAGATCTGTATAAAATGAAACGAAGATCAATTTTAAAAGCTACAGGACTTATAGGCTTAATGTCAGGCATTGGATGGAAAACTTCCATAGCTCGTATTCCACCACACAACTGGAGTAACTATGATTTTGGAGCGCCGCCGAAAATAAATGACAGGCTATATCAAGGACCTTTTTCTGCTTATGGGCCTGATGCTACCGCTCCGGGAGCTGAAGTAATCATGGCTACTACTCCATCAAATTTAGCAGTTCCTAATTATGGAATGGGGATGGTTACCTATATTTGCGATGAAGTGGGGCCTCCAAAAATTGATGGCGAAACACTAAAAGAATCAATTGAAAAACTCGCCCAATTTCCGCTCGGGAATGTACTGTATTTACGTGTTGACTGGCGGGATATTCAAAAGCAACCGGGCAGGCTGGATTTTCCTGATCATTGGAAGATTACTTTTGACATGGCCCAAAAGTATAAAAAGAGGGTGGGGTTAAGGATTCAATTAATGAGTCCGGTAATTGAAGGGCATTCTGTCCCCGATTTTCTAATCGATAAAATACCGTTTGTTAAACTTGGAAACACTAAAGAGATCGGTCTCCCAAATAAAGTGCATTATGCACCAAGGTATGATCACCCTGAGTTTATTGCTGCCTTCAAGGAATTGGATAACCTTTTATCTCAGGAATATAATGGGCATAATTTAGTAGAGTTTATAGATACCTACATGTATGGCTTTTGGGGAGAAGGACATACATGGCCATTCGAAGGGAATATATTTCCTGATTATCAAACCGCCGAAAAGACCTCTATATTGCTATTTGAGCACCAGGCAAAAAATTGGGATAAAACCCCATTACTTACAAACACTCAGCCAGATTATAGTCACGTTGGTAATTCTGAAGTTCTTGACCGCACCATTAGAACCTATAATTGGCTAAGAACAGATACAATTTTTATTGAGAATGAGCAAATTGAAGCGCTTAGTAACAGGCCACCCTGGATTGGAGCACTGGTTGAAAATGGTATTTCAAATGGTTCCGCCAATTCGTTGCGCCTGAATGAAGGCATCACACATTCCGATAGTATTATATACCATGCGAAAGATGTCGGCGCCAATTACTTTTCGTTGTGGAATTGGCACCAAATTTCTGCTGATGGATTAATGAGTTATTATCAGCAATTTCCTGATGCACTCAATGATTTATCTACATCAATCGGGTATCGCGTGAGACCTTCATGGATATGGATTTATGAAAGTGAAGGTTATCAAAATTTAATATTCGGATTAACAAATGATGGAATTTCAGCTGTTCCTGGAGCATTAAGGATATTTTTAAAAGATGAAAAGAATAACGCACAATGGGGTGGAAGTATAGACCCGGGGTATCCACTACCCGGAAAAGTGAGACAGGTTCAAATAACTCTTCCGAAGGATACGGGATGGGAAAGATTAAGACTTTTTGCTGAATTGGAAGTGAAAAACAAACGATATCCCGTAACCTGGGCCTGCAGCCAGAAATTAAATTCAGACGGATCGCTTACACTTCAAAGAAATATTTAAAATGAGAAAATATAAATCGCCGATTATTTTATTTGGAATAATAATGTGCTTCACATTATTCTTAGGCCTGAAATCAGCAAGAAACCATGCTGAGAAAAATCAATCAAAGGGTCAACCGGAAACACTTCCCAACACAAAGCCACTAACCTGGGAAGGTGATTTATCAGAGAAAATGTTGGATGGTGTTCACGCATATATCGAAAGAAAAATTGATGAATCACTAATTACCCGGCAAAAATTCTGGCATAGGGACTTATCATCAAAGGAAACCTACGAGAAATCCATTATGCCAAACAGAGCGCGTTTTATAAAATACATTGGAGCAGTTGACCCAAGAGTCCCTCCGGTTTTACAGCGAATAAGAGAAGATTCAAATCCGGAAAAAGTCGCAGAGACAGATAAATATAGTGTGTATCAGGTTCGCTGGTCAGTACTTGAAAATGTCTTTGGTGAAGGACTTATGCTTGTACCTAAAACAAAGCCGGTTGGATATATAGTAGCAATCTCGGATGCGGACAACACGCCTGAGCAACTTACCGGATTGAAAAAAGGAATACCTCCTGAATCTCAATATGCACGGCAACTTGCCGAAAATGGATTTCAGGTCATCGTGCCGGTATTGATCAACCGTTCGTATGAATTTTCAGGTTATCAATATGCAACGCACCGGGAATGGATTTACCGTCAGGCTTATCAAATGGGCAGACATATTATCGGATATGAAGTCCAAAAAGTATTGGCTGCAGTGGATTGGTTTAAAAAATCAGCTGGGAAAAATGCCAAAATAGGCATCGTAGGTTATGGAGAAGGCGGATTAATTGCATTTTATTCTGCCGCCATTGACACACACATTGATGCTTCACTTATCAGTGGATATTTCCAATCGCGTCAAAAGGTTTGGGATGAACCGATATACCGCAATGTGTGGGCGCTTCTACAGGAATTTGGTGATGCTGAAATTGCCACATTGATTGCTCCAAGGTCTCTCATAATTGAATATACTAAAGTTCCGGAAGTTATTGATCAGCCTGATATCCTAAAAAAGGAACCAATGAATATGGGTGGGTTTGTTGTCGATGGCTATAAAGGCAAATTGCAAACACCATCATTTAATTCTGTAAATGAAGAATTCAAGCGCATTGACAAGCTGATAAAACCATCCTTTCAATCTAGATATCTAGTCAGAAATGAAAATGACAGCCCAATAGAACCTGGCTCAGAAAAAGCATTGCAACTCTTTGCTGAAAAACTCGGAGGCAAATCATTGCTGACCTTCTCATCAGGGACGCCAATTGACAAGCGCAAAACTTTTAATTATTCTGAAAGGCAAAAAAGACAGTTGAAAGAACTTGAAAACCATGTGCAGTCACTCATTAAAAATTCTTCTTACGTAAGAGATGAGTTTTTCCTGTATAAAGTAATGCCGGAATTGGCAGACAAACCCTGGAGCACAGCGCTTAGGCACAATACCTATTCTCCGGATAAATTTATAAAACAACTTCCCGAATATCGCAAATATTTATGGGAAGAAGTATTGGGTAAATTCGATGATGCATATCTACCGTTTAATCCACGGACACGGAAAATATACGATAATCCCAGTTGGACAGGATATGAAGTGGTATTGGATGTGTTTCCCGATGTGTTTTCCTGGGGAATCCTTCTTATTCCCAAAGATATCAAAGAGGGTGAGCGAAGGCCTTTGGTAGTTTATCAGCATGGCCGAAACGGACTCCCTAAAAACTCTGTTGAGGGAGGCAGGGAAACTGCTGCAAGACTAGCTGAACGAGGATTTATCACCTTTTCTCCGCATAATCTTTATCGTGGCGAAGACAGGTATCGATGGCTCGACAGAAAATCCAATAACGTAAAAGCAAGTATGTTTTCTTTTATAATCGCCCAACACGACCAAATGTTAAATTGGCTCGAAAAGCTTCCTTTTGTGGATGGAAAACGAATCGCATTTTATGGAATAAGCTACGGCGGAGAAACAGCCGTACGCGTACCGCCACTCCTTGATAAATATTGTCTTTCAATTTGCTCTGGAGATTTTAGCGACTGGGCAAAAAGAATGGCTGGTACGAATCCTCTGAAAAGCTTTAGTGAATTATACAGCCCTGAGTGGGAAATGCCATACTTCGATATGGGGAATACTTTTAACTATGCAGAATTGGCGTACTTAATGATCCCCCGGCCATTTATGGTTGAGCGGGGTCATCACGATACTGTATCTCCCGATGAAGAAGTGGCTTATGAATATGCAAAAGTCCGCTGGCTTTATGCACAGTTTGGGCTTTCAGACAAGACAGAAATTGAATACTTCAATGGAGGGCACACAATTAACGCAAAGGGAACTTTCAAATTTTTACACAAACATCTCGACTGGCCCGAGCCGGAAAATTGACATTGAGTTTTCCCGAACACAATGCAGTTTTGTTCGGTTTGGTAAAAAATGGTCATAATTATATAAGAAAAACACATGTTTAAAAATCAGATAATTCTCGCGGTAGTATTAGTTTTTACAATAAAATGCACAAGCCCATCTTTTGAGTTGAACGGAGTTGTTCAGGATGGTTTGGATGGTAGCCCTTTGAACGGTGTAAAAGTAGTTTTAAAAGGCACGAATTTTTCAATAAAGACAGCTCAAGATGGGAGCTTTTCTTTGAAAATTCCTTTTTCTTCTACTCCAGATGTTTTCATTGAAAATTATAATTCAGTTCCTTTTCTAAAAAGTAATAAAAATAGTTCAGATATATTTTTAATTACAGAGAAAAATGGGTATCAGCAATTGGAATATAAGATTTCATCCGGAATTACTGGTTTGACACTAAATTTATTACCCGATCCTGTAGCATTTCAAGCGAGCGATTACAAGGGCGACCACATTCCCAATACGAGCCAACTGACCAACTATGTGAAGTGGGAAGATATTATTGATGGGGTTCGGTTATTTTATGAAAAACGGGTAGAGACCCAAAAACTTGAAAGAGCAAGGTATTGGAATCGTGATTTATCTTCACAGGAAGCCTATACAAATTCAGTTGAACCTAATCGAACTAAATTCCGATCTATTCTCGGTGCTGTTGACGAAAGAGAACCTGTGAAATTGGAGAGGTTAAACAAAGCCGGTGAAACGGATAAATATACTATTCATGAAGTACGGTGGTCCGTGCTTAAAAAAGTGTTGCCACGTCCGGCTTTGCAGAATTGGCCGGAATTGGATGTGCCAGGACAGATATTTGGAGAAGGTTTGTTGCTGGAACCCAAAGGAGTATCGCTCGGTTATGTGATTGCGCTACCCGATGCCGACCAAAGCCCGGAAGATTTGGTGGGATTGAATTCAATAATTGATAAAGATGCCCAGTTCGCCCGATGTTTAGTGGAAAATGGTTTTACCGTTGTAGTTCCCGTTGTGATTGACCGTAGCAATCGCTGGTCACGTGGGACAAATCGTCCATCCAGAACATGGATTTACTCCCAGTCGCAGGAAATGGGACGTACTGTCGGAGGCTATGAGGTACAGAAGATGGAGGCAATAGTAGATTGGTTTGTGGAACAGGGCGGAGCTAATGCGAAAATTGGTTTAGCTGGTTACGGAGAAGGCGGTCTTTTGGCTTTTTATACCGCTGCATTGAATACGCGTATTGATGCCGCAATGGTCAGCGGGTATTTTGCCCCAAGAGAAAATATATGGGAGGAACCTATTTACAGAAATCTTTGGGGGTTCTTGAGGGAATTTGGCGATGCAGAATTGGCAAGCCTTATAGCCCCCCGTTCACTTATTGTTGAATATAGCAAAGTGCCAGATTATCATGGACCAACAGGCGATGGAAAAGAAATAGAACCTCCCGGAGAATTGTGGACACATTCTTTTGCTGAAGTAGAATCAGAATTTAACAGAATATCCTTATTAACTGGGGATAATCTTGGGGAACGGGTTTTGGTGAAACAAGGCTCCGGAGATCTCATTTCCTTTGGTTCTGAAGAAGCTATAAATCAGTTTATGAACATGTTGGGGCATTCACAATCTATTTCAATATCTGATAACATCCCTATGGATATTCGCAATGATTTTGATCCAATACCCCGAATGGGTCGAATGGTGGAACAGATGGTAGGACACACCCAGTTTTTATTGCGAGACTGCGAGTATGTACGAAAAGAGTTTGTGTCAATTTATACTAATCAGGAAGAATTGCGGGATTATTTTAATGAAGAATTAATCGGATGGCTGGATGATGATTTTCTGCCAATCAATGCCCGAACAAAAAAAGTTGAAGATCAACCGGGATATACCTGTTATGATGTATTGATAGATGTGCTCCCCAATGTTGAATTTTGGGGTGTACTGACATTGCCTAAAGGCATTGAATCAGGTGAAAAAAGACCTGTAGTTGTATTGCAGCATGGCAGGGGAGGCAATCCCTGGACAGCCATGAGCACAGGTGGCTACCATGAAGTGGGAAGAAAATTGGCTGATATGGGATTTGTGGTATTTACGCCTTTTGGCAACTGGACAGGAGAGACCAGGTTCCGATGGATTGACAGAGTTGCTAAAACGACAAAAGCGGGAATATGGTCAACGGTAGCCCGGGAACATCAGCAACTACTTCGTTGGTTAAGCACCTTACCTTTCGTGGATACAAACAGGATTGGATTTTACGGAAAAAGTATAGGAGGCCAGGCAGCATCACTTATCGCTTCAATGCTTCCTGAATATGCCATGACTATAAATTGTGCCTATTTCAATGAAGGAGCCCGCAAAGAAACATCTATTTATTTTCCGACAAGTTTTGTGTATCATGTCGATTCTGAAATGCCCATGTGGAATCGGGGTCATACGCTCGAATATGCCGAGATGGCTAATTATTTGATTTTCCCCAGGCCGTTTATGGTAGAGCATGGAAAGCAGGATGGAATCGCACCACAGGAATGGGTCGAATATGAGTATGCTAAAGTTAAGGACTATTATGAGCGAAAAGGCAAAGGAGATTTGACAGAATTGGATTTACATGATGGTGGACATATCATCAATGGCGTGAAAAGCTATCCGTTTTTACACAAACATCTCAATTGGCCCAGGTAGAGTAAGAAAATCATGAAATGATGCTGTGGCTTTTTTTAATGAGCGTATTTTTATTGCAGTTGAACTATAATTTAAAAAGTGAACTGATCAACTTTGTTTTTATAGCCCAAAACATTATGTTTCTAATATGCAGGTAGAAGGGATATTGTATAATGATAATGCTGTTGTATCAATTGATGTAAAGGACGGAAAAATCCGATATGTTGAAAAAAAGCAAGCTTTGAACATTGGACAAGAGACGCCAATTTATATTGCCCCGGGTTTAATAGACCACCAGGTCAATGGATATATAGGGCACTCATTTGTGGATGAAAATCTAAGCATCGAAATGGTTCGGCAGATTACTGAAAAACTTTGGCAGAGTGGCGTGACTACCTATTTCCCGACTTTAATTACCAGCAACCGTGAATTGTTAATGAGAAATTTTTCCGTTTTACGAGAAGCCATAGATGACCCCGAAATAAAATTATCAATCCCTGGGTTTCATCTGGAAGGCCCCTATATATCTTCGAAAGATGAATATCATGGTGCTCATAAGAAGAAATGGATTAGGGATCCCGATTGGGATGAGTTTATTGAATTATATAAAGCATCTGGTGAAAATATAAGGCAAATAACTGTAGCGCCTGAATTGGCAGGAGCGATAGATTTTATAAAAAAATGTAAAAACGAAGATATTGTCATAGGCTTGGGGCATCACAATGGATCTGCCATGGATATAAAAAAGGCTGTGGAGGCCGGAGCTTCTGTGTCAACCCATCTCGGTAATGGCATTGCCAATTTTATTCATCATCATGATAATCCTATTTGGCCTCAATTGGCAGATGACAGGTTGATGGCCAGCATGATAGCCGATGGATTTCATCTGACGCCAGCCGAGGTTCAGGTGTTTTATAAAGTGAAAGGGCCGGATCGTATAACACTGGTTTCGGATGTAAGTTACCTTGGGGGACTGCCACCAGGTAGATATGACGACCTGATCGTAACATCTGATGGAATGGTATTTTTTCCCAACCAAAATGTGAAGGCCGGAGCCTCTTTTCTCATAACTAAAGGGATAGAGAATATGACGGCTTATACACAGTGCTCAATTGCTGATGCTATCGATATGGCCAGCAGAAATCCGGCACGTCTTTTCGGGATGCATGACAGAGGTGATATTAAGCCTGGCAAACGCGCGGACCTGATCCTTTTCTCTTTTGATTCGGGAAAAATAAAAATCCACAAAACCATATTGGCGGGAAAAACAGTTTATGCTGATATTGGATATTAAGTGAATATTGTTTTCATCCGCCAGTCAGAAAGATAGGATTTTAACCCTAATATTATTTCTAAAGATAATAAAAAGAAAGCATAAGGAATGATTTCAAAGGATTGTTATATTTACATATAATCCTTTATAATGTAATAGTATTTTTTTCGAAGGGTAATGAAAACAGATAACAACAATGAAATACACGCCGAATTTTAAGATCTCATTGAAATATGTAATTGTTTCTTTAATTGTTATGTTAAGTCATTTCAATTTGAACGCCCAGATTGTATCCGTATGGGCAGTTGGTGATGGCGAGAAAATTTTCAAATATGACACTGACCATTCAGCTAAAAGTAAGAATAGTATTTGGGATGGGGAGCAGGTTAATTTAAGGGGGTTATTTAATGAGGTACTTGGTTTTCAACTTATTGTAGAGGTGGACAGCACCGGGGCAAATGGTCTTGAAATATCCATGAATCCTCCAATTCACGCGAAAACCGGGATGATCATTGGAGGAAGTGGTGCTGTCAAATATGGAGATCAGGGTTATATTGAATTTTTCAGCCAGCATTATCTTCATGTGAAAAATCCTACGAAACCTAATTGGTTTTACGGTTCGGAAAACAGCGCACCATCAAAAATGACCGGATGGATTCCCGATGCTTTAATACCTTCAGATGCGTTGGTGGGACAGGGTGGTTTTCCGTTGACAATTCCTCCAACAAAGAAAGAAGTGTACAGACATCAGAATATTGTGGATGTTGTACCGAGAAAAGCAAGCCTCAACCAGGGATTCTGGATAGACTTATACCTACCACGAGACCAGCATTATCCGAGTGGAATCTATGCATCTGAAATCCAGGTATGGGTGGAAGGGAAGGTATTCACAAGAATTCCTGTAGAGATAGAAATTATCGATGCTTATCTGCCCGATGAAAATCATTCCAATGTCTGGGTATATAATTCCGGCATGGATGAACTTAGTGTCTATTTCCCGGGAATATCAAATGAGCAGATCAGACAGATGATTAAAAATGAGGCTCACCGCCATAGAATTGAACTTGTCGGCGGATTCAAAGCGCATCAGGTAGCATTTGATGAATCGACTCTTACGGAATACAAACCTTTTGTGGATGGTTCCGCTTACACGCCCGCCTTTGGGTATCATGGCCCGGGAGAGGGGATTGGAGAAAAGCTATTTCCTATTGGAATGTACGGTGGCCAGGTGTTGGGAACTACAAAAGAAGAGATGCAGAAAGAATCTGATAAATGGGCCTTATGGTTTGAAAAAAATGCGCCGGGTGTTACCTATTTCAAATATATGATCGATGAACCGGGGCCTTCCCAATATTCATTCATTGACGAACAAGTCGGATGGATTAAGTCAAATCCGGGACCAGGTAAAAAGGTAAAAATACAAGTGACCACAGGATATGTAGAGGATCTTAAAGATGCAGTAGATATTTGGGATGCGTACGATGGAGTTGAGTTGGACCGGCTTGAAGGTCTTCAGAAGGAAGGTAAAGATTATTGGTTTTATAATGGCAACCGGCCCAGGTACGGATCTGTGATTCTTGAAGGCACAGCTGTTGATTTACGGGTGAATGGCTGGATCAAGTACCTCTTTAATATCAATACCTGGTTCGTATGGCAAAGCACGCACTGGACGCATAACTCACAAGGGCCCAAAGGCAGTTTGCAACAACATATTTTTAATGAACCGCTCACTTTTATAAACAGGCACCTGGAATGGGGTAATGGAGATGGAGTGCTTTTTTATCCGGGAAGAATGCCTCATCAACCGGAAGAAAATCGTGGAATCAACAGAATTATACCATCAATCAGATTGAAAAATATCCGTAAGGGTCAGCAGGATTATGAACTGCTTTGGTTGGCAGAGCAAAAGGTAGGGGCTGAAAAAATAAAAGCGTTGGCAAGAGAACTGGTAGTGAAAGCCATGGATGAAATCGATATGGAAGATAAAGTTTATTGGCCCCAAAACGGAGACGCATACGATACCATGCGCGATAGGCTCTTGGATATTATTGTGAAGTAACAAGGATTAATAAAATAGAAATTAGTGTAAAGATGAATTATATAACAAAACTTCGATCTTCTTCAAAAATAACTATAGCATTAGTAAGTGTTTTGTTCTTGATGTTGAACACCAGAACAGTCACCGCACAGGAAAAAGCCATCATTTTTCCGATTCCACAAGAAATGGAAAAGACCGGAGAGAAGTTTATATTGAATGAACAAACGGAAATATTAATTCCTCAACATGCTTCAGAAAATGACCTCACACTTGCACGGGCATTAGTTAGAGAGCTAAGCGACAAATACAGTATTGCCCTGAATATAAAGCACGTTTCCACTTTGCCTGTCGATGGCACAAAATATATCCTCATGGGAGTAATCGACAATCCGTTAATTAATACGTATTGTGCGACTAACAATATTGAAGTTTCATTGAATAGTCCGGGAAAGGAAGGGTATGTGTTAAAAGTGGAGAAAAACAAAATTGTGGTAGCAGGATGGGACGATAGAGGGGCTTTTTATGGTTTACAATCACTTCGGCAATTGGTGTGTGAGGAGGATGGATTCGAAATTATAGGTGTTCATGTGCGCGATTGGCCATCAATGCCATTCAGAGGGATTAGGCTTTACATTCCAGGGCCGGAAAACATATCCTTTTTCAAACGGTTTTTACGGGATTTTATGGCCTTGTACAAATTCAATAAGGTAATCATTGAAGTAAACTGTATGCGGCTGAACAGGCATCCTGAAGTAAATGCCGGATGGATAGAGTTTTCAAAATATATGAAATATACCCGGACCACAGAATTGATGGGCAATCATGGACAAAATAAAAATTCCGGGCATCAGGATGCAGGAGATGGTTTTATCCTGGAACAGGATGATGTAAAGGGCATTGTAGATTTTGCTACTGAAAATTATATTGAAGTAATTCCTGAAATACCATCGATCAGCCATGGATATTACCTGTTGACACGTCACCATGAGCTTGCCGAAAATGAAGATGATATGTGGCCTGATACCTACTGTCCGTCTAATCCTGCCACCTATGAATTGATGTTTGATGTGATGGATGAATACATTCAGGTCATGAACCCGAAAATGATTCATATCGGTCATGACGAATGGAGAGGGGTACCGCTCAACCTTTGTCCGAGATGTAAAGGCAAGGATTATTCAGAATTATATGCCAAAGATGTGAATATGATTCATAGCTATCTGGCGAAGAAAGATATAAAAATAGCTATGTGGGGTGACTATTTGTTGGAAAGTGTCCGGGGAAAAGGCCCTGATATCAGGACAGCTGAATCGGGAAAAAAATATGAATTTCCAGGGGGATTGAGGCCGGAGGTAGTCAGGGAATCTATTCCAAAAGACATATTACTATTTAACTGGTTTTGGGGAGATCATGAACAGGATAAGGAATTGGATGAGTTTGGATTTAGTCAAATGTATGGAAATTTTAAACCTAATATCAGTGATTGGGATAACAGGATTAAAGATATTAATGTGGTGGGCGGTGCGCCTTCAGCCTGGATTTCAACTAACGAATTTACTTTTGGAAAAGACAATGTGATGGATTTTTTAGGTTGTGCCAATTTGCTCTGGTCGAAACACACAATTCAACAAAATGATTTGGCAGAATACGTATGGGAACAACTGCCTTTAGTTCGCAGAAACTTCAGGGGATATAATGCGCCAAGTGACGATGGCGATCCTGTTGCACCGGTTGATATCTCTTCACATTTCAATCTGAGTTCTGGTTCGGAGGTATTTGGGATTGAATTGAAGTCATTGAAGTCCGGCATAGTTTACAGCGGAAAACAAAGTTTTAATTTGGCGGCAGGGGACAATAAAAAGGGCAATAACATATTAGCAGTAGGCGTGGAGGGAAAAGGGGACAATCCTTTAAATAATGAAGTAAATGGAATTGAAATTGATGAAGATGTAAGCAGCCTTATTTTTCTGCATGCCAGCGCTTTACCTGCCGGGAATCAGAAATCATATTTCGATATTTATAATACTTTCGATACTTCAGATTTGTTAGGGTGGTATGAAGTAGTTTATGAAGATGGGTATAAAGAGATCATTCCGATTCAGTATGGTGTAAATATATTGGAGTGGAATCCCGGAGGAAAAAATTCCCTTGACAATGCAGAAGGAGATACAGGGTCTGCTCAGAATGCCTACTGCTATGAAGGGGATGTGGTTAATTGTTCTTCGGATATGAAGAATAATCCAATCCGGTTTTATGCTTTTGAATGGGTCAACACGCGTTTTGGTAAAAAGATAAAAAACGTGAACCTCATCGGTTCAAGTAATTACAAGGCCGTTCAGCCGGTGTATTCGCATGTAGCCACTGAACCATTGCCGAGCAATGCCATAATGTTGTTGGGAATTAGTAAGGTAATAAAGAGAGAGATGGAACCATGAAACCGACATAGTTGGAGCAAATTAAGGTCAAACCATGGAATGATTAATGCTCTGCCGTGCAGCTAATATTAACGTGTGTTCGACAATTAACATACTATAAATCAATATTTTACACGTCATTGCGATGACGACGCAGGAGGAAAAAGCAATTTGTCCAAATGATAGAGATTACTTCACTCCGTTCGCAATGACGTAAAGTGTTGTTTTTCTTCGAATTGAACTTATGTACATTTGAATAGTTCCTTGAATTGACGTTATTATTAAAATATAAATTAAGACTTTTCATTGCCATTTTTAGCACTGAATAAAGATGTCATTTGATGGTCAGGTTTTCCAGAAAATTTGCATGAAAGTTGCCTTGATTGCCATTGGTGCTAAGCTTCTCCCATATCTTAAAACAAATATCTATATCGCCGTCTCCGTCAACATCTCCAAATAGCGCATCATGTCCCCCTAGGTTTTTATCAAAGACAACCCTTTCATTAAAAAGACCTCCTTTGCCATCTACATTTTCCCACAATATACCTATTGATGTCCGCCCTAACGGTAATATATCACTGTCCTCCTGCTCTATAGAAAAAATATCCATATCCTTGTCATTGTCAAAATCTGCCACGGCAAGAGAATGTAATGATCCCATACGACCTTTGGTATTGAGTGGTAGCAAATGCACCCTAAACTTCGGGTCACTACCACCGGTACTTTCAAGCCATGCTCCTCTTGAGTCAACCTGATCTCCAGACACGATAATTATATCATTATCTCCATC
>JAJRQT010000189.1 GCA_024280115.1 Bacteroidota bacterium | reverse complement strand
TGGACTGTAATTGCGGATTTCCATCTCCCGGATAAATCGCAATCTTAATGAATCTTTTTTTTCATGATGATTAAATTTTAGTGTCCTAGAATTTAATCATTTCTTCTCAATTTACCGACTAAAAGGAGGTTTCGTTCAACAATTCAATAAACTCCAGTGGGGTTTAGCCACATTATATCTTTTGGTTTAAATTTAAAGAATCGGACGAACTTTCAATATGTTTAATGATAATTAAAGCATCTGGGTGGCGATCTCGACAACTTTACTTTTGTTATGGCCCGATGATATGTACGGACTACCTTGCATTTCCTGATTCCTTCATAAATGGCTTACTACCCTCCTAAATCTAGTGCATTATTTTAAATATCAATTCCTTCAATATTTGTCCATCCGGAATGTTGTTGGCATTTACACCTTTGCTCTGTAAATCGGCATGTCTTAAGTCATGGATGACCCTCACTACTTTATTTACAGGATAATTCCTTGCAGCAGTGATGTAATCCCGCACGAAAAAGCGATTCACCTTCAAAATTGAAGCCAGGTTATTATCGGATTTGTCATTGGTACTGTGCACGATCAGCAACTTTGAGAAGAAACCGTATAACACAGCAATGATTGGGATCACAGGATTATTTTTCGGATTGGATTCGAAGTAATTGATAATTTTATTGGCCTTTAAAACTTCCCGGAAAATGACCGCCTTCTGCAATTCAAAAACATTGTATTCCTTGCTGATCCCAATATATTTCTGAATTACATGATCATCAATATCAATCTTTTCTTTGAAATTGATCAGCATTTTATCGATCTCGTTGGATAGTCTTTCAAGGTTGTTGCCTATAAAATCAGCCAGCATAAAAACTCCTTTATCGGTGATTTTATAATTTTTTTGTCTGAAATAATCCCTGATCCAGTCGGGCACCTGGTTGTCGTACAATTTTTTTGAAATGAACATTACGGAATGCTTCTCAATTGCCTTGGACATTTTCTTCCGGCTATCAAGTTTTTTATGCTTATAACAAAATACCAGGATGGTTGAGGGCAGAGGATTTTCAAGGTAGGCCATCAATTGCTTATCTCCTGCTTCCTTTCCGAAATCAAAAATATTCTGTGCTTCTTTTACAATGACCACCTGTCTGTCCGACATCATTGGAAATCGCTTGGCATTGTTGAGAATATCGCTGATTCTCACATCTTTTCCATAGAGAATGATCTGGTTAAATCCCTTTGCTGCTTCATCCAGGGCGTTGCTTTCAATAAAATTGGATATGAGATCGATATAATACGACTCTTCTCCCTGTAAAAAATAAATGGGCGCATATTGGCCCGCATTGAGGTTCTTTAGAATTTGATTTGCTTCATTCATCATTCACTATTCGGCTGTAAGTATTTGTAAAATTCATCAATTACTCCACCATTATTTCCAACGCGGTTTTTATATCGAAAGGTGGCATTTTGCGAGGTAATACTAGTTACAAATATGGATTCCTGCTTATTATTTATTTCAAAAATCAGTGTATCGGATCTGGTATTCTCGATAAATGGTTCTTTGGCAAACCAACTCCCGATGTAAAGAACTCCATCTTGCAGGGCCGCACAAAACTCGGGGTCTGCATTACAATTCATTGTATCAGCCTGACAGAAATCCGGGTGTTGAATACAAAAATCCAGGCTGTCGCAAATGGTTGGATCATAGGCATAAAGCAGTGGCTTTGGAAGACCAAGGTTCCCTTGCAGGAAGATTATATAATTATTCATACCGCAATCATCAGGAAGAATTTCTTCCCCATCCTCTTCCCTGGAAATCCGCTCCCACACTTTAGCTTCGGATGAAGATAATAGATATTCCATTTCCTTTTGATTGAATCCGTCAAACTCCCTCACTTTGTCTCCGCAAAAAGAAAGTATGAAAATGAGTGATAAAAAGGCTATTCCGTTCTTTACCATATTCCTAAAAAACGGCAATTTCGCCTGAAAATTTCAGTATGCAAAGAAGCAGACTTCTTTCTTTTGGGAAAAATGTATTGTATTGAGAATTTTGAGATATTGTAATAGAGGCTAAGGCTGAAGTGAATTAGTTTAAAAACTGGTCGAAGTTTATACTGACATAGTAGAGTCCGCCTATCTGTGCGCTTCCAAAGCTGGAGGTATAATAATTGTTTAAAATATTCGAACCCCCAATTTTCACGATAGACTTAATCTTTGGCACTTTGATGGCCAAATTCGCATCGAGTGTTGCAAAAGCAGGGATCTGAGCAACACCAAAATTAGACTCCCATAAAAATTCATTTTGCCATCTATAGTTCAGATGGAAACCGATGTTTTTAAGAATTTGTCGGTTACCAAAACCTATATTAAAACGATAATCCGGTGTATTGTATCTTGTTTGCCTGCCATCATAATCTGCTCCATCTTCCACTTTATTATAGGCGACGTTTCCTTTTAAATAATACCCCCGCATCAAATTAAGATCTGCTCCAAATGCCCATCCATAAGTCGAAATTTTTTCAGTTGTGCTTATCACAGTTTGAAATCTTCTTTCCTCCGGCGTAAATGGATTTTGTGCCAATAGTTGATTGGCCAAAAAACCCGTATAATCATTTTTATATATGTAGGCATCCACAAAAAGCATTTTCTGAAAACTCAAACCTTTATATCCAATCTCAAAGGCTGCAACCTTTTCAGGTCCGAATACCGGTATTTTGAATGGACCATCATCTACCACCGGTTCATCGGTGATCGGATTGCCACCGGAAAGAGGATAGACCGGATTGGTATTAAAATCATACTCATCCTGAACTTCCGGTAAACCACCGACAGCGGTGTAAAATCCTATATCCAAATCAATCCACTGATCAGAAGATGATGGAAATCTGAAAGCTGTTTGATATGAAGCCCGGATATTATGTTCTTTTTGTGGATCCAGGGAATAAACTATTGAAAACCTTGGAGTAAATTCTCCTTCAAATTTTTCATGCTTATCATATCTTGCTGATACGGAAGTTTTAAACCGGTCATTAAAGAACGATTTGGACAACTGGGCATATGCCCCGAAAATATAATAGTTGATTGGGTTTCCCGGAGTATCAGCGAATATTGTACCATTACTATCTATCCAATAAATTCTGTGGCTGGCACCGATGACCAATTCTACAACCTTTAATTTACTGGATAAATTATACATTCCTTCGATATGCCAAAGTTTACTTTGGTCAATGACCTTTGCTCCACCGTCAACTACAGGTTTATTTATGATTTCATCATAAAGTGTATTGAACTCTTCAGTTCCCGGTAATGGTATTGCCGGTTGGCCGGGGGCAAAAACATTACCGAACTGATCCCTGTTATCAGCCACCATCCTGGCAAACTCGTGAGCGTCATCTTCATCGGACCCTAACAATATATTTTGTGCGAAGGATCCTATATAATCTTTATACCAATTCTCACTGGATTTCCACGCTTCATTCAATCTAAGCGCAGCTCCACCAACATCAAAGGAATTGCCTGACTCTTCTACAACCGCCCAGGTTCTTAGGAAAAAATTCTGACTTTTTAACTCAAGCTTACCAAAACCAATTCCGAAATCTCTTATCGAAAACCTGTTTTGCGCTGTATAGAGACTTGTTCCTCTGCTAAAGGTACCCTGAGCAATGGCCTCTAAATTTTCTGTAATCCGATAATGCATTGCGCCGCTCAGTCTCAGGTTTGTGGTATTATAATCCGCCAGGTGCTTTTCTTCCCACCCTGTTCTTGAAATAACCTGATCTGGAAAAGCATCCACCACCTTTTTAAACAATGCGTCGTATTCCGGTGTTCCGGGCATGATCCCCTGACTTTCAGCAATTGCCTCTGCAATAGATGGCGCCACTTCTTTTAAATTAACTGGAACAATGATATCATCTCCATAGACATTTACTCCATCATAACCAGGGCTGCTCTCCCTGGTTAATGTCGGGTCGTTTAAATCGGTCCTGTCACGAAAATCCGATGCATGCCAATCGGTTGCCTGCAAATAATTACCAGTAAATTTGAATGCAAACCTATTGTTAAAGGCTTTAGCATATCTAAAACTCAAATCATACATTGGTGAAACATTTTCCTGGTATCCGGCATTTACATGCATAATCCCGACCTGTGCATTGATGCTCAAACCTTGGTATTCAAAAGGATTTTTACTGGTCATGAGCAAAGTGCCGTTCATTCCGCCAGGCCCATACAAAGCTGATGAAGCGCCTACAAGTAATTCGACACTTTCAGCATCTAGCTCTGACAGGCCAAACATATTGCCGGCAGCAAAGCTCAGTCCCGGAGAAATATTTTCTATACCATCTACCAGTTGGTTCATTCTGTAATTAGATTCTCCTGTAAATCCACGAGTGTTCGGAAATCGAAATGTCAAGCTGTTCACGTTCATATCCACACCTTTCAACTGGTATAAACCATCATAAAAATTTGAAGTTGAGCTTTCCTGAATATCAATAATGCTCATCTTCTCAATGCTCACCGGAGAAGAAATTATATTCTCTTCTACCCTGGAGGCAGACACAACAACTTCCTGACCCAGGAAGGTTTTTACCGCTAACAATATGTCAAGATTTTGTACAGAGCCTTTTATTTCCTGCTCCTGGGTTTCATAACCAACCATGGAAAAAACAAGCGTGAATGGAGGATTAGATTTTGTGGAAAGCGTAAAATTACCTTTGGTGTCAGAGATGGTTCCTATAAGCTTATTCTTTACAGTAATATTTACGCCTATCAAAGGAATTCCTGTTCCTTCCTCAACTAATTTACCTTCAATTTTTATAGTATTTTGGCCAAAACTCTGGGTAATAAAACCAAAAGCAATAAGAAACGCAGATATGATTTTAAGGTAGAATTGTTTCATAGAATATAAATATATTAAACTTTTAAATTTAATAGTTTATTAGAATAATTCTTATCTAAAAGGATAAAAAATACTATTCTTTATATTGATAAAACAATATTTTCGTTCAATATTTGTTTTCAAATAATACAATAAATTTAATATTATGACTATGAGATTAAAAATAATACTAAAAACATTTAGTGCACTTATATCAAGTTCATTGATTATCGCTTTATTATTTATAGTGAGTTGTGACAACAGCAGCAGCGATGATCCCAAACCTGAACTCTATGATTTTTCCGGAATTTATACGTTTAAGGAAGCTTCTTTACAAACTGAGATATCAATAACTATTGGCGTAGTGCCAATAACATTACCAGCCGGAGCTGATATTACAGATGAAATAGCTGGCGGATTATTGGCCGAAGCCGCATGTGGTGATCCCAAAAATGGCGCGATTGAATTAAAAAGCAATAATGAATTATATTTTACCTGCATAAGTGAATCTAAAGAGATTAAAGCGGGATCATGGGCATATAAGGATGCTGAAAAAATATTGAATCTCAATCTTGCCTCTCCTCCATTGCCAGCAGCGCTCCCTTTAAAAATACAAAATGTGGTAATAGATGAGGTGAATGACATAGTTAGTGGATCTATCATAAGTTTTCCCTTAACTCCGGATCTTATGATAGGCTTTCTTCCGGCAAGCTTAACTGATGGTAAGACTCAGGAGGAATTAGATGCATTAAAGGCCAGTTTCCCTGCTGTTTTACAAATAGATCTTAAAATAGATTTCGAAAAAGTACCTTAGGTATTTTCCCAAGCAAATAGTAAGGGCTCTTCAATATTGTTGGAGAGCCTTTTTTATTATTTCAAAGTGAGGTTAAAATTAAGCGCCATTTCTATCCAATAGTCTAGGTCAGCGTCAAGATCAATTGCCAGAGGTTCTAAAAACACATATCCTTTCATGGGTTTACCAGTGAAATCCATTTCATGGCATCCTTCCTTTTTTAGTGCGTTTTCATAATTATCTTTGCCAATTCTTGCCATTAGATCATCTTTCACAATCCCTACACACATTTTCTCATTTACCATGAAGGTAAGTCCGCCCATCATCTTTTTTTCAATGAATTGGATATGTTTTGTATGGAGAATATTTCTGATTCGATCTGCTAAATTTTCATCGTAAGCCATGGTTGCAATTTTTGAGGTTTATAAATGGAGCAATTACTTGTCAATCTATGATTTTTACTTTACAGTATAGAAAAATGGAGAATCCACGTTTAATAAAAATGATCTAATGGATTAATGTTTTCAATTTTTCAAATTATTTTCAGTTCCGGAAAATCTCTAACCATATATATCTTCCAGTATGCCGGCCAACCTGATACCTGCCTGCAACAACCGCTTATTTACCGTAGAGATATTATCGTAATTGTATCTGTAATTTATTTTTTTATTCTCCGGGAGATTATAGACCTGGGACCTGTAAGAAATTGATTCCTTTACCCAAACCATAATACCATCTTTTTGCCATTGTTCAACGTTTGATTTGGTTGCGCGATCTATCCATTCCACATATTCAGTATAGCTCAGATTTTGACCCTGGATGATTCCACTATCCCACACCCTGTGCAAATTTGATGACTTCCAGAAGTAAGTTACCCTTACATCATTCCCTCCTTTATCAGTGCCATTCCCAACATGCAAAGGCTGATGAATGTCTCCAATTAAATGAATCAGGCATTTTAGTGTAAATGCTTCATCCTCTTTGGAAAGATTTTGCCCCTTTAAAATCTGAATGTACTTATTGATAGCTTCAATTACATCTCCCTTTGCAGGAGCACCGCTATACGATTCTCCATCGGGAATAGTGCAATAATGCCAGGGACCCAGCGCATCATATTTTGGCACTGATTTAATCTCGTCCATGAAATTCCCCACCATAGCGATAGATTGTCCATTCAAAATTGTATTTATCTGCTTTAGCACTTTCTTAGACAGATGATTTTGAGCTATTTGCCCGACAACCCGGTGTCCATTTTGTCCCCACCCCTGGGCATTTGATGAAAAAACAATGCTATAAACTAAAATTAAAATATATCTCATATTCAGTGAATTTATCAGTGCAAAAAAAGTAATTTTTGCTCTATTGAACTGATACCCACAGCCCAAATTGTCAGAGCCCATAATATCAAAGCCTTTCACTCAATATAGATTCCAACTCATCGCTGTGGATATTTTTAGCAATGATTTTACCTTCGGGATCTAGTAAAATAGTGGTTGGGACATTGACTATATTATATAGTTTTATCATTTCCGAATCAAAATACTTTAAATCGGAGACATGCACCCATTCCAGACCGTCAAGCTCTATGGCTTTCAGCCAATGGCTCTTCTTTTTATCAAACGACACACCCAATATTTCGAAATCCTTCCTAGTGTATTTATTATACACCTTCATCAGGTCAGGATTTTCCATTCTGCATGGTTGACACCAGGATGCCCAAAAATCAAGGAACAAATACTTACCTCTAAACGATGACATCTGTATCAATTTGCCATCCGGATCAGGCAATGAAAAGTCTGGGGCAACAGCACCGAGCGCTAACTTCATTACATTTAAATACCGTCCATTTAACAGTTTTAATTGCCATGATTCCGGAATGGTCTTATGAAACAACGATATTTGATCTTCATAAAACTTAAGATTTTTCTCAATGTCAAAGTGTTCAGTTAAAATGAACCAAGCAGCCAAATCGCCATCCAACGAAAGAATAGATTGCTTCAAATATTCATGGAATTTATCTTCTTCTTCCATGAATTCTTTTTTCAAAGCTTTCATTTCCACTGTATCAACCTTATTGTTGAGGTTGACAAATTTTTGTTTGAACAGGTTTTCTTTCAATTTTCTGTTAGTATCTGTTACATATACATTGCTTAAAATCTCATTTGCATGAGAACCTCTCGCAATGAACCCTCCCATAGTTTGATTTCCGTCCGCTTCAATTGAAATATCCTGTGAATTCAGGACGATCTGATTTTTCTGGATTCCAAAAAAGTTAACCTGATAGATTTCTGCTTTTCCTTTGGGAACCGCAAGCGAAAAAAAATTGTCTCCACTTAATTTAGCAGAAGCTACCTTCTCATATCCATCCGGAGTAAGTATTTCCAGGTCGATGAAACCCGATGATGGATATTTTACGTTCCCGCTAACAACCAAATCAGTGTTATCACCACGATCGGTACATGATATTGACAAAATGATAAGAAAAAAATTAAACCAGTTTTTCATAAATCAAGCATGATTTTAACCTATATCGAACTAATCTTTTAGCAGTTCTCCAAGCATCTCATTTGCTTTGGAAACAACTTTCTGAAGCCCGTTTAAATCCTTGCCACCCGCTGTTGCGTAAAACGGCTGACCTCCCCCACCACCTTTAATTTCCTTTGCCAATGTTCTTACCATATTCCCGGCATTCATGTCATATTTAGAAATCAAAGACTCGGAAATCATAATTGCTATCTGTGGTTTCCCACCAACATCTGCAGCCAAAATCATCAATAGATCATCGAATTGATTTTTTAATTCAAAAGCAATTTTTTTCAATGTATCGGCAGAAGGGAGTTTTACTTCTTCAATAATGGCCGTGATCCCAAAGCTCCTATCGGCTTTTTCAATCAACCGCTTTTTGACCAACCCCGCTTGCTCAAATTGGATTTGTTCTATTTGCTTTGCCAACCTATTCTTTTCATCTACCGCATTTTCTACAACCTTAACTAGGTCTTTCGGATTGTTGAATAATACCCGGATCTGATTCAATAATTTTATATTTTTATCCACATATTCCTCAGCAGCATCTGCAGTGATAGCCTCAATCCGTCTAACACCAGCCGCGATAGAACTCTCCGAAATAATCTTCAAAAGTCCGATTTGCCCTGTCATTGGCACATGGGTACCCCCGCAAAGCTCAACAGAATATTCTGGATCAAAAGTTATTACACGCACAAATTTTCCATATTTCTCACCAAAAAGAGCTGTAGCTCCCATAGATTTTGCCTGATCAATTGGCACATGCTGCTTTTCATCCAAAGCAATATTTTCCCTGATTTTAGCATTGACGATATGTTCTATTTTATCCAGTTCCTCATCCGTAACCTTTGAAAAATGAGAAAAGTCAAACCGCAGTAATTTTTCATTCACAAATGAGCCTCTCTGCTGTACATGGTCGCCAAGTACAATTCTCAAGGCTTCCTGGAGCAGGTGTGTGGCACTGTGATTATTTTCGGTTAGTATGCGCTTTTTTTCATCTACTACACACCGGAATGTAGCATGCAAATCTGAGGGAAGTTTTTCCGAATATTGGATAATAAGTTCATTTTCCTTTTGAGTATCAAAAATATGTATCTTTTCCCCATTAGCTTCAATAAACCCTGTGTCACCCACTTGTCCACCGCTTTCTGCATAAAATGGCGTCTTTTCCAGTACAATCTGAAAAATAGTCTTTTTCTTTTCCTTAATTTCTCTGTACCGGATGATTTTTGATTCCGTAACCAGCGTTTCATATCCGGTAAATTCCACTTCGGCATCTTCACGTAAAATGATCCAATCACCTTTCTCCTGGGCTGCGTCAGACTTTGACCTGTTCTTCTGCATCTGAAGATATGCTTCAAACTCATCTTCCCAATCTTCCTTCAAATATTTTAATTTGTCCTTTTCTTTAAGAATTAAACAAGTGAGATCTTTTGGAATACCATAAGTATCATGTAGCACAAAAACCTTCCCTCCCGAAATTAATGGCCTCCCTTCTCCTTTTTTACCTCCGGACAAAGTCGGGCCAAAATACGCCCAGTTTTCTGTATCTCTAATCCATTCATCTAATCTTTTAAGACCATTCTCCAATGTCCTTAAAAAAGAAACTTCCTCTTCCCTGATTACCTTGCTAATGAAATCGAGCTGTGCCTTTAATTCAGGGAATACATCATCGAACTGATCTGCCAAAACCGGTAATAATTCATATATGAACGGCTCGGAAAAATTGAGATAATTAAAACCGTATCTTACAGCTCTTCTCAAAATCCTCCTAATGACATAACCGGCGCCTGTATTAGAAGGCAACTGTCCGTCTGCGATGGTAAAGGCAACCGCCCGTACATGGTCAACGATGACCCGCAATGCAATGTCTGTTTCTTCCTTTGCACCATACTTAACACCGGCCTTTTGAGCGACAAAATCAATCAACGGTGTAAAGACATCGGTGTCGTAATTTGATGTTTTACCCTGTATCGCCATCACAAGCCGCTCAAAACCCATGCCTGTATCAACATGCTTGTCAGGGAGATTTTCTAAATCTCCATTAGCTTTCCTATTAAATTGAATGAAAACAAGGTTCCATATTTCAATAACCTGTGGATGATCCGCATTCACCAAATCTCGTCCCGGTAATTTGGATACTTCTGATTCCGGCCTTAAATCTATATGGAGTTCTGAGCAAGGGCCACAAGGACCGGTATCCCCCATTTCCCAGAAATTATCTTTTTTGGAACCATATAATATCCTGTCCTCCGGAAGTAATAATTTCCAAAACTCATACGCCTCATTGTCTGGTTGCAAGCCATCCGTTTTATCACCGCCAAAAACCGTTGCGTATATTCTGTTTGCCGGCAGTCCAAACTCTTTAGTCAATAATTCCCAGGCCCACGCAATTGCCTCTTTTTTAAAATAATCACCAAAAGACCAATTACCGAGCATTTCAAACATGGTATGATGATATGTATCAATGCCTACTTCTTCCAGATCATTGTGCTTTCCTGAGACTCTCAAACACTTTTGTGTGTCAGCAATTCTTGCAATCTTAGCTTTTTTATTACCTAAAAAATAGTCCTTAAATTGATTCATCCCAGCATTGATAAACATCAAAGTTGGGTCATCCTTAACAACTAAGGGTGCTGAAGCCACAATTTCGTGTTTTTTTTCCTTAAAAAATGATAAAAATTTGGCTCTAATCTCTCTTGCTCTCATCGATGGTAAATTTAGTTATTAGGGTTTGCCTTTGTCTTTTTCATTAAATTGTTTATAACTTGCACCAATCAATAACGTTGATTTTTTGATAGAACAAATTGAATTTTAGAAAAACATCGCAAAAGTATAAGATTTTACCACAGTATTTATAATGGCCAGAATAAAATATTATTACGATACGGAAACGTGCAAATATGAGCGGGTTAAGGTGTCCCGATGGGACATGTTTCTAAATTCATTGGGGATTTTCTCACTATCATTGATCATTGCCATTATAATTCTAACCATTTCATCTACCTACTTTGAAAGCCCAAAAGAATCGCTTCTAAAAAAGGAGAATGAAGAGCTTTTAATTTATTATGAGGATATGCAAAAAGACCTGGATCAAATGAATAGCATGATCACGGCTTTGCAGGAAAGAGATGACAATATTTACAGAGTAATTTTTGAAGCTGACCCAATATCATCGACAATACGTCAGGCGGGTGTTGGAGGAACAGATAGATATCGTGCACTCAGAGAAGAAAGACTGGAGCGGGAAGACTTGGTAATCAGTACCTTTGGAAGGCTTGACAAGCTTAAAAAACAAATGTACATCCAAACCAAATCGTATGACGACATATTTCAAATGGCTAAAAACAAGTCAGATATGCTTGCGTCTATCCCTTCAATTCAACCAATTCCAAATAAAAACCTGAAAAGACTGGCATCAGGATATGGAATGAGAATGCATCCAATTTTAAAATATAGAAGAATGCATGCCGGTTGTGATTTTTCCGCACCTCAGGGGACACCTATTTTTGCTACAGGAAATGGAAAAATCACAAGAGCAAGATTTTCCAAAACTTCCGGATACATGATTAAAATAAATCATGGATATGGGTATGAAACAAAATATCTTCACCTGAGTAAATTTGCGGTTAAAGAAGGCCAGCGAGTGAAACGTGGGGATATTATTGGTTATGTTGGAAATACAGGCCTTTCCAAAGCTCCACATTGTCATTACGAAGTTTGGAAAGACAGAAAACACGTGAATCCGGTCAATTATTTTTATAATGATGTTACTGATGAAGAGTATGATAAGCTTCTTGAATTAGCTTCAAGAGAAAACGAATCATTGGGTTAACATTTTTCTAACAGCCTCACTTAGCTGTATCGAACAATTAACAAATTAAAACCTAAACATGGGCAGTTTGGAGACATTTGTTTCATTGGATAAAGTTGTGAAAACTTCAGTGACCAATCACGATGCCTCCATGCAAATGCACCGATATGAAAATCACTCAAATCCGGTAAGTGGCAGGGAATCGAAAAATGAATTTAATCACTCGCAATTTTTTTCTATGGTGGCAAGTGAAATTTCTTCCATGAGAAATAAAATTTTTAAAATTTGCTATTGACGACTATGGAAATATTAACTATCTTAACCCAGATTTTAGACTATGCCATATAAAGAGACAGTAATAGAGAAAAAATATTTTTCGATAGGTGAAGTCGCTGAGATACTTGGCGTTGCTACTTCTCTTATCAGGTTCTGGGAAAGCGAATTTGATATAATTAAACCCAAAAAGAACCGGAAAGGCAACAGACAATTTACCAGGGAAGATATTAACAATGTCAAACTGATTTACCACCTCGTTAAAGAAAAAGGCTATACACTCCAGGGCGCAAAAGATCTCCTCAAAGATGGGAACGATGTATTAAAAGAGAAGGTTGAGATCATCGAAAGTCTCAGAAAGGTTAAGAATTTCCTTCTCGATATCCGCACAAAAATATCATAATTAATCCATTCAATGGATGATGAAAAGCTATATCAGGTTGCTCTGAGCATGATTCCGGGTATAGGCGACATTTCTGCTAAAACCCTGCTCAGCTATTGTGGCTCTGCTAAAGCCATATTTAAAAAAAACAAAAACAGTCTTTCCAAAATTCCTGGCATCGGTTTTATAAATGCCGAAAAAATTCTTTCTTTTAACAATTTCACCACGGCAGAATCAGAAATAGAAAAATGCATAAAAAGCGAGATAGAGATATTATTCTGTACAGATAAGAAATACCCTAAAAAACTTAAGCACGCTCCTGATTCCCCGATGGTATTGTACTATAAAGGTGCATCGGATCTGAATAACTATAAAACAGTTGCCATTGTCGGCACCAGGAAATCAACCCGCTATGGCCGGGATTTTACTGAAAAGCTGATTGGTAAATTAGCGGCTCATAATGCCTTGATCGTAAGCGGACTCGCGTATGGAATTGACATTTCCGCCCATAAATCAGCTTTAAAACATGGACTCGAAACCATTGGGGTAATGGCCAGTGGACTCGATATAATCTATCCCAGTTTGCATCGTGGTATAGCTATGGATTTAATCAATAATGGTGGCCTGCTCACCGAATATAGAATTGGTGTTAAACCGGAAGGACATCAGTTTCCTGCCAGAAACAGAATAATTGCCGGAATGTGTGATGCGATCATTGTTGTGGAAGCCGCAAAAAAAGGGGGTGCGCTTATAACCGCTGAGATTGCTAACTCTTATAACAGGGATGTATTTGCCCTTCCGGGGAATATCGAAAATAAATTTTCCGCCGGTTGTAATAATTTGATAAAAAGTAATAAAGCACATCTACTTACTTCAATAGAGGATTTAGAATATATAATGAACTGGGAACCTAAGGTAGGTGCTCAAACAAATGAAGATAAATACTATGATTATTCTAAACTATCGGAAGAAGAAAAATCTATTATTGAAACTCTTCAAACGGATAAAGAGGGTATAAGCCTTGATGAGCTGAGCTGGAAATCTCAAATTCCACTGAATAAGCTAGCATCCTTATTGTTAAACCTGGAATTTAGTGGCGTTGTAAAATCATTACCGGGAAAGAAATACAGATTGGGTTAATCCGTTTTACAGAAAACACATTTTCGATGCCAGATTACTATGAAATATTAGGAATATCCAGCTCTGCCACAAGTGGACAGGTAAAAGTTGCCTATAGAAGATTGGCACTAAAATACCATCCTGATAAAAACCCGGATACTCCCTCAGATAAAAAATTCATCGAAATATCCAATGCCTACCGGATATTATCAAACCTGGAAAAAAGAAGAAGATATGATCAGGGTTTGAATGTAGAAATTGATGATAACTTGGCAGAAGATTATCAACTCAGGAGACGGCCCCCTCCATATTATTATAAATACAAACCGGAGAAAAGAATATATAGTACGAAAGATTATAGGTATGCAACAGTTACGGTTATTGGGATTATAATAGTTGCGATAATTTTTCCTGTTTATCTGCTGCAAGTTACCTCCGCTAAGTATTATGATAAAGCCATTTCTAATTATCTGAATGGAAGATATTACTCAGCGTTGCAAAATGTGGACTTGTCCATTAAGGATTTAAGCAGTACAAATGCCGAAGCCAGTGCCTTAGCGTCCGTCATATTAGTACATAAACTTCATAAATTCGACTTTGGACTTAAATATGTAAACCGGGGATTGGACTACAATCCCGGAGATTCTCTCGAATCTGAGTTGCATTATTTGAAAGGTATATGCCTGGTTAAAAAAAATAACCCTCAAATGGCATTGGAGGAGTTTAATCAAGTCAAAAATTACAGTCATACCTACGATAGTAGTCTGTTTAGATCCGCACTCATTCTGGCTTATGATACTCAAAACCTGGATAGCGCAGAATTTCTGTTAAACCGGTTGACTGATAGAAATGAGAACCATTATAAAGCATCGTATTTTAAAGGACTTATTTATGAGAGAAAATCTGACCCCGGAAGAGCATACCATATTTTTTCAAATCTTATTGGTAAACCTTTTAATCAGGCAGCATCGTATTTCCACCTCGCCAAGTCTGAGATAAAATTAAACCTTTCCGATTCTGCCTGTGCTCATTTGAAAATAGCCGGCAGCTTAAATTTAATGGAATCAAAACAACTTTTTAATTTATACTGCAAACAGGAATCCATCTTCATGTCACCTTATGATTAGTCTAAACATCATACGCCAGATTCTGAGAAAGCCAGCGCTCAATCTCCTCGGCACTCATCCCCTTTCTTAAAGCATAATCTTCAACCTGGTCCTTTTGAATTTTACCCAGACCAAAGTACTTTGAATTTTCATTAGCAAAATACCATCCACTGACAGATGCTGCTGGATTCATCGCATAGCTTTCTGTTAAGGTCACACCAATTTCTTCTTCTACATTAAGCAAGTCAAAAAGCTTTCTTTTTTCCAGGTGATCAGGACAGGCAGGATAGCCCGGGGCAGGCCTTATGCCTACATATTTTTCCTTAATTAATTCTTGATTTTCCAGGCTTTCAGATTTATCATACCCCCAATACTCAGTCCTTACTTTTAAATGCAAATACTCAGCAAATGCTTCTGCCAGCCGATCGGCCAATGATTTTGTCATGATGGAATTGTAATCATCGAGATCCGCCTCGAATTCCCGGGCCAGCTTCTCTACTCCAAATCCACAACTGACAACAAATGCTCCGATATAATCCTCTTTCCCAGACTCAATTGGGGCGATAAAATCACTCAGTGCATAGTTAGGAAGATTTGGCGCTTTTTTATTCTGTTGACGCAAAAAATTCAACGTAGTCAACATTGTATTTCCATTATCAGAACTTTCATGTAAATGATTATAAACTTCTACATCATCATCGTGAATTGAATTCGCTTTAAAAAATCCAATTACTGCTTTTGCCTCAAGTAATTTCTCGCTGACTATTTTATCTAATAATTGAAGCGCGTCCTGATGAAGTTTCCCGGCTGTTTCACCAACTATTTCATCTTCCAAAATTGCTGGATATTTACCCGTAAGCTCCCATGAAATAAAAAATGGGGTCCAATCAATGTAAGGGATGATATCTTTCAGTGAGACATCCAGTATTACTTTATTACCTAAAAATTCAGGTGCTTTCGGACGAAATTCAGACCAATCAATTGGAACTTTTTTCGCCCTTGCCTCAGCTATGGAAATTGATTTTTTCGTGCCTTTTCGCTTTTCATAATCCTCCCGTAACTTTTGATATTCCAGGTTGAAATCCTGTAAAAATCCATCTCTTAATTTTGTATCCTTTGAAGTCAACCGGCTTGCTATGGGCACACTTTTCGAAGCATCAATTACATGAATAACCGGCCCGCTGTAATTGAGGTCAATTTTAACACAAGTGTGAATCCTGGAAGTTGTAGCGCCTCCAATCAACAATGGGATGTTGAGCTTTCGCCGCTCCATTTCCCTGGCTACATAAACCATTTCATCCAACGATGGTGTAATAAGTCCGCTCAAGCCAATGATATCAACATTTTCATTTTGGGCTGTATCAAGAATTTTTTCCAATGGCACCATTACTCCAAGGTCGATAATCTCAAAGTTATTGCACGCCAGTACCACTCCAACAATATTTTTTCCTATGTCATGAACATCACCTTTTACTGTTGCCATGAGAATTTTACCCGCTGAGCTCGTACCCCCTTGCTCACCTGATTCTTGCTGCGCTATCTCTATAAATGGGATCAAATGTGCTACAGCTTTTTTCATTACTCTTGCGCTCTTCACCACCTGCGGCAAGAACATTTTTCCCTCGCCAAAAAGATCTCCAACTATGTTCATCCCGTCCATCAGTGGTCCTTCGATCACTTTTATCGGATGGTCAAACATCTGGCGTGCCTGTTCTGTATCTTCTATTATATGATCGAGTAATCCCTTAACCAAAGCATGACTTAATCTTTTCCCAACGGGCCATTTTCTCCACACTTCATCCTTTTCTATCTTTTTCCCCGCTCCCTTTACTTTTTCTGCGTATTCAATGAGCCTGTCAGTGGCGTCTTTTCTTCTGTTTAGCAACACATCCTCTACCCGTTCAAGCAGGTCTTTATGGATTTCTTCATAAACCTCGATCATGCCCGCATTCACTATACCCATATCCAAACCTGCTTTTATAGCATGATATAAAAATGCTGAATGCATGGCCTCTCTCACCACATTATTTCCCCGAAAAGAAAATGAAACATTGCTGACTCCTCCACTTACCTGGGCACCGGGAAGGTTTCCCTTAATCCATTTTACTGCATTTATAAAGTCAACGGCATAGTTATTATGCTCCTCAATACCAGTTGCTACGGTTAGAATATTTGGATCAAAAATGATATCCTGAGAAGGGAAACCGATCTCAGTGACTAAAATATCGTAAGATCGCTTACAAATTTCTATCCTTCTTTGATATGAATCAGCCTGCCCATTTTCATCAAAAGCCATTACTATCGCTGCTGCACCATATTTTTTCACCAATCTGGCATGCTTTTTAAAAACCTCCTCTCCTTCTTTAAGTGATATAGAATTTACGATGCTTTTACCCTGGGTACATTTCAATCCCGCTTCGATTACGGACCATTTAGAAGAGTCGATCATGATAGGTAATTTGGCAATTTCAGGCTCTGATGCAATCAGATTTAAAAACCGCGTCATGGCCGCTTCTGAATCTAGCATGCCCTCATCCATATTTACATCTATGATCTGAGCCCCCCCTTCCACCTGGCTCATGGCCACCACAAGGGCTTCATCGTATTTATCTTCTTTTATCAGCCTCGCAAATTTCCTTGATCCTGTCACGTTGGTTCTCTCTCCAATATTCACAAAGATCGAATCAGGCTTTACGGTCAATGCCTCCAAACCGCTTAAATGAAGAAATCCATCCTGCACTATGACTTTTCGAGGTTTATATTGCGACACCTCCTCTGCTATGGCTTTTATATGATCTGGTGTGGTTCCGCAACATCCGCCGACAATATTTACCAATCCTTCAGCGGCGAACTCTCCCAATATCTTGGCTGTATATTCCGGCGTTTCATCATATTGTCCAAATTCATTTGGTAATCCGGCATTTGGATGAACACTGATTGGAACATGGGCAATTCTGGATAACTCCTGAACATAAGTCCTCATCATGTCTGCACCCAAAGCGCAATTGAATCCGACACTCAAAATATCCATATAGGAAATGGAATTCCAGAATGCTTCTGTAACCTGTCCTGAAAGTGTTCTTCCCGATGCATCTGTGATCGTTCCGGAAATCATTACCGGTATTTTTATAGATCTCTCCTCAAAAATATTGCTTATGGCAAAAAGTGCTGCCTTGGCATTAAGCGTGTCAAAGATGGTTTCAACCATCAAAATATCAACACCTCCATCTATCAGTGCGCCGGCTTGTTCCTGGTAAACATCAACCAACTGATCAAATGTGACTGATCTGTATGCTGGATCGTTGACATCCGGAGAGAGAGAAGCTGTTTTATTAGTTGGGCCAAGTGAGCCTGCAACAAATCTTGGCTTTTCTGGCTGTAGCATGGTGACCTCCCCAGCAACTTCTTTTGCTATCTTTGCTGATTGAAAATTTAAATCATAAACTGCAAATTCTGTTTTATAGTCTGCCTGCCCCAGTGATGTACCGCTAAAAGTATTTGTTAAAATAATATCTGCCCCTGCAAGCAGATATGCTTTTTCTATTTCCTTGACTATATCCGGCCTGCTCAAAGAAAGTATATCATTGTTACCTTTCAGAGAAAAATCATGGTTTTTAAAGTATTCACCTTTATAATCTTCTTCTTTCAGACGATAGCTTTGGATCATAGTACCCATTGCGCCATCAAGAATGAGAATTCTCTCAGCAAGAATTGCTTTTATATCTTTCAAATTGATTCTTTTTAAATTGTAATACTTACCGGAAAACGCTTGAGGTGTATCGTGTGAGACCCTTATCTTCCCACGCCTAATGCGTGGCGGGAGTTGGCACAATTATAAAATGTTGCCAAGACATCACAGGGCCCGGTCCCTCAGTCTTTCTGGATAAGTTTTGCAAATATATTGGTTAGTAAGGGAAAATTATAATTTTATAATTCCATATTTTCCAGAATATAGCCTAATTGAATAATTCAACATTTTCAATAATTTCTTTAGTGACCTTGAAAAACTCTTTATGAATGTTGAATGCAGTCTTATTATTAGATTTTTTCACCTCATATGTCCCATCTTCTTTCATTACATACGAATTCACATTATCCTTTAAATTATATTCAAGCATATTCATGACCTCTTTTTTTAATACCGGATCCACAACCATAAACAAAGACTCTATCCTACGGTCAAAACTTCTGACCATTACATCAGCACTGCCACCGTAGATTTTCGGATCTCCATTATTATGAAAATAATAAATTCTCGAGTGTTCTAAGTAATCTCCTATGATGGAAATAACTTCAATATTCTCACTCAGACCTTTTCTCCCCGGCCGTAAGCTGCAGATGCCCCGAATGATCAGTTTGATCTGCACGCCCGCTTGTGATGCTTTATATAATTCACTTATGGTCTCTTTGTCCTGAAGAGAATTGAGTTTGATAATAATGCCGCTGGTGATTTTATTTTTAGCATTTGCAGCCTCATTTCTAATCAATTCTATCAACTTTTGGCGCATGTCTTTTGGCGCAGTCAATAAGTACTTATAAATTCTCGGAGCTGAATGACCCGTGATGGCATTGAAAAATTCTGATACATCATGTGCATAAACTTCATTTGAAGTCAGAATCCCCCAATCCGTATAAAGTTTAGCGGTAGATTCATTATAATTACCACTTGCCATATGTACATACCTGGTCACTTTCTCTCCTTCCTTTCGGACAATCAGCAAAAGTTTGGTATGAGTTTTTACATCCTGAATACCATATATCACAAAGCATCCGGCATTTTGAAGTCTTTTTGCTTCCTTCAAATTATTTTCCTCATCGAACCTGGCTTTTACCTCAAATAAAACAGAAACGTGTTTCCCGTTTTCAGCAGCTTTCAGCAAGGCTGCCGTTACTCTCGAATCCTTTGCCAACCTGTATATGGTAAGCTTTATGGACAATACTCGCGAATCTTCAGCAGATTTTTCCAACAATTGCAACAATGGGTCAAAACTATTGTAAGGATGGTGCAATAGAACATCTCTTTGTTTCAGTATTTCAAAAATTGTTTCTTCAGCACCGATATCTGCCATAGAAACAGGTAACACAGAGGGGTGAAATTTTGGTATTTTATTTTTAAACTCATTGTGCCCGATAATTTGCCAAAACGCAGTGTAGTCAAATAAATTACTTTCAGAGACTTCGAAAATATTGTCATCTTCGATGTCCCACCTGTTTTTCAGAACGCGCAACATCCATTTATTTGCATTCTCCTCAACTTCCAATCTTACTACCCTGCCTGTTTTTCTCGTCTTTAATTTTCTTCTCAGCTCTTCAAGAAAGGTGAGCTCAATATCATCACTTTCATCCAATGTAAAATCGCCATTCCTGGTAATCCGAAAAAGATTCACGGTTTCTATACTAATGTTTCTGAATAGCTTATGAATATGTGCCCGGATCACTTCTTCTATTGGGATAAAAAGCAATTTATCTTCTCTCAATATTTCAAAGAAACGAGGAAGATTTGTAGGTATCTGAATAAAGGATAGCTTTTTCTTTTCGGCGGCATCTCTATGATCAATGGTAACCACACCGAAAATCAATATTTTATTCATCAGGGACGGGAAAGTATGGTAGTTATCAAAGACCATTGGCGTCAGCATAGGAAATATGGTCTTTTTGAAATACTCTTTTACTTTTTCCTTCTCGGCCTCATCCAACTCATTCACTCCCAATATGTTGAATTTATGTTTGGTGAATTGAGGACGGATTTGCTTGAGATAATGATTGGACTGATCTGCAAAAAATTGTCTTACTTCATTCAACAATTTTTGCTTGAATGGTATTTCTCTGAGGCTGGAATAATCTACCCTTTCCTTTTGATAATCGAGGTAATTATAAAGACTCCCAACCCTGATCATGAAAAATTCATCCAGATTGGATGAGGTGATGGCCATAAATTTCAACTTATCAAAAAAATTTCTTCCAGGCTTTTTTGCCTGATCCAAAACCCGATTGTTGAATTTAAGCCAGCTTAAATCTCTACTTATAAATTTACTCTTTATTATTTGAGTGGATGTGCGATCGGTTTCTATCATTTTTGAGAAATTATAAAATAAAAACAGGGCTTATTCCGATAAACCCAAACACAGATAAACTGAAAAAACAAATTTCAAAATATAAATTTCAAATGCTCCCTTTTTAGGAAAAACTCATATTGCTAAATGATCGGCAGCTATTTTAATATTGGATATTCTGATTTATTTTTTGACTAATTAGCGGCTCATATAAACACCTCCCAATTAAAAATGTTTCTGAGAACCGGATCAATAAATTGGGATAACTCACTAAAAATTGAACCTTATTGATAATAAAACTTTATATATCAATGTTTGCATATTTCGCATTGGATTCAATAAACTCTCTCCGAGGTGCCACCTCGTCCCCCATCAACATTGAGAACAGGTGATCTGCTTCTGCTGCAGATTCGATGGTTACCAGTTTCAAACTCCTCCGTTCCGGATCCATTGTGGTTGACCAAAGCTGCTCGGGATTCATTTCACCAAGACCTTTATAGCGCTGTACACTTACAGAATCTTCTCTTCCATCTAAAGCCAATTCCACAGTAATTCGCTCTCGCTCCGCTTCATCCCAGCAATAACGCTCATTTTTCCCTCGTTTTAGCAAATACAGTGGTGGTAATGCGATATATAGATATCCATGCTCAATTAGTTTTTTCATATATCTAAAGAAGAATGTGAGAATCAATGTACGGATATGGCTTCCATCTACATCAGCATCGGTCATTATAATAATTTTATGATATCTCAGCTTTACGGTATTCAATTCCTTTTCATCCTCTTCAGTTCCAAACGTTACTCCAAGAGCTGTGATCATATTTTTTATCTCTTCATTTTCATAGATTCTATGTTCCTGGGCTTTTTCCACATTTAGGATTTTTCCCCTCAGAGGTAAAATTGCCTGAAAGGCTCTATTCCTTCCCTGCTTTGCTGATCCCCCCGCAGAATCTCCCTCAACAAGATATAATTCACATACCGCCGGATCATTATCTGAACAGTCAGCTAATTTACCGGGAAGGCCTGTTCCACTCAATACATTTTTACGCTGGACCATTTCCCTGGCTTTTCTTGCTGCATGACGTGCCTGCGCTGCAAGTATCACTTTCTGAACAATGGTTTTGGCTTCCTTTGGATTTTCCTCCAGGTATTCATTCAGTGCCTCTCCTACTGCAGTATCGACTGCGCCCATCGCTTCGTTATTTCCAAGCTTGGTCTTTGTTTGTCCTTCAAATTGAGGTTCTTGAACTTTCACAGAGATGACTGCCGTTAAACCTTCACGAAAATCATCTCCACTTACTTCAACCTTTGCCTTATCCAATAATCCTGATTTATCAGCATAGGATTTTAATGTCCTTGTTAAAGCACGTCTAAAGCCGGCAACATGTGTTCCTCCTTCAATAGTGTTTATATTGTTCACATAAGAAACCATATTTTCTGTGTATGATCTATTATAGCTCAATGCAGCTTCGACCGGCATTCCGCCTTTTTCAGTATTGATATAAATACACTCATGAATGAGTTTTTCTCTGTTGCTGTCCAGATAATTTACAAATTCGCGAAGACCTCCCTCCGATAAAAACGAATCTGATCTATTGCTCCCATCATCTTCTTGTTCTCTTTCATCCTCAAGATTTATGGTAATTCCAGCATTAAGAAATGATAATTCCCTCAACCTGGAAGCAACTGTTTCATATTTGTATTCTAATGTTATAAATATTTGATCATCGGGTTTGAAGTGGATTTTTGTTCCTGTAATATCAGTCGTACCTGCTTCTCTTACAGAATATTGAGGTTTCCCCCTAGAATACTCTTGTTCATAAATTTTACCACTTCGATGAACAGTAGCTTTCAGCATGATAGACAGTGCATTCACACATGACACGCCTACACCATGCAAACCTCCTGAAACTTTATAGGTATCTTTATCAAATTTTCATCCGGCATGTAGCACGGTCATCACCACCTCAAGGGCTGACCTTTTTTCTTTAACGTGCATATCGGTAGGAATACCCCTGCCATTGTCGATTACACTTACTGAATTGTCTTTGTGAATGGTGACGCTAATGGTATCGCAATGCCCTGCTAGCGCTTCGTCAATTGAATTATCAACAACCTCCCAAACCAAATGATGAAGTCCTTTTACGCTGACGTCACCAATATACATAGCCGGACGTTTTCTGACTGCCTCTAATCCTTCTAAAACCTGAATATTGTCTGCTGAATAGTCTCCTCTATGTTGATCTTTTTTTTCGCTCATATTTTCTAAAATAAATGCAAAAGTAGTGATTTTTAGCTGATTTTTATATGTTAAGTCATAAAATTAAATTGAAAAAAACAGGCTGAATGACTGGGTCTTATTTTGAGTTGTCGAGAACCAAAATTTGTTTTTTATCATAATCCTGAAAGGATTAAAGGTATTAGCTCTGGGCGAAGAGAATCAAAGCCCAGAGTATTCAAGTTTATCTTTAGTAAGGGCTGAAAGTCCGTAAGATAAATTCAGCATCCACATTTGTATAAAAAAACTTTTAAAGATGAATTGCATATATTTTTCAGTGGAAACAATACTGATTTTGATGAACAATACAATGGTGGTTGATATTTTTATAATAATGAGTATCGCACTTTCAGGGTTAGTTTATATCAATAATTCAACTCAGGGCCTGGCTTTACTTCGCCCTGGGTTGTTATAGAACAAAGCGATGCCCTTTTTAATAATATTCCCAACACCTCAAAATAAAATTTAACCAAGCTGATCTATCTGGATTCAGTAAGATAATTTTTAGAGTTTGTTCTTTATTGATTATTATCATATCTTTGCAGCCCGAAAAATTAACTTTATTTATATAATACAATGAATTTAAAAAATTACGAGACAGTATTCATTTTAACTCCCGTTTTGTCTGATACACAGATGAAGGATACTGCCGGAAAATTCAGCAAAGTGTTGACTGATCATGGTGCGAAGATTATTCAAAGCGAAAGTTGGGGCCTCAAAAAACTGGCATACCCAATTCAGCAGAAATCTACGGGCTTCTATCATCTTATTGAATTTACGTCAGAACCAGGAGTTGTGGAAAGTCTGGAATTAGAGTACAGACGAGATGAAAAAGTAATGCGATTCTTAACTACTGCTTTAGACAAACATGCAGTGGCATACAACACAAAGCGACGAAGTGGCGCATTCAATAAAAAAGAAGAACCTAAAAAAGAAGTAGCAAAATGACATTAGTTAACGAACCTATAAATAAGGATCAACAAAAGAAAAAGTATTGCCGTTTTAAGAAAAACGGAATCAAATACATAGACTATAAAGATGCTAATTTTCTGTTGAAATTTGTGAATGAGCAAGGAAAGATTCTTCCCCGAAGACTTACCGGTACGAGCATTAAATTTCAAAAGAAAGTATCCCAGGCAGTAAAGCGGGCAAGGCACATAGGCTTACTCCCATATGTAACAGATTCATTGAAGTAGAAAATTAGTTAGTAAAATGGAAGTAATATTAATTCAAAACATTCAGGGTCTTGGCTACAAAAATGACACCGTAAGTGTAAAGCCAGGATATGGGAGAAATTATCTGATCCCACAGGGATTTGCGATAATCGCCAATAACTCCAATAAAAAGAAAATTGAAGAAAACATAAAGCAAGCTTCTCATAAAGCTGAAAAGATTAAAAATGATGCTATTGCTTTATCTGAACAGATTGGAGATGTGACATTAAAAGTTGGAGCGAAAGTCGGGGAATCAGGAAAGATTTTTGGTGCGGTTACCACACTACAAATTTCTGATTTACTGGCGGAAAAAGGAATTGGAATTGACATAAAACAAATTTCGTTTCCTGAAAAACCAAAAGAAGTCGGGGAATACATTGCCCTGCTCGATCTTCATAAAGAGGTAAAACACGAAGTAAAATTTGAAGTAGTTTCTGAATAAGAAATTATACGATTAATCAAAAGCCCTGTTCATTAATATATGAGCAGGGCTTTTTTACGCATCAATGGACATTTCTGGTGGGAATAATTTCTGAACAATAGGATAAAGAAGAAGACATCTTTGTGAAATTTCAATAAAGGATCACGATCAAAATTCTTCCACGGGTAATGAGCGTGGGCCAGTCAAAACAGCGCATCGCCGTCGGCAAGCCTATGGCGACCGATGGAGGGTGCGAAGGCAATGCGGGTGGAAGCATTGTTTTGACGAGATTTTTCCCTGCCTGCCTTTGCAGTGGCTTGCGCTTGGCAGGCAGGTTTGTTTCGTTTCTTTTCATCGAATGGAAAAGAAATGAAAATCCATAAATTATCTTGCTCAATAATATATGTAAAATACCATAGCCTTGAAAGTTCATACAAACTATAGTTGCGATTCATTTTGTAGTTAAACCTCAAGGTTTTAGGGTTGATCCTTTTTTATTAAGAACTGAATCCACTCCGGAAAATTAGAATTCATCTTGTCCTCCATCTCTATTTCAAACAATTTAGTTTATATATAAAATACAGTGAGCTAAGGGTAATTATTAAAATAGTTATAAAAAAGGCCTGGAATCCAAATTGAGCAATGATTACCCCGGCGACGAGTGGAATAAGTGTTGGCAATATATTTCCCGCGCCTGATATTCCAGCGTATATCGACCGGTTTGACGAATTGGATATTTCCAACAAAATCCCTCCGGATGAAACTAAAAATAAACTTCCATACAATCCCCCCAGGAAAAATGTTAAATAATAAGCCTCCACATGTGACTTAAATAACCAGGCAAATACCGGAAACAGTACCCCGAGAACAAACGTTACTTTCAACATAGTTGCATATTTTATTCTTTTTGAATAGAAATAAATCAATATCCCGGCCAGGATAAGTCCTGACATTTTTACAAGCAATAAATTGCTCACAAACTCATTACTCAAATCACCTTGCTCCTTTCCCAACAAAAGAGTAAATGGTAATATAGAATAACCCAACCCCAGGGTATTTGTCAATAAAAGATAGTAGGTGAGTTGCTGATTTGATTTCAATTCATCAATGATGGAAGCGATGATGCTTTTCTTTAATTTTGGCGGCGCAATTTTAACTTCTTTGATTTTCCAAAATCCAAGAGATGCTATCAGGAGGGCCAGCGCTGCGATTAAAAAGACATATATATAATTTACAGGATAGTCAAATAGTTTAAGAATGTAGCCTGCAACCCATGCTGAAATCAGGGTTACACTGCTCATGAGAATCTGCCGTATGGAAAAAAATGACTTTCTCAGGCTTTCCAATATTGATTTACCAAGAATATCGGTATAGGAAATTGTGGCGAATGCTCCTCCCAACGAAAAACCTGTCATCAATAAGAAAATGAGGAAAATGATGACGGCATTGGAAAAACTATCAAAGAAAAAAAATATTGCAGCCATACCCGCAAGAGCGACCACTCGCAAATAGATGCCGGTAATTAGCAATCCCTTTTTATTAGATTTGGAATTTATATAAGGAGCAAAAAACAATTGAGATAAACGCGTGCCTCCAATTAATATGGCCGTTAGAATTCCAACGTGGATGGAAGTTCCCCCGGCATTTATCAACATGGAAGGAATTACCGTATCTACATCCACAAATGACAAAGCAATGGCCGAAATCCCCGCATGCCACAGAAAAGCATAATAATTATTTCTGGAAACTTCTTTTGTCAGTGACATTGTTTTTAAAAATTAATTGGCAAAATTAAAGGAGACATCAAATAGATAAGTGTGCTTCATCACATTTTTATATCCGGATAAGTTAGGAGGCAATATGAATTTTTCAATAGAATTGCCATTTTATCAATTAAATATTGTGAATTTCGTTCGAGAAAAAGGATAAAATTCATTAATTTATTTCAGATGACATCAATCTTTTTTACATGACAATCAACTTAAAATTCATTGCTATTCTTTTCATTGGATTATTTTTATTTCGATGTAGCTCTCTCAAAAGGTCAAAAAATAAACCTTACGAATATGGGTGGTATCCAAAAACGTATCAGGAGGCTATTGATAATTTTGAGAATTACTCAAAACTACTGGGATGTAAGCAGGGAGAAACTATTGCGAGCATTGGGGCGGGAAATGGACGTGTGGAAGTAGAGGTTTCTTATGTTGTAGATGATATTCACTGGTACCTTCAGGAAATTGATTCATCCAGGCTGTACCAATTTGATAAGGTGCTGGAATATCATGAAGAACTAAAGGGAATGGTTATAAAGGCCGAGTTTAATCTTGTGGTAGGTACAGAAACATCAACTAATCTACCACAAGGGATATTTGATCGGGTGATCATGATCAATGTATTCCATGAAATTATAGCCAGGGAGCCAATAATGTTAGATATCCGGAAGTTACTTAAGCCAGATGGAAAACTGGTAATCATGGAAAGAATGGGAAGTAAACTCGGACAGATTCACGGAGATTGTAAACATCTAAAATTGTATGAACCAGATTTTTTAAAAGAAATGGATGATTACGGATATGAGTCAATGAATCATCAAGTTGGTGAAGAGATCTCTGCCCTGACATTCTATACCTTCAAATCGATTGCGAATTGATTGGTTAGCCAAAAAGTCTCTTCTTCGTTTTTAATCAATTACCGAGTTTTATAGTATTTTTATTTTCAGCCAAAGTATAATCCTGCAAACGTTTGTTTTTTGAAGTAAAATCACCAAATTACCATAGATTTTTTTTAAAATTAATAAACCCAATAATGAAAGATAGCAGAAGATCATTCATCAAAAAGACAGCCTTGGGCGCCACGGGAATCACCTTGAGTGCTTCTACCTTAGGCATGAGCGCAAAGAGTTACAGTTCCATTTTAGGAGCCAATGAACGCATCAATATGAGTGTAATCGGCGTTAGAGGCCAGGGAAATGGCCATTTGAAACGATGGGCAGGAATGGCAAAAAAAGACAACATATTCGTAAAAACAATATGTGATGTTGACGAAAACCTTTATGCCGAAAGAGTAAAGACCATAGGAGATTTACAGGGTGAAAAACCCGGGACTGAGGTTGATATGCGCAGGGTATTTGAAGACGCTGACATAGATGCCGTATCAATTGCCACCCCCAATCACTGGCATGCATTGGCCACCATATGGGCAGTTCAGTCAGGGAAAAATGTATATGTGGAAAAACCTTGCTCACACAATGTGTGGGAAGGCCGTCAGATGATTGAGGCCGCCAGAAAGTACAATAAGGTTGTACAGGTTGGGTTTCAGAACAGATCTATTCCAAATGTCCGAAAAGCCATGCAAGCTTTGCACAATGGTGTAATAGGAGATGTTTATATGGCCAAAGGATTGTGCTACAAGCCAAGAGGGTCTTTTGGGAGATCAGAAAACAGCGCGCCGCCGGCAGGATTGCATTATGATTTGTGGTTAGGACCAGCCAAATGGAGACCCTACAATGAGAAAAGAGGCCATTACAACTGGCACTGGCACTGGAATACCGGTAATGGTGATACGGGAAATCAGGGCCCTCACCAATTTGATATTGCCCGTTGGGGATTGAAAAAAGATATGCATCCTGTACGCATTCAATCATTGGGTGGATATTACAAATATACCGATTGCAGTCAGGAGACGCCTAATACGCAAGCATCAATATTTGAATATGAAGACGGGAAAATACTTCAATTCGAAACCCGTGGTTTAGACACCAATGGAGAAGGTAAATTTGGAGTAAAGATCGGTAACATCTTTTATGGCACTGAAGGCTGGATGGAAGTGAATGGAAGTAACTGGGCCACCTACATGGGTAAGAAGGGAGAACCCGGCACAAGCTCTGAAGCAGAAGGCGGCGAAGATAAAGTAGTAGGGTATCTTGCGGCACCGGGAGGTGGAGGTCATTACGCCAACTTTATTGCTGCTGTTCGATCCGGAAACAAAGCAGATTTGACGTGTGATATTTATGAAGGATTCCTTTCAACGGCCTTACCTCATTTAGCAAATATTTCATATAGGCTTGGTGGTCAGTCTATTGATTTTAATCCGACTACTGAGAAATTTATAAATAATGAGGGCGCAAACGACATGTTGACCCGGGATTATCGTGAGCCATATGTGGTGCCCGATAAGGTATAGCCCAATTATATGTTTTCTTTCTATCAAACTGAATTTATACATTTGAACGGTTAGATATTAACAGCTGAATACTATACAAAGTGCAATAAATAATTATCCTCCGTAGAATTAAAAATCATCTGATTTTATGGAGGTTTTGTGAAAATATCATTATATTTAGTCACCCAATTTTACGAGATTTCTACTAAACCTTTTTATTCATTGGAAAGGAAATTTGAAAATTTTGATTACCAGATATCTTCAGACTTAATATCTGGATTAGCAGAAGGAGACATCAATTCTTTCAAGAAAATATACACCTCATTTTTTAACAAAGTTTTGCATTTCGTTTTGCATTTTTCCTTAACTAAAGAGGACGCTGAAGAAATTGTTCAGGATGTTTTTGTAAAGCTGTGGGAAAAGCGGGCAACTATAGATATTGATAAAAACCTGTCAGGCTTTCTTTATACTATTGCTAAAAACTTAGTGATTGATAAAATCAGGCAGTACGTAGCGACTGAAAAGCGAATAGAGAAAGTAAATGCCAAAGAAATGAGTGTGGCCTCCAGCGAATCCACAGAGCAATTGGTAAATTTTTACGAACTATCCGGTATAATTTCAAAATTGATTGATGAGCTACCTTCCAGGCGAAGAACCATCTTTAAACTAAGTCGTGAAAATTGTCTCACCTACAAAGAAATATCCAATATATTAAAAATATCCCAGGGTACTGTAGAAAAACAAATGAGTAAAGCATTACATACGCTTAAGATAGTTTTAAAAAACAAATACGGCGTTTTCATTGACCTGATAGTCCTATTTCCATTCCTTACAATCATCTAAGTAAACTTTACCTATCAAAAAATTTACAATCCACTAAAGGTGATGCGTGTCTCACTCAGTGCGTCGGGATTTCCCCTTTAGAGGATTTTAGGGGTGCGGGCAGGATACAACGGAGTTTTCTTGCAAGCACTACTTAGTGTCTCTTTTAAATCATGTAACTAAAAGATTATCAATAAATTAAGGTCAATTTTTTATGTGAATCTTTTCGCTATTTATTAGGTTTTTTCAGTTAAAATGCAGATATTCAGGCT